>JAFIHI010000065.1 GCA_017848755.1 Nakamurella sp. | reverse complement strand
GTGGACGCAAGCGAGGAATCCAAATATGGGCGTTACCCACATGCCCACCAGCCGCTACACTGAGATCCAGACGCCCCGAGGAGGACACCTCTATGAACGCACCCGCCGGCTTCGAGCCGATCGCCGAGGTAGCCGCCGACGACCGAGCACGGATTGCCTTCGGCCGCGCCGGCGTGCACCACAACGACAGGTTCCTAGTCTCGACCCGTCCAAGCGGAGAAATCCTGCTGACACCACTGGCCAGCATCCCCAAACGGGAAATGCTCGTGTGGGAAGACCACGCCCTACGCGAATCGCTGCTGCGCGGCTTGGCCGACGCCTCCCAGGGACGTATCAGCCGCAGGGACGACCTGCTTGACAACGACGCCGACAAGTGAGCGCACCACCCTTCGCGCTGCTCTACACCGATGAGGCTCTACGGGTACTGGACGACCTGGCCAAACCCAGCTACGCCATCAAGCTCAAGAAGGTCAAGAAGACGCTTCGATTGCTCCGCGACGTTGGCCCCAGCCATCCGGGGCTCAGCTCTCACAAGTACCAGTCCCTCACAGGGCCAGCAGGCGAGGAGGTCTGGGAGTCCTACGTCGAGAACAGGACGCCGGGCGCGTGGCGCTTGTGGTGGATGTACGGCCCTACCCCAGATGCCCTCACCATCCTCACAATCGGGCCGCATCCGTAGCGGCCCCGGCAACCCACAGCCTCACCGACTGATGCCAGACGGTATCGACGTCGACTGACCCCGCAAGCGGATCGTCTACCGGACACTTTCGCCCTCACTAACCGTGGCGGTCGTCAGGATGCTGAGGAAGAATGCCGTGGTGAGCAACCGGGATCGCGGACAGGCGGAGGTACCGGTTGCCAGCCTTGATGAGGCTGTCGCCGAACTCGTACGTGGTGGCGTTGTTGAGGGCTGGGTCGCGATTCGCGTGCAATCGCTTCGCAACCTGTTTCTCCGCAAACAGGCCGGCTGCTGGCTGTTGTTCACATGGTCAGACGGCTCTGTCGAGATCGAGGAAGACTACCCACCGTTCCATCTCGTTCCCGAGCTGTTGTCCGGAACATTCAGGGACGAAGACCGCTACGGCGATTATGAGATTCGTTGGTCAGGTGGTCAGCAGCGCCAAGAGCTGTGGGCGCGATACGGGATTCACGAATCGCCGGGCTACTACATGGTTGTCGCGGCCGAACAACAACGCAGACGACGATGACCGTCCCGGTGGACCATCCTCGTGCGGTGAGGCGAATGGCATCTGGGCCTACGGGGGGGCCGGCCGGGGCGCTGTCAGTGGGTGTGCTCGGCCATGGCGTCGGTGGCGGCCACGAGTTCGTCGCCCATGCTGCCGCCGAAGTGTCCGGCGTCCTCACAGACGACAAGGCGGCTGGTGGGCCACGCCTTGTGCAGTTCCCAGGCGCTGTCCAGGGGGCCGGACACGTCGTGCAGTCCGTGGATCAAGATCGCGGGGATGTCGGCGATGCGGTGGATGTTCGTCATCACTTCGTCGTCTGCGAGGAAGCAGCCGTGCGCCCAGTAGTGGGTGACCAGCCGGGCGAAGACGATCTGCCAGAGCAGCTCCTGCACGCTCAGGTGCGGCTGGTAGCCGGGGGCGAGGGACATGTGGGTGTCTTCCCAGGCGCACCAGCGGCGGGCCGCCTCATCACGCAGCGCCGCATCGGGGTTGGCGAGCAGGCGGGCGTACGCGGTGGCCAGGTCCCCGGCTCGCTCTGCGGGGGGCACCAGGTCGATGAATCGGTCCCACTCTCGGGGAAACACGCGCCCCATGTCGCGCGTGATCCAGTCGGTTTCCCGCCGCCGGCCGGTGGTGACGGCGGCCAGCACCATGCCGAGCACCCGGTCGGGGTGCCGCTCGGCGTAGACCAGACCGAGGGTGACTCCCCACGAGCCGCCGGCCACGACCCACCGGTCGATGCCCAGATGCTCGCGTAACTGTTCGATGTCGCGCACCAGATGGTCGGTGGTGTTCGTGAACAGATCCGCGTTCGGGTCGCTCGCCAGGGGCCAGCTGCGGCCGCAACCCCGCTGGTCGAAGAGGACAGCCCGGTACACGGCCGGATCGAAGTAGCTGCGGCTGCCGGGCGACGCCCCCGAACCTGGGCCGCCGTGCAGCCACACCGCCGGGATGCAGTCCGGCGAGCCGCCCGTCTCCCAATACACCGAATGCCCATCGCCGACATCGAGATGGCCGGACTCGTACGGCTCGATCGGCGGGTACACGGAACCTATCCTGTCAGGACGCATCCACACCGGCACCCGAAGACTCACCGGACCTTGGGGGTTGATCTTCGCCCGCCGCCAGCGCCCCGAGCGGCAGGGCGGATAGTGTCCGCCACGAGTTGGGCGCCGGGCTGCCGGCGATGAGCAGTGCCTGGTCGATGTGTGCGGAGATCGGTAGCTGCGGCTGAATGTCCTGCTCGGCCAGGCGCAGCGCCGCAAGGTCGGCCGGGCCGCGGTGCGCGACGGTGAGGTGTGGGATGACGGTGTGGTGCGCGCCGCCGTAGGGCGGATGGGCGGGGAACGCTTTCCACACCGCGGTCGTGAGTCGGTCGAACCGCTCGGCGGGCTGCGGGTCGAGCCAGAGCACGTCGTCGCCGAACCACTGCGTCCGCTCCAGCTGGCAGTCGAACGCTGTCATGGATTCCACCGCGGCGGCCAGGCGCGCGATCAGGTGCTCGTCGACCTCCGGCGGCGCGACGAACGGGTACAAGACGGTGACGTGGGCGGGGATGCCCCAGCCGGCCGCTGGGTCGAGGCGGTCACGGTGACTACCGACGGCCGAATCGGTGCCGGCACCGGCACAATCACCGCCGTCTCCGTCGGCGGCGCCGGACAGCGAGCGGGGCTGAGATACGGCACACGACAGACGCTACCGACCCACCGCGGGCTTCCCCGTCCTCGCTCGCCCGTTGGGATGGCCTATGATCTCGCCCGGTGCCAGGTTGCCCGGCGTCCCGTCATCGGTTGCGGTCGGGGTGTCCGATACTGGTCCGATGCGGCACGTGTACGGGCAGGCGGAGGCCCAGGTCCGTTTCGATTGGGCGACAACCGGCGTCGATGCCGTCGCCGCTGGATCCGACGTCACGGTGATCGTGGACGTCCTGTCGTTCACGACAACGCTGACGGTCGCGCTGGATGCGGGCATCACTGTCCTGCCGTATCCGTCGGCGAATCCGGCCCTGGCACGCGAATATGCGCGGCAGCATGACGCGGTCGTGGCGGCGGCGAGATCGCAAGGATCCGGCGGCCAGCCGTCGCTGTCGCCTTCTTCGATTCGCGGACTATCTTCCCGGCCGGCACGCCTCGTGTTGCCGTCGCCCAACTGCTCGGCGTTGGCCCACAGGATTCACGCTACGGGCGCGCTGTGCCTCGGCGGGTGTCTGCGGAACGCCACCGCCGTCGCCGGATGGCTGACACGGCACCTGGAACCCGAACGTGACACGGTCGCCGTGATCGCGGCCGGCGAGCGGTGGGCTGACGGCGGCCTGCGTCCGGCCGTCGAGGACCTCTGGGGCGCCGGCATGGTCATTGGCGCACTCGGCGCCGCAGGGTGGTGGCCGCTCTCGCCCGAGGCGGAGGCCGCGGCTGCCGCGTACGCGGCCGTGCGGGGAGTGGTTCGTGACCGGCTGATCGCGAGCGCGAGCGGCCGAGAACTGATCGAAGCGGGGTTTCGGAGCGATGTGGACATCGCGGCCGAAATCGATCACAGCAGCGTCGTACCCCGCCTCGTCGACCACGCCTTCACACCCGCCTGACGATCTTCTTCGAGAGTCCCCGAACCCGATGGTCGCCGGTCCGAACGTGTGCTGATGGGCCCGGGGTGCCACCTCAGACACGCAGGCGAGGACGGTTGGGGGCACGGCAGGGACTACGAGGCGGGGCGGATCGAAATCGCGAAGAGCGGCCCGAGGTGCAATTCGCCGAGCACATTGCCGGTCGTCGAGTCGACCCAGCGCACGTATTCGCCGGACATGACCGCGAGCACCCGACTGTCCGGTGTGAAGGCGACGGCCGCGGACGCATCGCCGGCAAATCGTCCATCGATCGACAGCAGGATCGGTGTCCGCTTGCCGGTGCGCAGGTCCAGGATGCTCAACGGAGGACCACCAGGGGCCAGATCCAGCAGCGCCGCGTACCGGCCGTTCGGCGAGATCACGCCCGGGAACTGGCCGATCACCGCTGATGCCGGTGGCGTGTAACGCGGCAGCGGGGCACGCTTTCCGGTCGAGCGGTTCAGCACGGCAGCGGTGCACTCCCCAGCGTCGCTGCATTCGTAGACGATGTACCCGGTCGGTCCCGCCGCCAGTACTCTCCCGTGTGTCACGAGGCGCGTCCCGTCAGGCCGCAGCTCGTAGACGCCGCCGACCGCATCGGCGAGAACGCCGCCGGCGCCATCCGGCCGGAGCCCCCAGGGGCCATCGATTCCGAGTGATGGGGGCGGTTTGATGGTCGCGCCCGTCGTGTGACCCTGCGCGTCGACCAGTTCGAGTATGACGTCGGTGCCTGTTGACATCGATGGCGACGACATCGCCCATACCCTGTCGGCCTGCACGGACGGAAACACCGGACCGCCCTGCTCGAGCAGACCGCCGGCGATCGCCATGGACGCGCCGTCGGCAACCACGTAACCGGGAACTCCGTCCCACGGCCTGATGATCGTGGCCGTGGCGGTGACGACGAAAGACATCGGGCCGTTACTCATCAGAGCCGGCAACTCGGTGCGCACCGTCGCGCCCGTGTCGGCGCGATAGTCGACGATGGTGGCCCCGGAGCTGAGATTCCCGTTCCACAACAGCGCGACCAAGTCGAACGGAGCAGTGTCCAGTTCGGCCGGCGAACCGGTAGATGTGATAGGCGCCGCCGGCGCGGTCTGCGGGGTCGTTGTGGTGTCGGGTACCGTGGTCACGATCATCGGCCCGCCGTGCAATGTGCCGGTGGTGGCTCCGTCCGAGTTCGTGCCCTGATCATCCGAATGTCCGGATGTCGCCACGGTTGAGGTTTTCGTCATATCCGTTGGCGGTGTCTCGGGACGGGAGGTTGTCGGCGGCGGGGTGACCGAGACGGCGGTGGTCGGTTCGGCGCCGTGCCCGCTCGTGCTGCCGAGGTAGTGCTGCACCGAGACCAGCGCCAGTAGCACGGCGAACCCGGCGACGATGGCGATCCAGCGGCCCCAGCCCCGGCCCGGTCTGCGCGGCGCGCCCCCGGGCGGCGGACCCGCGTCCGGGCCCTCGGGGCCGTCCGAGATCCACACCTCGGGCTCAATCGGCGGCTCCGTCATACCCGACACCCTGCCACGGACGACGCCGGCGCGCCCTCTTGCGCAACGTTTCGGGGACAGTCCCGGGCGGTATTCCGTGGCTGCTGGCACGGCGGAACGGCGTTGCTTCGCGCGGCCCCAAGATCTCGACCGCGTGATGCTTTCGGACCCTGTGGTAGCCCGGCGCAGTCGCCTGATCTGCGCGTTCCCGGTCGTAGTTCCGTCTGCGGGAACTGGTGGTCGGCTGGCCACGACCTGATTTCAAGACCGTCGGAGACGATCTGGGCTTCATGGTGAAGTGGCGGCGAGCGTCAACTGGCGCAGTCGCACTCGGGTGTCGGGTTCCCTGAGCGATGCCGCCGAGGTGTCAACGGCGTGTCCGGGGTGCCCGCGGGCGCTATGACAACGCGATTTCCCTACCGCCGGAGGACGGGCGCTGGGCCGGGCGCCAACCGTCGGACTCGGGTTGCCCTGAAGTTGAAGCCGTCCTGCCGGGCGCGCTCGTAGTCGACGTCGACGATGTCGCCGGCGTCCAGGCTGCGGTAGCCGGTCGCCTCAATGTCCGAGAAGTGGACCCAAACATCTTGTCCGTCCGGAAGCTCGTCGCAAGTGATCGCGCCCCAGCCCTTCTCGGACTTGAAGAACTTCACCACGCCGCTCGCCATGGCACCAGTATCGATCCGGCCCGACCAGAGACCGAATGCTCACCAGTCGGCGATGCCCCACGAGACTCTGTGCCAGGTGGGGGTCGGCATGTCGGGACTGGTTGCGTTGTGCCACATCTCGGGCTGTGGCGGGACTGCTGCGAGGCAGTCGGTGAGCCACCAAGTCTGATCGGGATCCCAGCCGGCAAGCACGGTGGCGGCGGTCGCGTCGGCCAGTTGCAGGGCACGGGTAGCTGTTGACAGGTAGCCTGCGACGGTCAGGTGCACACCGTCCCAATCTGCTGCGACGGCGTCCCAGTCCGGGATGCGCCAGGAGCCGTCACGGCCGGTGGCCCGGTACCAGTCGTGCCGGCGGCCGTGTGTCACGTCCAGCGGGTAGCGATCGTCCAGGCGGGTCCACGCGTCCGGGCCGTCGACCTCCCACATCCGCGGCTCGCCGGACGTTCTTAGCGACCAGATGGCGGCGTCGGACTGGTTGAAGCTGTCGTCCTCCCATGCGAGTTTGATCGAGCCGAGTCCGGGCAGTCGGCGCGTCGTGGTCACCAGCCGTGCCCCGGTAGGCGTCGACCACCATCGCCCGCTGAATGGCGCGGCGGGGTCGGCCGACCGCTCGGTGGCCGCGCGACGGTTGTCGGCGAGCGTGGCGATGCGCCAGTCGGCCAATTGCTGTGCCGCCCCGGTCAGCGGTGGCGGCACGGCCCGCTGTGTGTCGAATCGACTGGTGTAGCGCAGGTCTGCCGGATCTGCCGGTGTCGTCCACCACGCGGCGCCAGGCGCCGCCGCGATCGCGGCGGCGACCGGGCGCAGCCTTTCGACGACCGCCGGATCCGCCGCCACCACGTCTCTTTCGTCAGGTGACTGCCAGTACCTGGCTGCCGCAACCGTCTCGTCCATCGGCCCGAGAAACATCAGCGGATCCCGCCAGCCGGCCACCGGATCGGTGTCGAGCCTTTCGAGAGCCCGAAGCAGCTCACCGCGCAAGGCGGCATCGCCCGGCAGGCGCCCCGCGCCGATCCAGGCCGACCACACCCCGTGGTTAAGCCGGTGCGCCACGGCCAGGCACAACCCGCGCCCACGCGGACCAGCGCACGCCAAGACGCCCACCGATCATGTGAAGCCGACACAACCCGCGCCCACGCGGACCAGCGAGCACATCGCTCGGATCCACATCGTGAGGCATCGTTCGGAGTGTAGGGGAGTCGAACGGCGCCCACTGATGCCGCCGCGCAGGCGAGAAAGCACTGCAGCTACCGCGCGAACCCCGAATTGTTGCTCCGTGCGATCGGCCTGCGCAACTGCATGGCGGGCTCGCCGACGCTGCGGACCCTGGGAGCGTCGGCCGGGCCGCCGATAGCGATGTCCTCATTTTCAGCTCGGCAGATCGATCCGCCACCGGAATGGTCGGAACAGCGCGAACAGCGAGCGCTGGGCACATCGCGTCCATATCGGCGAGGATGGGTCGATCGGAAACGCGACGAGAGGACCGATGCAATGACGAAATACCTGATCTCTTTCCCGAGTGCCGCCATGGTCTTCCCGCCCGAGGACTTCCAGGCGGTTTCGGATGCGGCGCATGCAGTGGTACAGGAGGCGAAGGATGCCGGCGTCTGGGTCTTCGGCGGCGGCATCGACGAGAGCGTCCCACCCGTCATGGTCGCCGGCGACGGGACCGTGACCGAGGGCACCTACCCGCAGACTGCGACGCTGGAGGGCGGATACACGGTGCTGGAGGTGCCTTCGCGGGATGCGGCATTGCAGTGGGCGGCGAAGATCGCGGTCGCGTGTCGATGCGCGCAGGAGGTGCGTGCGTTCCAGTACGACCCGGCCAGCTGACGGGCGGAACGCGGCACCGACAGCGTTCGACACCGAGGGAGCAGCGCCCGGATGCCGATCCCATTGGTGGGTGTTCGGACGAAAGCCGCGTTCTCCCGAACCGAGGGTGCCCGCTCGGCGTCGCTGAAGAGGTACGGCTGCGAGCGCCCTGGCTGGCATGGGGCCCCATGTTGCCGATCCGTGGGCTACCGAGCGTCGCCAGCTCGCCGCATCCGGTGGTCGGGGCCGTGATCGTGAGCCAGGCTACGGCTGCCGCGAGGACGGCTTCCAGGCTCTGCCTGCCGACGAGCAGCGCCGCCAGCGGCCCGACCGCGACACCGCCGGTGAGCAGCCGCATCACCATGCCACGCCGCCTGCGCCTGCGCCCGCGTCCGAGGCCCGTGGGCGCGGCGAACCGCGGCGATGATGAGCGCCGTGACGACGCCGATGACGACCGCCAGCACCAGGTCGAGGAGATGCGTGCCGTCGTACGCGGGCAGCCCGGGCACTGCGATGGCCGTCGCGTTCAGCCCACCCCAGGCGCCCAACCCGACGAACAGACGTAGCCGGTCGCGGTCGCAACCAGCCCGGGCAGCAGCGTCGGCAGGAGCCCGGCGCCCGTGACGAGGACACGCACACCTACATTGTTGGACCCAGGCGAGCGCAGCGAGCTGAACGCGCCCGTGCCGCAGAACCCGCCCGCGGTGTGTGTGAAACAGGGACAAACCGGGCGGAATGCTGCAGGATGCACACCGAAGAGGAGGCAGAGCTGCGAGCGGCTCCTTCCTTCAGAGCTCGCCCGGGGGTGTGCGCAAAACAGGGACAAACCGGGCGGAATGCCGCTAGACGCACACGCCAGCTATTGCACGAACGCGGCTCGGGCATTCCGGACACGTTCCTGCAGCATCCGCACCCTCGGTTCTGCGAGCGCAGTGAGCCGAAGGGGTGCTCTCGCCGTGGGGAGAGGGTCCCGAGGGTGTGCGTAAAACAGGGATCAAATCGGGCGGAATGCTGCTAGACGCACACCCACATTGTTGGGCCGAGGTGAGCGCGGCAAGCCGAACCGCACTCAGACGGCGGTGTAGCCGCCATCCACCAGGTGGTAGCTGCCGGTGATGAAGGACGCGGCGTCGCTTACCAGGAACGCGACCAGCGCGGCCACCTCTTCCGGCCGACCGAGCCGGCCGAGCGCATGCTTGCCCCTCAGCATCTCCGTCGTCGCCTCGTCGAGATTCGCTTCCACCAGCGGCGTGTGGATGAACCCCGGGCCGACCGCGTTCACCCGGACCCCAGCGGCCGCGTATTCGAGCGCCGCGTTCTTGGTCATCCCCACCAGACCGTGCTTGGCGGTGACATAGGCCGCGGACATCGGAAAGCCGACGGAGCCCAGGATCGACGACATGTTCACGATTGCCCCGCCACCTGCCGCGGCCATTGCCGGCAGCTCCGCCTTCAGGCAGTAGAAGACGCTGTTCAGGTTCACATCCATCACGGTCTTCCACCCGCCGAGCGTGTACTCGCCGATGGGCGCGGCTTCGCCGCCGATCCCGGCGTTGTTGACGGCGATCCGCACCGGCCCCAACTCGGACGCCGCCGCAACCATCGCCACGCACGCCGAAGGGTCGGTGACGTCGCCGACGAACGCCGCGGCCCGCCCGCCGGCGGAGACGATGCCGTCCGCCACGACCCGGGCGTGGTCGGAGAGGTCGGCAATCAGGACAGCGGCACCGTTCGTCGCGAGGAGCTCAGCGGTCGCGCGACCGATTCCCGATCCGCCACCGGTGACAATCGCGGCGCGGCCGGACACATCATAAGTAGCCATGCCGCGGAGCATAGGCGGTCCGACGCACCGCCTACAGAGCAGAAAGCCCCTGGCGCCCAAGGGCTTTCGGCACGTGCGGCCTGTCCGCCGGGCCGGCCGAACGTTGCGGCGCCGGGGGTAAACGGTGGCGCGGACAACGCGCCGGCACCGCCAGGCACAATGTGGACCATGGGCGCTGCGGCGACGATATTCCGGGACATGCGGGCCTGGCCGGGACGCCGGTGGGCCGTCGCGGCGGGGGCGGCTGCCGTCACGGTGGTCGTGATCGGAGTGCCGACCGATCTGATCGACACGCCGCTGTTCGGCCGCGCGGTGCCGCCGACGTGGTGGTCCTGGCCGGCGCTGATCGCGACCGCGATGCTCACCGGACTCGTCGCGGCCACCTACGTCCGCAGCCCCCTGGCGCCCGAGAAGCGCGACCGCGCGGGCAGGTGGGGGACCGTCGGGGGCGTCCTGGGCTTCTTCGCCGTCGGCTGCCCGGTGTGCAACAAGCTAGTACTGCTGGCGCTCGGAACGAGCGGTGCGCTGCAGTTCTTCGGACCCGTCCAGCCGCTCATCGCGCTCGCGTCGGTCGGGCTGCTCGGCTGGGCGTTCGTCACCCGGGTTCGTCGCGAGAAGTCTTGCACCGTACGCCTTCCCACTGGCTAACGCCAGGATCGCCACGGCCGGTTGGCATCGCAAGTCCGCCCCGGAATGTACCCGGCCTTAACGCCGCCATCTCGCCGTCTCGGTCGCGGAATGTGCGCAGCTTGCGTTCCGTCTGCGCGCCGCAAACCGCCTATGACGAAATCCGCGGGCCGGGCACATCCCAAAACGGAATGCGCCCGGTCCGCGAACATCGTCATACTCGTTCGGCGACCACAGGCTCCGCAGGCGGCCGGCCACCCCACCAGCCAGCCGACAACCGGCCCGGTTACTCGTCTTTGCCGACGGCAGCGCGGTCGGCGATCTCTGAGACCACGGTCGGGTCGGCGAGCGTGGTGGTGTCGCCCAGCGGCCGGTGCTCGGCGACATCGCGCAGTAGCCGCCGCATGATCTTGCCGGAGCGGGTCTTGGGCAACTCCGGCGTGAACACGATGTTCGCCGGTTTGGCGATCGCGCCGATCACCTTGCCGACGTGGTCGCGCAGCTCGGCCAGCTTCTCCGGCGAGCCGTCGCGCCCGCCCTTGAGCGTCACGAACGCGACCACCGCCTGCCCGGTGAGTGCGTCGGCGCGGGCGGTGACCGCGGCCTCCGCGACATCGGGATGGTCCACCAGCGCGGACTCGATCTCGATGGTGGAGAGCCGGTGCCCGGACACGTTCATCACATCGTCGATGCGGCCCATCAGCCAGTAGTCGCCGTCCGCGTCGACGCGGGCGCCATCACCGGCCATGTACACGCCGGGGAAGCGGGACCAGTAGGTGTCCTTGTAGCGGGCGTCGTCGTTGTAGAGCCCGCGCAGCATCGCCGGCCACGGCTTCTTGACCACCAGGTAGCCGGCACCGGCACCCGGGGCGATCTCCTCGCCGTGGTCGTCGAGCACGGCCGGCTCGATACCGATGAACGGCTTCGACGCGGAACCGGGCTTGAGTGTGGACAGGCCGGGCAGCGGGGTGATCAGGACCATGCCGTTCTCGGTCTGCCACCAGGTGTCCACCACGGGGGTGCGCCCGCCGCCGATATGGTCGCGGTACCAGACCCACGCCTCCGGGTTGATCGGCTCACCGACCGACCCGATCACCTTCAGCGTGGAGAGGTCGTGCTTTTGGGCGTACTCGGGTCCCCACTTCATGTGGGTGCGGATCGCGGTCGGTGCGCAGTAGAGCACCGTCACCTTGTACCGCTCGATGATCTCCCACCAGCGGTCCTTGTCCGGGAAGTCCGGGGTGCCCTCGTACATCACCGAGGTGGTGGCATTCACCAGCGGGCCGAACACGATGTAGCTGTGCCCGGTGATCCAGCCGATGTCCGCCGCGCACCAATACACCGTGTCCGGCTTGATGTCGAAGATGTAGTGGTGCGTGGTCGACGTGCCCGCCAGATACCCGGCAGTGGAGTGCACGACGCCCTTCGGTTTGCCGGTAGTGCCCGAGGAGTACATGAGGAACATCAAATCCTCGGAGTCCATCGGTTCGCAGGGGCGGGAGGCCGGGTCGTCCGACTGCCCGTCCACCACGTCGTGCCACCAGTGATCGCGGCCCTCGTGCATGACGACGTCGTTGCTGCAGCGCTTCAGGACGATCGATGTCGTGGTGGACGGCGCCGCATCCATGGCGGTATCGGCGGTGGCCTTCAGGTCGAAGACCTTGCCGCGGCGATACGAGCCGTCCTGCGTGATCAGGTGCGTGCACTGCATGTCGTTCAGCCGCCCGGACAGCGAATCCGCGGAGAAGCCGCCGAACACCACGGTGAACGGCGCGCCGAGCCGGGTCAGTGCGAGCATCGTGTAGACGAGCTCCGGCACCATGCCCATGTACACGCCGACGTGCGTGCCCTTGCCGATGCCCAGTGAGGCGAAACCGTTCGCCGTCTTGACGACCTCGCGCTGCAGATCCGCGTAGGTGATGGTCTTGCGGTCGTCGACAGGCTCGCCCTCCCAGTAGTAGGCGACCTTGTCGCCGAGGCCGTTCTCAACGTGCCGGTCCACGGCGTTGTAGCAGGCGTTGATCTTCCCGCCGAGATACCACTTGGCGTACGGGGGATTCCACTCCTTCAACGTGCTGAACGGCGTGAACCAGGACAGTCGCTCCCGCCCCTCCCGCTCCCAGAACTCATCCGGATCCTGGTCGTAGAACCCCGGCTGCGCATTGGCCTGCGCGGTGAACTCCGCCGACGGGGGATAACTGCGCTGCTCGTTCATCAGGTTCGAGATATTGGTGGTCTCGGGCATCATGTCGCATCAAACCTTTCGATCGCATCGCGATGTGCCGGGCACGTCACACATCGGGTTCAGTATCCTGTCTGCTTCTCCGCGCTCGCCGCCGGGTCCGTTTGTCGCGCCGCCGGATCCGGATGACGTCTACCTTCTGGCTTTATTTTCTGGCGAGGGCTAGACCGCGGCAACCGGGTCCCGCCACAGTGGTTTGCCGACCGGGGCGATGATCCGCTTGGCCATGGAGTTACCCACGGTGGCCGCGGAGGCGTACCACGCGATGATCGCGTCCGCCACACCGACGTATCCGCCGATCTTGGTGGTCATGGCGACTCCTGTGAACGCGCCGATGAACAGAATGATCTCGGTGGCTTCGAGGACGATGAACACCAGGAACACGGCCACCGACGTGCGCAGGCTCCAGATCGTCATATACGTGTTGAATATCGCGAACGCCAGCAGGAACCAGCCAAGATCCTTCGAGACGTCGCCGCTGGGGATCTTGCCGACGAGGTCCATCACGATGAAGAACGCCAGGCTCATCCAGAACGCGCCGTAGGAACCGAACGCCGCCGCGCCGAACGTGTTGCGGTTGCGGAACTCCCACATGCCGGCGAGGAACTGCGCCACACCGCCGTAGAAGAACGCGCAGCCGACCCAGATCAGGTCCGGCGCCCAGCCGGCGTTGTGCGCCGAGAGGACGAACGTGGTGAGCGCGAATCCGGCGAGGCCGAGCGCGGCGGGGTCGGCTACCGGGGGTGTCGAAACGATCGAGACTTCGGATTCCTCTGCCATGGTGCTTCCTTCCGACGGGCGCGTGCACCGCGTCGGCGGCGGGCTGGTCGGTCCGGCGAAGGTCGGGCTGCGGGTCCGGGGTCAGCGCAGCGCAGGGGGCGCTGAGGCTGCGGTCAGGTGCGCTTTCGTGTCGCGCGGTCCGAAGACGGAAGCCCCGCGTGCGGCCCGCTCGGCACGACGGCATGAGACCCGAATGCGGTATGTCGTTTGCGGGAGGTAGCGCCGGCGCAGGAACATGTAGCTGCCCGCACCCTCACCCGTTCGCGGCGCATCCCCTTTCGGGATCTCGCGAAAAGTTCACCTTGCGTCATGGTAGAGCCGGCGGATCGGGGGCGCAATGCACGAATCAGGACGAAGGTCATCGTGGGCAGGCACAATGAAATTCACATGCCACTGTCATGTATTGCTCATGCTGGGGCGAAGCGGCGCCGGGACGGGGGGCTCGGATCGGGCTGTGCAGCGTTGTGGTGTCTGGGTGCCGGGTGGCGCGTGTCGAGCTCCGCAGCCCGATCGGTCCACAAGCCATCGAGTATGACGATGTTCGCGGCCACACCCCGGCCGGAACACCGAGGCCCGCGGAGGCCCGCCGCGGTCGGCGGTGCGGATCCCCGCCGACCCGGTCGGACGGTAGCCTCGCGATCATGACCCAGACGCCCGCCGCCCCCGTCCCCTCGGCGATCGACACGGTATCCGATACTTTCGTCGCCGACCTCTGCGCCGCCAGCCCCATGACGGCCATTTGGCTCGGTCGCGCCGAACCCGGGGGACAGGGCCTGGACGACCTGTCGCCCGACGGATTGGCCGCCCTCGACGAGATCGTGCGGCGCAGCCTCGACACGGCGGAGCGAGCAGCCTCAACCGATGCGCGCGACGAGATCTCGCGGGACATCCTCACCGAGCGGCTCCGCCTGGACCGGGACAAGTTCGACACCGGTTGGATACATGCGCAGCTCAACGTCATCGATTCGCCGCTGCAGAACGTGCGGATGCTTTTCGACCTGATGCCGACGGCGTCCGATGAAGACTGGCAGGCCATCGCCGACCGCATGGGCGCCGTCCCGTCCGCCCTGGCCGGGTACCGGCAGAGCCTCACCTATGCCGCGGACCGCGGCCGCGTCGCCGCGCAGCGCCAGGTCACGAAGTGCGCGCAGCAGTGCGCGACCTATGCCGGAACGGCGTCATCCCCGGGGTACTTCCGCACGCTCGCCGCCTCCGCGGAGAAGACGGGCACGCTCGGCAGCGTTCTCGCGGCGCGGGCGGCGGACGCGGACCGCGCCTACGGGGAACTCGGCGAGTACCTGACGAGCGAGCTTGGTGCGCGCGCCCCGGAGAAAGACGCCGTCGGCGCCGAGCGCTATGCCCTCGCGTCGCGCGACTTCCTCGGCAGCGCAGTGGATCTCGCGGAAACCTACGCGTGGGGTTGGCAGGAGTTCCTGTCCATCGAGGCGGAACTCAAGGCGGTGGCCGAGCGGATCGCGCCCGGCGAGGGGCCGGCGGGTGCCGCGGCCGCACTCAGCGCCGACGCGCGCTACCAGGTGCACGGCCACGACGCGTTGCAGGCCTGGATGCAGCAGCTCTCCGACCAGGCGATCGAGGAGCTCGGTCGCACGCACTTCGACATCCCCGAGCCGGTGCGGGTTCTCGAATGCCGCATCGCGCCGCCCGGCGGCGGCGTCGGCGCGTATTACAGCGGCCCCAGCGAGGATTTCGCCCGGCCGGGCCGCATGTGGTTCTCGGTCGAGCCCGGCCGCGAGGACTTCCCCATCTGGCGCGAGGTCAGCACGGTGTATCACGAGGGCGCGCCCGGCCATCACCTGCAGGTCGCGACGGCGACCTACCAGCGGGAGCACCTCAACGATTTCCGCCGGCTGCTCGCGGGCACGTCCGGGCACGCCGAGGGGTGGGCGCTGTACGCCGAGCGGCTGATGCGCGAGCTGGGGTATCTGGGCGACGACGGCGCCCTGCTCGGCATGCTCGACGGGCAGCTCTTCCGGGCGGCGCGCGTGGTGGTGGACATCGGGATGCACCTGGAGCTGGCGATCCCCGCCGAAACCGGCTTCCACGAGGGCGAGACATGGTCTCCGGAACTGGGTCTCGAGTTCTTGCTCACCCGCACGGTGTCCGATCCGGCGCACTGTCGGGACGAGATCGACCGCTACCTGGGCTGGCCCGGCCAGGCGCCCGCGTACAAGGTCGGCGAGCGGGTGTGGCGGGAAGGTCGGGCCGCGGCCGAAGGCCGGCACGGCGCGGGCTTCGACCTCAAGGCATTCCACACGGCGGCCCTGGCGATGGGCGGCATGGGCCTGGGCACCTTGGAACGGCAATTGGCCGCGCTGTAGTTCTGTGAAGGGCGTCAGTTCCGCGACGCCGCAGCGGTTCTGGTGCTCCGTCGCTGTCCGGTGTCGCTGCCGCCCGGTGCCGTCGTCGCCGGGTGATCGAGCGCGGGTATCGGTTACGTCGCAGCGCTTATGACGGCGATGACGATGGTCCGGGGTCTGGCTCGATCGGCAGCGCACGGCCCAGGACGGCGAACGGCCGGGCGTCGCCGGTGAATCGGAAGTCGCGCAACACGTCGACGAAACCGAGCCGCCGGTACAGCCGCCATGCCCGGCTCTCGCCCTCTGGCGTCGACAGCAGCACGGCGCGGGCCGCGACCGGGGCGAGTAGCGCCCGCAGCAGCGCCTCGCCGAGGCCACGGCCCTGGTACGCGGGCCGGACGTGCAGTTCGGTCAGCTCGAAATAGTCCTCGAAATAGGCACGGAGCCAGGGATCGCCTCGAGGGTCGGTGCGGTGCCCGAGGCCGCGCGCAACCTCGCCGTGCCACCATTGGCCGGGCGCGCCGAGGTACCCGTAGGCGAAGCCTGCGATCTTCGGCGCGCCGGCTGCGCCGGCGAAAGCGTCTGCGCCGCCTAGCTTTTCTTTGCCATCCGCCGTGCCCACCGCGAAGAAATGTCCCCCCGGAGGCGTGGCGGACGAGAACCGGCCCGCCGCGGCCGCGCGAACATCGTCATACTCGATTGTTCCGATCGGGGGGGCGACGGTGACGACACATCGGAAACCGGCGCGGCGGGAGTGGTCGAGCCACAGCGGCATGCGCGCGCGGCAGGTCTGCGCCGAGTAGTGCATCGCCGTCGCGTAAATGTCGATCAGTTCGGGCAGCGCGTCCGCGAATTGCTCCGGACCGAGTTCGGCCGGCGGCACTGCTCGTCTAGTCCCGCGCGACGGGGAGCTCCGCGCCGGAGGTGATCCGGACGAGCTCGGCGTAGGTGGTGGGGAACACCGCATGCGGGTGACCGCCGGCGGCCCACAGCGTGGGGTAGTCGGCGAGCGCGGTGTCCACGACGGTGCGCAGCGGCGACGGATGCCCGACGGGCGCCACGCCGCCGATCACCTGCCCGGTGTGCTGCCGGACGAAGTCCGCGTCCGCCCGCTTGATCGACTGCTTGCCCAGCGTCTGGGCCAGCAGGGCGGTGTCGACGCGGTGCGCGCCGGACGTCATGACGAGCAGCGGGTCGCCGTCGGCATCGAAGACGAGGCTGTTGGCGATGGCGCCGACCGGCACGCCGAGCTGCTCGGCCGCCAGGGCCGCGGTGCGGGCCGAGGAATCCAGCGTGCGGATCTGCCCGGCGACACCGGCGTCCGCCAGCGCGCGAGCCACGTCGTCGGTAGCGGAACTCATTGCTCTATCAGACCATGAACGCCGCGCGGGAGGTGAAATGCCTGGTGGGACGGGTTGTCCGAGCCTCGTCGTACTATCGAACGTAAGTTCGGTAACCGAGGAGGAGGAACTGATATGACAACATCCATGACCCTGCCCGCGGCGGCACCATTGCCCCTGTTC
>JAFIHI010000064.1 GCA_017848755.1 Nakamurella sp. | reverse complement strand
TCGGGGGCGGAGCGGGCCGGGTCGCCGAGATAGATCTCGTGGTGCTTGCCAGTGAGCTGCGCCCCCTGGTCGGTGATGAAGGCGTGCAGCGCCGCGATCGTCGGGCCCTCGACGCTGTAGGGGCCGACATGAAGCACCTGCGCGGCCCGGTTCTCGGCGAAGGGTTCCAGCCGCAGCCGCTCTAGCACCTCGGCGGGCACCTTACCGGCGGCCTTCACTTTGGCTTCCTCGATCACCGCCTCGGTGACCTGATCCGGCTGAAGGATCATCATCGTCCAGTCCCAGGCGGACTTATCCGCGGTCGAGAACGCCGTCATATCCGGCACCCACCACAGCCCCTCCAAGGGCATCACACCGTAATCGAGCACGCCGGCACGTTTAAGCGCGAACCGGGCGGCGTAGGCGACCGAGAACAACGCCGAAACCGCGTCCCGATACGCGGCCGACGTATTCGGGTCGCCATGCCCGTCGATCATCAGGAACCTCAGCTCCGGCACCTCGACCAGGGTCGGGGTCCGACTCGCTCGATACAACCCACGCAATTCCCGCTTCAGGTCAACCTTCGTCATCGTCATGCGAGTCTCCTTGATCCGACCTTCATGGTCCCTTCCGCCGGATGCCATCGGCAGAGTCATTCGGCACCAATGGGCGCGGGTCGGTATGGGGTCTCGTTGCTGCCGAATGCTTCCGGCCCGGACCGCGCACCGGCCGTCATACTCGCCACCCGCTGTCATGCAACCGGAGACGCCGACGCCGCCAGGATGACGGGTGCTGGGGCCGGGCTGCCGATATCGTGTGCCGATGACCCCTCGCGGTGCGATCGACGACGACGGCGTGGGCCGTGTTCGTCGTATCGAGGAGGTCCTCACCGCGACGCAGCGACCGGGCGTCCGGTTGATCCTGCTCACCGGCGAGGCAGGGGTCGGCAAGTCCTTCCTGCTCGACGCGCTCGCCACGAGACTCGGCGCGGATCGGGCGTGGGGTGTCGCGGCGCTCAAGGAGGTGCCGGGCAGCGCGCTGTCGCACCTGGTGGAGCCGTCGGGCACGTTGCCCGAGCTGACGCGGGCGGTCTTGCTGCAGGTGGGGCGCCGGCTCTGCGTGGACGACCTGCACCTCGCCGATCCGCTGTCCCTCGCGCTGATTGAGCGACTGCTCAGGGAGCCGGGCAGGCTGGTGGTCGCGACAGTCCGCACGCGCGGCGGTGAGCTGCCGCCGGCGGTGCGGGACCTGGCACGCGAGCCCTGAGCGCGTGCGTGCGAGGTGGCGGCGCTCTCCCGCGAGGAACTGGAAGCCTTCGCGGCGGGCGAATTGGGCGGACCCGTCGACGCCGGGTTGAGCGAGGAACTGTGGCGCCGCACCGCCGGCAATCCGTTGTATGCCGGTCAAGTGCTGCGCGCAGCGCAGGCCAGCGGGGCTGTCGCGAGCCGGGCCGGCAGCTGGCACGCGACCGGGGCGTTGCCGGTTCCCGCTTCGTTGCAGGATGCGGTCACCGACCAGGTCTGTGCCCTCGGCGACGCGGCAATCGAAGCGGCGCAATGGCTTTCGGGACTGGGCGAGATCCCGATCGAGCGCATCGAGCCGAGCGGGCGTGACGACGCCGTGCGGCAACTGGTCGACGCGGGAATGGCGCGGTTTACCGAGCGTCCCGACCCGTCGGGGTCACCGCAGAAGTTGGTGGTGTTTTCGCATCCGTTGTTCCGCGAGGCGGTTTGGGCACGGACCGACGCGCTGCGTCGCCTGTCGGTGTTGCGCGAACACGTTGCGGCGGAACGATCCGAGTCGCGGCCGGACGCGGTGCGGCTCGCCGTCATGGCTCTCGAGGTCGGCGAACAGGTTTCTCCGGGTGCGCTGTTGGCGGCCGCGCGCCTGGCGGCGGGCGGGACCGGCAGCGCCGGAGTCGAGTCGGCGCTCCGGCTGGCGCAGGCGGCGCTACACGACGCCGAGGGCGAAGTGCGTGTCGAGGCCGCTGCGCTCACGGCGGACGCCTTGATGCAGTTGGGCCGGGCCGGCGAGGCGGCGGGGTTGTTGGAGCGCGAACTGGGACGGTTGCGGCCAGGGCCGCACGCGATCCTTCTCGCCGGGCTCTTACATGTCGTGATGACCTGGGGCCTCGGCGACGAGCCCGCTGCCGCGACGATGATCACCGAGCAGGCCGCGCGCTATTCGCGCCGGGCGCCGGCGGTGCGCGAGGTGTTCGGGTTCATTCGGGCCGATGGGCTCACCTATGCCGGGCGCCCCGCCCAGGCGCTGGCGCTGACCGACGATCTGCGGATCGGCCGCATCTGGCGCACCCTCGGCAAGCTGACCCCGCTGGGCAAGCTGTTGCCGCAGGTAGAAGCCCGGATCGTGCAATCCAGCGCGCATGCGCTGACCCAGCTCGCGCGCCCGGCGGAGGCAGCCACGCTGCTGACCACCGGCCACACCGGCGCCCGGCTCGCGGAGTTGGAAGAACTCATCCCGAGCTGGCGGGGCAATTACTCGATGATCCTGTCCCACGCCACCCGCGAAGCGGGAGACCCTCGTCGGGGTTTGGACCATGCGCGCGCTGCATACGCGGCGACGTTGGATACCGGGTTCGTGTGGGGCCGGGCGTGGGCCGCCTGCAATATCGCCGCCTGCTGGCTGCAGATCGGTGACCTGGGTCAGGCAGCCGAATGGGCGCGCCGAACGGTCGATACCGCCCGGTCGGGGCATCTCGTCGATGCGGAGCGGCTGGCGATCATGCTGCTGTCGGTGGCCGAGGGCTCCCAGGGCCGCGCACTCGACGCGTCTGTCGTGGACCGCGCGGACACACTGCCGACGGAGCCGGCTTCCTGTGGCACCAACATCCGATCGGGGCGGCGTGGCGGGCACATGCGGCGGGACACACCAGCATGGCGGCCACCGTGTTCGCGGAAGGTTTGGACGTCGCCGAACGGGACGGAGCGGCTCTCGCCGTGATGTCGCTGTGCCACGAGTGGCTGCGGCTCGGTCGCCCGGTCGCGCTCACCGAGCGGATGCGGAACGCGACAGCGGGCCTGGATCCCGCCTCGACGGGCGCGTTGACCACGGCACGGCTCACCCTGGCCGCCGGCATCGAGAAGGGCGATCCGGGAACGCTTGTCGAGGCCTGAGAGCTGTTCGCATCCCATGAGATGCCGCTGTTCGCCGCGGAGGCGGCCGCCCTGGCCGCGTCCCTGTCCATCAGCCGCGCGCGCACCTCGCTCGGGCATCGAGCCCGCGCGCTGGCGGCGGAGGTCGGCTCGCCACGGACCCCGCTACTCGCCCTACTGGAACGCGGATGGCAGCCGGACCCACTCACCCGGCGAGAACGCCTCGTCGCCGAGCTGGCCACGCGCGCAACCAATGCGGAGATCGCCGAGCAGTTGCACTTGTCGGTTCGCACGGTCGAGGGGCACCTGGCCCACGTCTACGCGAAGCTCGGCATCACGACCCGCCGCGAGCTTCCCGCGGCGCTGACCGGGGCTCGCAGGTAGCGGCGGGCCCGCGGAAGCCGCCTACTTCTGCCGGTCGAGAGTCACCTCACCGTACGGGGTCTGCACCGAGATCACGTCTCCGGAGCAGGTGAACGCGGTGTTCGGCTGCAGGGCGGCGTGGTAATCTATCGGCACGTTCATGTGCATGCCGCTGACGTCGACGGTCGCCTTGGCCTGCACCCCGGCTTTGAGCCCGGCGATCATGTACTGGCCCGCGCCGGTGCGCTTCCAGGTGCCGGTGTCCTTGCCGCCGTAGACGACTGTCATTCGACCCTGCGCAACGGTGGTCTCGATGGTGAAGCCGTTGAAGGTGAACTCGAAGGTGCCGTCCTTGCGGTAGGTGGTAAGAATGGGCCCGCCGGTCGCTGTCAGGTCGGCGCCCGCGGAGGCGGCCGCCGGCCCGACGACGGAGGTCCACGATTCGTTGCTCATGGCCCAGGTGCCGACCACGCATTCGCCGGTCGTCAGCGTCATCTGCTCCTTGCCCACGCCCCGTAGCGAGCGAGCCTCGAAGCTGAGGGTGCCCTTCTCGTCCACCTTCTCCGCACTGGTGTAGGTGAACGTGGCCGACGGTTTGGCGGCGACCTTCTGCCCTTCCGGCGAGACGGACTTGGTTCCGCTGGAGAGTTTCGCCTGCACCGTGCCTTTGGCCTGCGCGCCGTCCAGCGCCAAGCCGGGGGTCGAGTCGATGGTCACCTCGGTGTCCGTCGCCAGCCCGTCCGGACCGTCCGAGGGCTTGAGGCCCAGCTTGACGCACTTGCCACGCTCAATCGTCTTCTTCAGGGCCTCGGTGACATTCTTGCCCTGGAAATCCTTCGACATGGCGGCAACATAGGCCCAGCCCTGGCCGTCCTTGATCGGCTGCGCCGAGCCGTCGCCGGACAGGCTCCCGGAAAGCTCCTCGCCGGCT
>JAFIHI010000063.1 GCA_017848755.1 Nakamurella sp. | reverse complement strand
TGGCAACGAACAGATCGATGATCGATGGCGCTTCGATTTCTTGCAGACCCTTTGCCGATCACCGTGATACCGGACTCGGTGACGTTGAACCGGGACCGGTCGGCGTCGAGGTCCACGCCGATCCGGGCGCCGTCCGGCACCACCACGTGCTTGTCGAGGATCGCGTTTCGCACCACCGCGCCCCGGCCGATCTCCGTGCCGGCGAGGATCACCGACCCCTCGATGTGTGCGCCGGCGTGGATGCGCACGTTGTTCGCGACGACGGATCGCTCCACCGAGCAGCCCGAGAGGATGCTGCCCGAGGCGATCATGGACTCCCTGGCCGTGCCGTTCTGTACGAATTTGGCCGGCGGCAGCGCCGGCACCTGCGTGTGGATCGGCCACTCGGAGTTGTACAGGTTGAAGACCGGGTGCACGGAAATGAGATCCATGTGCGCGTCGTAGTACGAATCCAGCGTGCCGACGTCGCGCCAATAGCCGCGATCCCGCTCGGTGGCTCCGGGGACCTGGTTGCGCGCGAAGTCGTACACGCTCGCGGTGCCGCGCTCCACGAACATCGGGATGATCGAGCCGCCCATGTCGTGGACCGAGGACGAGTCGGCCGCATCCTCCCGCAATGCGTCAACCAGTGCCGTCGTGGTGAAGACGTAGTTCCCCATCGATGCGTACGCGACGTCGGGGTTGTCGGGCACCGCAGGCGGGTCGGCGGGCTTCTCCAGGAAATCGGCGATGCGCTGGCCGTCCGGCGCGGTCTGGATCACCCCGAATGCTGTGGCGTCGGCCCGCGACACCCGGATGCCCGCGACGGTGGCGTCTGCGCCGGATGCGATGTGGTCCGCGATCATTTGTGACGGATCCATCCGATAGACGTGATCCGCGCCGAAAACGACCAGATAGTCGGGATTCTCGTCGTTCACCAGGTTCAGCGACTGGTAGATGGCGTCCGCACTGCCCGTATACCAGCGTGGCCCGAGCCGCTGCTGCGCCGGGACCGGGGTGACGTAGTTCCCGAGCATGGTGCTCATGCGCCAGGTGGTGGTGATGTGTTTGTCCAACGAATGCGACTTGTACTGGGTGAGCACGCAAATCTTCCACAGGCCCGCATTCACCAGGTTGGACAGCACAAAGTCGATCAGCCGGAAGCTGCCGCCGAAGGGCACCGCCGGCTTCGCCCGGTCGGCCGTGAGCGGCCACAGGCGCTTGCCCTCGCCGCCGGCCAAAACGATCCCCAGGACCGTCGGTCTACCTGCCATAGGACGACCCTAACGGGCCGGTGATCGCGCCGCCGCACGCGCACTGCCGTTCCGGGTGGACGCTCCGGGTCGATGCCCACGTCGGATCGCCGATGCGTACGCTCGCCCCATGCACACCGCGATCCTCACCCGCGAGTTCCCGCCGGACGTGTACGGCGGCGCCGGGGTCCATGTGCAATATCTGGTGCGGGAACTGCGCACGTTGATCGACGTCGATGTGCACGCTTTCGGCGCCGACAAGCCGGGAGCGCACGGTCACGCGCCGAACCCCCGGCTCGAGGCGGCGAACGCGGCACTCGGCACGCTCGGTGTCGACCTGGACATGGTGGCCGCGTGCGACGGGGTGGATCTCGCTCACTCGCATACCTGGTACGCCAACATGGCCGGGCACTGGGCGAAGCTGCTCTATGACATCCCTCACGTCGTCACCGCCCACTCTTTGGAGCCGCGCCGGCCGTGGAAGGCAGAACAGTTGGGCGGCGGCTATCGCCTGTCCTCCTGGGCCGAGGCGACAGCGTATCGCGACGCGGATGCCGTGATCGGGGTCTCCGCCGGAATGGCCGCCGATATCCGTTCCTGCTACCCCGCTCTCGAGCCCGACAAGGTGCACGTGATTCGGAACGGCATCGACACGTCGATCTACCGGCCGGTGCCCGAGCGCGATGTGCTGGAACAGCAGGGGGTGGATCTCGACGCGCCGATCGTGGCGTTCGTCGGGCGGATCACCCGGCAAAAGGGGGTCGCGCATCTGGTGGCCGCCGCGCACCGTTTCGATCCGGGCGTCCAGCTGGTGCTCTGTGCCGGCGCCCCCGACACGCCTGAAATCGCCGCCGAGACAGCCGACGCCGTCGCCGCCCTGCAGCGCGCGCGCCCCGGCGTGTACTGGATGGATCACATCCTCACCCAGGCGGAGATCATCCAGGTGCTGTCTGCCGCGACGGTGTTCTGCTGTCCCAGCGTGTACGAGCCGCTGGGCATCGTGAACCTGGAGGCCATGGCGTGCGAGGCCGCCGTGGTCGCGTCCGACGTGGGCGGGATCCCTGAGGTTGTGGTCGACGGTGTGACCGGCACGTTGGTGCATTACGACCCGGGTACGCCACGAGACTTCGAGGACGATCTCGCGGTCGCCGTCAATGCGATCGTCGGCGACCCGGTTCGGGTCGCCGCGCAGGGCCGAGCGGGCCGCGCGCGTGCCGAAGCCGAGTTCTCCTGGCCGGCGGTGGCGCGGCAGACGGTGGACCTGTATCGGTCTCTGCTCTAGCGACGCCGCGGCAGAGACGCTGCTGTAGAGATAGGCTCGCCCGGGCGGGGCGCCGGTGCGCGCTCGCCCGGGCAGGTACGGATCAGCTGACGACGGCCTTGAGCGCGTCCCCCAGCGCGGACGCCTCGTCGGCGGTGATCTCGACAACCAGCCGCCCGCCGCCCTCCAACGGAACGCGCATGACGATGCCGCGGCCCTCCTTGGTCACCTCGAGAGGACCGTCCCCCGTGCGGGGCTTCATGGCCGCCATCTGCGACTCCCTCCAGGACTTCACCAACGCCAGCGGGTCGCCCATCAATGCAGACGCCCACGCCCACGCCGCGCGCGGACAACCTATTGTCTCCCATGGACGGGTCGGAAGACCAACCGGCGCCGCACGATGCCGTGCACGGCGACGTTGTTCGCGGGCGATGGGAGGCGGCCATGACGCAGTTCGACGGCTCGGCGCAAGGTGCCGAGGAGCCCGCGGTTCTGGTCGGCGGAGATGACGGCGTGCGCACGCTCACGCTGAACCGGCCCGGCGCGTTCAACTCCTTCAATGCCGAGCTCAAGGCAGCGCTGCTGTCCGCCGTGCGCGCTGCCGCCGAGGATGAGTCGGTCCGGGCGCTGGTGATCACCGGGTCCGGAAAGGCCTTCTGCGCGGGGCAGGATCTCAAGGAGCACCTGGCCCGGGTTGCGGCCGGCGATCCCGCGGTCGCGCAGACGGTGTCCGATTTCTACAACCCGCTGATCACCGCGGTGATCGGCATGCGCAAACCGGTTCTCGCTGCAGTGAACGGCGTCGCAGCCGGTGCCGGGGTGGCGCTGGCCCTGGCATGCGATCTGCGTATCGCGGCGGCGTCGGCATCCTTCACCATGGCGTTCGGCCAGGTCGCGCTGTCCGCCGACAGCGGTGCGTCGTACGCGCTGCCCCGGTTCATCGGTGCGGGCCGGGCGGCCCGCATGATGTTGCTCGGCGAGCGGGTGTCGGCCGACGAGGCGCTGCGTATCGGGCTCGTCGAAGAGGTCGCCCCCGACGACGCGTTCGCCGGCCGCGTCGCGGAGATCGCACGCCAGCTCGCCGCCGGACCCACCGGTGCGCTCGGCTGGATCAAGGCATCGCTCGCGTATGGCGCGACCCACGACCTGGCCGACTCGCTGGACTTCGAGAACCGCGCTCAGATGGCGTGTTTCGCGTCACTCGACCATCGCGAGGCGCTCGATGCGTTCGTGGCCAAACGTCCGCCGCGATTCGGGCCTATACGCTGATCCTGTGGGACCACTGGGAGAACTCGGAGCGCTGTTCAATCCGGGCATGCGACACGAGGAAGAGGAGAAGCGCGCCAAGCAGATGCTCCGCGAGGAGGAAGGCACCGGCCGTCAGGGACGGCTCGGCATCGA
This sequence comes from Nakamurella sp., assembly GCA_017848755.1. GTDB lineage: Bacteria > Actinomycetota > Actinomycetes > Mycobacteriales > Nakamurellaceae > Nakamurella. The sequence continues at coordinate 1,717 of JAFIHI010000063.1, read as the reverse complement.
CCTCGAGTCCGGCGTCGTGGTGATCGGCGCGGACGGCGCAGCCCGCGCCGACGCGGATCCGGCGGACAGTGGCGCGGCACACGGGCACGCGCGGACGGAGTCGGACGGCGAATCAGGCCCGGACTCGGCCTCTTCCGGAGCGGCTGCCGGTGCGGATGGCGACCGGAACGGCGCTGCGGATGGCACGCCGGCGAAACGCGCCGCCAAACCGGGCGAGCCCCAGGTCGCGCATCGTTCCGCCACGGCGGCGCCGGCGGGCAAGGCCCGCAGGCGCGCGGGCGGCGGCCCGGCGGTGGATCGGCCCGCGACCGGCGACCCGGTCGGTAAAGCGCGGCGCGCGAAGCCCTGACGGCGCGGCGCGGGCCACGTTTCGCCCGCGTGCCGCTCGGCCTACCCGGCCGGTCTACCCAACGTTGGCCGCGCGAAAGCACGACGCGACGTGGTCGTCCACCATGCCGGTCGCCTGCATCAACGCGTAGCACGTCGTCGGCCCGACGAATCGGAGCCCCCTACGTCGAAGCTCCTGCGCCATCGCCGTGGATTCCGGCGTCACGGCCGGGATCTGCGCGGCCGTCTCCGGGCGCGGGCGCGACGCATCCGGTGCGAAGGACCAGAGGAGACCGTCCAGGTCCTGCGGCGAGTCACCGCATACGCGAGCGTTGTGGATGACGGCCTCGATCTTGCGCCGGTTGCGCACGATCCCAGCGTTCGCGCACAGCCGCCGAATGTCGTCATCGTCGAATGCGGCAATCACATCGATCCGGAAGCCCGCGAACGCGGCTCGGAAGGCATCGCGTTTGCGCAGGATCGTCAGCCAGCTCAGACCCGACTGGAACGCCTCGAGGCTGAGCCGTTCGAACAGTGCGTCGTTACCGTGCAGCGGTTGGCCCCACTCCGTGTCGTGGTACGTCTCATATTCGGGGGTCACGGCCCACGGACATCGGACGAGGCTCATCCGGCGGTCCGGCCGGCCGACGGGGCGTCGGCGACGGGGCCCACGCCACCCGGCGCCGTCAGTCGCTCGATCCTGCCGTTCAACTGGTCGATCTCGTCCGCGAGCCGATCCAGCGCCCAGTCGACGTCGCTCATCCGGTAGCCACGCAGCGCCAGGCCGAACCGGACCCGACGCACATGGTCGCCGCGGAGCCCGTCCGCCGGAAGCTCCGCCGGTGATGTGCGCGCGGGCAACGGAGCCATCTGCTCGCCGCGCCCGAAGACCAGCGCGGCGATCCCGAATGCGACCGCACCGATGACGGCGGCGATGACGATGTATTCGATGACGGTGATCACAGCGTCGATCGTGCCATGTTCGCGCGGTCGGCCGCGCCGGTGTCAGGCCATTCCCCGGCGGACCGCCACCGGGGCCCGGCTGCCGCGAATCGACGCGATCATTTCCAGCACGCGGCGGGTCGGTTCGACCTGGTGCGCCCGGAACATCGCTGCGCCGGCCGCCGCGGCCATCGCGGTGGCAGCCAGCGTGCCTTCCAGGCGCTGGTCCACCGGGAGGCCCAGAGTCTCGCCGACGAAGTCCTTGTTCGACAGGGCCATGAGCACAGGCCACCCGGTGGCGACCAGTTCGGCGGTACGGTCCACCAACTCGAGACCGTGGTAGGTGTTCTTCCCGAAGTCGTGTGTCGGATCGATGAGAATGCCCTGCCGCGGCACTCCAGCCGAAACGAAACGTTCTGCGGCGCTGACTGTCTCGTCGATCACCGCG
>JAFIHI010000062.1 GCA_017848755.1 Nakamurella sp. | reverse complement strand
GGGCGGCGCGGGGTGGCGCGCCGAGGCCGCACCCGGCGGTCCGGACGCCATCGCCAGGGTGCAGGTGAACGGAAGCCTGCACGACCGGCTTCCGGCGGAAGTGCTGGGTCGCGGATTGCTTCGGGTGGTGACCGACGCGAGCTATCCGCCGGTGGAGAGTTTCGCGGACGACGGGCGGACCATCATCGGGTTCGATGCAGATCTGGCGGCGGCGATCGGCAAGGTGCTGGGCGTCGGGATCACCCTCAGCAATGCAGATTTCGCGAATCTTGCCGATCTTGTCGCACGTGGCAAGGCGGACCTGGTGATGTCGGCGATGACGGATACCGTGGAGCGGGAGAAGAAGCTGGACTTCGTCAATTACTTCTCGGCGGGGACGGCGATCGTCGTGCAGCGGGGAAACCCGCTCGCGATATCGGATATCGACGACTTGTGCGGTCATTCCGTCGCGGTGGAAACCGGTACCACGCAACAGGATCTGCTGGAGCGCCGGCAGGCGAGGTGTGCGAGTCCGATCGACATCCAGGGCCGATCGACGAATGATGACGCGCTCGTGCTCGTGCGCACCGGCCGCGCCGTCGCGATCTTGATGGACTTCCCGCCGGCCGAGCTCCTGACGAGCGATTCGGCGACCCACGCGCAGTACGAGCTTGCGACGACGACCCAGTTCGAACCCGGCTTGTACGGAATCGGTGTCGCGAAGAATAAGGCGCCGCTGCGAGATCTGGTCCGCGACGCGGTGGCCGAGCTGATGTCCAACGGAACGTATCGAACCCTCCTGGAGAAATGGAACGTTGTGCCGGGGGCGGTGGCCGCAGTATCGATCAACGCAGCCGGGGGGAGCTGACCGACCCACGGGACACAGGACCCCAGGCCGCGGTATCGATCAACGCAGCCGGGGGACGCCGACCGGGTCACGCAGCCGGCGCGTCCAACTGATCCGTGATGTCGACAGCCCAGGCGAAGGCATGCGCGGCGAGCCGGTCGATCAGTGCCGCGTCGATGCCGGGCAGATCGATCGGAACGATCCCAGCCGTCTGATAGTCGATCACCGCGGCGACCAGTCGGCCGACATCCCCGGTGCCGTCGAAGGCCGCCCCCCGCAAGTCCTCCGGCACCTCCAGGGTGTCGGGCAGCTCGCTGGGTGAAATGCCCAGCAGCAGATCGAATCCGGAGAGCATTCCGGCGGCGAAGGCGAATCCGGTATCGATCGGGGAGAGGTGTTCGGCGAGGGACTCGGCGAGGCGGGCCCTACTGAGCACGGTCGGCAGCGACGAGTCCACGCTGGCGCCCGTCGGCCGGAGCAGCAGTAGCGGTAGCCACGCACGGATCCGGTTGACCCCGACCGTCACCAACGCTTCGCGGATCGTGCGGATGCGGCGTTTCGTCTCGCCCAGACGCCCGATGGCGGCGAGTTGCAGCAGCTTGTACGACAGCGCGGGTTCCGACCGCACGATGCCTTCCAACTGGTCGAAGTTCGCTTCGGTGCGCAGCAAGGCGGCCGCCAGGTGCAGCACCCCGTGTCTTGAGGGGCCGAGTGCCGGGCTTGCGATGGTGCGCGGACGGCCCAGCAGGTAGCCCTGGAAGAGGTCGAAGCCGAGGTCCAGGAACCGGGCGAGTTCCTCGTCCGTCTCGACCTTTTCGGCCAGCAGCTGGACGCCGAAGGGCCGGCAGCGGTCGATCAGCTCCCGGACTTCGTCAACGTCGCTGATCCTCAGGTCGACCTTCACGATGTCGACCAGGCTGATGAGTTGCTCCGCGCCGTCGAACCAGCGGAAGTCGTCCGCGGCCAGCCGGTAGCCCAGGTTGCGCAGACGTCGGCACCCGTCGAGAACCTCGTCATCGACGGTGACGGACTCCAGCACCTCGATGACCGTTCGATCCGGTGGCAAGGTGATGGGCACTTTGCCGGTGATCACACCGCGATCGGCGTTGCAGAAGGCGGTCTTCGAGCCGATCACGCGTGCCAGGCCGATGCCCATGGTGTTGAGGAAGACATCCGCCGACATGGCGTCGCCGTCGCGGACGCTCTCGCCGTCTCCGACAGGCACTGGCCGGCAGGCGATCTCGCTCGTCTCCAGGGCGCGGAAGAGCAACTCGTAACCGATCACGTTGCACGCGCGGTCCACGATCGGCTGGCGGCCGATGACCGCCGTCGTGATGGGCACCTGGTCACTCCTGGCGTCCTGTCAATACCCTGAAATCTTGCGTTTCATATCGACCGAGTTGCGGCAGGCTTGAAGACTTGTGCGGTCGGAGGCGTCGGGTGATTGCGCACATTCGCTAGAGGCGGCGGTGTCGAATCCGATACGGTTCGCCGCATGAGCGAACCCACCTACCGCACCATCATCGAACCGTTCCGTATCCATTCCGTCGAGCCGTTGACGATGACAACGGCCGCGCAGCGCCGCGAGCATGCCGCCGAGGCCGGCTACAACCTGTTCCAGCTCAAGGCCGAACACGTGCTGATCGACCTGCTCACCGATTCCGGGACCGGTGCGATGAGCCGCGACCAGTGGGCCGCCATGCAGCGCGGGGACGAATCGTATGCCGGTTCGCCGTCGTATTTCATCTTCCGTGACGCTGTTCGTCATCTGTTCCCGTTCGAGCATGTGATTCCCGTGCACCAGGGCCGGGCCGCGGAGCGGATCATCTTCGGGGTGCTCGGCGGAGCCGGGAGGGTGGTCCCGTCCAACACCCACTTCGACACGACCAGAGCCAATATCGAGGCCACCGGCGCGGAAGCGGTGGATCTCGTCATCGACGAGGCGAACGATCCGACGTCACTTCACCCCTTCAAGGGCAACATGGACATCGCCAAGCTCGATGAGCTGCTCAGCCTGCGCGGCGCGGACGTGCCAGTCGTCT
>JAFIHI010000061.1 GCA_017848755.1 Nakamurella sp. | reverse complement strand
GCCACTGCAACTCCAGCCCGTCCATTACCGCGAAGACCGCGCTGGCCGTCGCGTCAACATTCAGACCAGACCGGACGCGACCCGCCTCGATGTCCTGCCGGAACCCCGCAGCCAGCATCCGGGCCCCCCACAGGTACCGCTGCCGCGCCCACTCATGCGCGGGATGCGCGGGATTGCTTGCGTCCACCGCCATCACGAGTTTCAGCCGAGTCTCGTTGCGGTGCAGCGAATTCGCCTGGATCAACATCGCCATGCCGCGCAGGATCGCGATGCCGCCCGGGTTGTCCAGCACGTGGACCTGCGCGGCGTCGATGTCGTCCCGACGGTCCAGCACCGCGATCAACAGGGCCGCCTTGCTGGGAAAGTGATGCAGCATGCCCGCCTGCGACATCCCGGCCCGCGTCGCGATCTCGGCGATGGACGCCGCGTCGTACCCGTTCTCGGCGAAGACGGTCTCCGCCGCATCCAGGATCTGCTGTTTCCGCTCGTCGCCATGGTGCGAGGCCTGACGCTCGGAGAGCATCGACTCGGCGACCGGCCCCCACTCGGCCCCCGAGCCCAATCCGCCGTCTGCGGGAGCGTCATGTCGCGTCATATCGGGCGCCAGTGTACGTCACCCACCGCCGATGACGATGTCCACGCTCCCGCGCCGCGCCCCTGCCGCATCGCGTCACACCCCGAGCCGCGCGGTCACCGCACCCATATATGACGGACCCCCGCTCCCCCGGCATGTTCGGCTTCTAGTGTTGATTGTTGGCGCCCCGTGCCAGGGGTTTCCTGATAAAGGCTATCCATTTGACTGCCCCTGCGTGCCCCATCCGAATACGGGTCGTGCCCCGGTGCAAATCGGTCGATACACTTCCACGGCAGGCAGCGCCTCGGCAGCCGGGTTTGAGGTGGTGCGATGGTCATCGGTTGAAGCCGGTCGATAACGCGAGAACCTCTGGCCTCGGGTCGGCGGGCTCCGGATAGGTGCCGGAAACAGAACAGCCGACCCTCACGGGGCCGGCTGTGGCGTCTGTAGCCCGTCAGGCGCTGCGCGCGAACGGGGACCCGGCGAGGCGCTCCCGAACGTGCTTCACGCGAGCAGCGCTCGGTGTTCCGGGAACCTTCCGGTCCGCCTTCTTGACGACAGTGGCGGTCGGCAGCTTCGGGCCACGCTTTTTAACAATGACGGTAGCCATGCCGTGCCTCCTTTCGTTGCAGTTCATGATACCTGGTAGGTGGCTTCGCGCACCCCTGCGACTTGACTCAGCTAAAAGGTCCGGGAAGTTCGGTGCTTGCCTCACGCAGGAATGTCCGCGTGGTGGGAGTTTCCTGGCCGGATGGGCGAGGGGTTGTCGATGGTTGCGCGCCGGGAGATCACGAAGAGGTACGCGGCCGAGTACGGGCGGGCGGACAAGGCGGGGAAGGGCCGTCTGTTGGACGAGCTGACGTCGGTGACGGGCTGGAGCCGCGATCACGCCAGAAGAGCGATCCGCATCGCCGCGGCTCGGAAGGGGCCGGCGTCGGCGGTGAAACGTCGGCCGCGGCCGCGGAAGTGCTCGTATGACGCGCTCAAAGTGCTGCAGGTCGTGTGGCTGGTGTCGGGCCAGCCGTCCGGGAAGTACTTGGCCGCGGTGATGGCGGACACCTTGGAGCGGCTGGTGCGGTTTGGCGAGTTCGGCAGGGCCACCGACCGGGTCACGGAGGCGGTGCTGGGCGAGCTCAGGTCGATGTCCGCGGCGACGATCGACCGATACTTGAAGCCGCACAAGGCATCTCTGACACCGCTTGCCCTGTCGGGCACAAAGCCGAGCCGGATCCTGCGGTCGTCTATCCCGGTGCGCACCGCGATGGACGAGCAGGTCGACCAGCCGGGGTTTTTCGAGTTGGACACGCTCGCTGGACGATCCTGCGCACGATCAAGAACAAGGCGTTCACGTTTCCGCGGGCCTGGACTGGATCGAGCAGACGACCCCGATCCCGATCTGCGCGATGGATTTCGACAACGGCTCCGAGTTCATGAACTGGGGAGTGCTCGACTGGTGCGACAAACACGACATCCCGGTCACCCGCTCCAGGCCCTACCAGCACAACGACAACGCGCACGTCGAGCAGAGAAACGGCGACTGGGTGCGCAAGCACGCCTTCCGCTTCCGCTACGAGACCGACCACGAGATGGTGCTGCTCAACGAGCTGTGGGACCTGGTGATGAAACGCAAAAACCACCTCTTGCCGTGCGTGAAGGCCACCGGCTGGGCCGAGACCACCTCCGGCCGGAAGAAGCGGATCTACGACGCCCCACGCACCCCCTACCACAGGCTCCTGGATGCCGGTTTCCTCGACGACACCATCACCGCCGCAATGCAAGTCGAACACGACCGCCTCAACCCCGCGGCAATCACCAGGCGCATCAACCGGATTCAGCGCCAACTCATCGACCTCGCCGCAGCCCGCACCCGCGGAACACGGCCGGCAGCCTGAATCACGCGGACAAATCACGTGAGGCACGCACCAACATCATCCGGACATCTTGACGTGAGGCAAGACGCCCTGCTTGTCACTCGAGCCCCAGCAGTGCCCGCACCTTGGCGAGAATCTCAGCGGCTTCTTTCGATGAGACGGCTGCGGCTCCCCGCGTCGTCCTGTCGCGGAGTTCGCCCAAGGGGACGGTCTGGACGGCGGAGCAGACGACTTTCCCGGTCTGGCTGATTAGCTCCACGTCGTATTTTCGGATCTTGGTAGGGTCCGAGCTCACGCGACAGGCGACTACGAAGGCGTAGCCAACGTCCTCGCCGTACTTCTCGGACGAGATCACTACCACAGGCTTGTCCGCCTCGCCGGGGATGTGCAGGTCCGCGAAGCGGATCTGCCGAGCCAGAGGATAGCCCCGGAGCCGCCGCGCGGGCGCCACTGCCGATGCGGGCGTGATAATCCCGGACAGGTCCTCCGCCACGCCGTCGAGGAAGTCGCTACCGACGTGCCAGACCGCCTCGATGAGGCTCAACTTGGAAACGACCACGAGGTCGTCGGAGAAGATCGTGCGTTCTTCCCCTTCGAAGGACACGACGGTTGCGTACGGGACCGTGTCCTCTTCAGTGAGATCCCCATTGTAGACCCGAAGGGCAACGACATCGCGCATACCGGACCGGTTGTACGAGTCGATCGACAAGACTAGGTACTCGAAGCCTTCACCATCGACCCAAACTTGGCCACGCTTGGGGGCGGTCACCTAGCCCTCCCTCCGGCTGATTTGCTTCTGGTCACCCGACACCTTTCGGCGCTCAGCGTCCGAGCACCAGGTCTCTGGTCACCGGGTTCCGAGGCAGCCAGCGGACGGAGCGTGAACCAGACTATAGGCGCGGACCGGCGGAGCGCTCTGCTGTTCTACCAGCTGCTCAAGGCCGCCGCGACCGCACAGCTCCTACGGGCAGCACGTGCGGGACCCGGCACCCCAGGTGCGGCCAACCGGCCTTGCCGGGCCGAGATCATCCTCGACCTCACTCGCCCCGCCAGCCGCCGACCGGCCCTGGCGACAAGCCCACGCACTCGCCTGAAACCCCTTTCCCCAGGGGCAGCCAAATGGATAGCCCTTTTCCTGATACGTGAGCCGCGACATGGCGGCCGTGGCCCATGGGGCCGGCGTGGCACGGAAAGGTCTGGGCCGTCGGCCGGTATGCGGTCTGGCCACCCCGGCCGGGCCGCGATGTGGGCAGCTACGAGGCCCGGAGGTACGCCGCCAAGGCCTCGCGGGTGAGCTCGGACAGGGTGACACCGTCGGCAGCGGCGCGGTTCTCGGCCTGTCTACGTAGTTGAGCAGGTACGCGGACCCGAATGGCGGGCGAGTGGCTGCCGTCGCCGGACAGAGACTTACGGCCCGGGATGAGATTGCGGCGCCGAATCTCACCGAGGGCCTGAGCAGCGAGCTCCTTGGCGAGCTCATCCGTGAGGCGACGGCCGTCGCGTAGTGTGAACTCCTCCGCCTCGAGGTCGATGTCGGAGATCGTCGCGTCGTCATCAATGACGTATTCCCGTGGGTCGATCCGATCTGCAGTCATGACCCCGCCTTCGTGACGACGGTGGCGGTCGGCAGGTTCCCTGCCGCTCTTCTTGCTTATCTTGTTGCTCATCTTGCTGACGGCTGCGGTGGGCATGCCGATCCTCCTCTCCTCGTGGCTCACGGTAGTCGACCGGGACTGGGCTGCACCTATATATGACGAACCCCCGGCTCCCCCTGGATGAGCGGGGGAAGCGGGGGGCTGGGCCGTCATACTCGATCAACACTGAAAACCGGACGCGCGGGAATCCGGCGACCACCTCACCCCACGGCGAGCGACGGGGCCGGTGCGGAGGCATTGGCGCCCGTGCCATAGCGGCCCACGCCGCCGCCGTTCTGTTCGACGAGGGCGAGGACGGTCGCGATCCGGCCGGCGTCGGTGTCGACGTCGTCAACGGTGGAGACCAGCGCACTGGCGGCGGTGTCCGCGCGGACCAGGCCGACCGAGCCGGTGGTGCCTTCGGATCCCGAGCGGCCGGCGATCACCACGCCCTGCGCCGTTTGCTTCAACGCGGACGCCATGTCGACGATCATCTGCGCGCGATCCACGGCGGAGTCACCGGTGCGTGCCGCCCCGGTGATGATCACGACCGACCGTCCCGGCGCCACCGCCCCGGACGCCGAGATGAACCCGGCCGTCGACAGCGCTGACAGTGCGGCGGTCGCCTCGTCCGGGGTGGCGTGGGTCTTGCCCTTCGAGTCGGTGAGCAGCAGATTCCCCAGCAGACCACCCGCGAGGGTGCCGATCTGCGGCGACGCCGGCAATGTGGAGCCGGCCGGCTGGTTCTGGATCACCAGGTTGCGAAGCTGATCGGCGCGGTTCGGGTCGGTGAAGTCGGCCGTCACCTGGATCTGCGCCGTCACCCGAGCGCCGGCACGCGACAGCAGCGACAGCACCCCGTCCCGGTCGGCCGGGTCCGCGGTGTCAGTGGTGATCACCACGACGTCGGTATTCGGCAAGGTGCCGCGTACTGCGAGCGGGCCGATCGACGAGGCGAACTTGGCGTCCGCCACGAGCCGACCCTGAAGCTCGGCATTCGACTTGGCCAGATCGTCCCGCTGCGTCGACAGCTGGGCTTTGTCGCCCTGCAGACCGGCCAGCAACGGCGAATTGATCTTGGTCGCCCCCAGCACGATGCCCAGCGCCAACGCCAAGAAGATCGCCGCCAGCGAGACGATGTGATACCGCATGGAGATCATTTAGAACAGCCCCCTTACCCACGCCACCAGGTCGTTCCACCAGGTCGCGATCAGATGTGCATAGGTTCCGGACACATCGGACACCACGAGCGCGACGACGATGGCGGCGGCCGCGGCGAGCACCAGCAGCATCACCACCCACCAGGAGATCCGCGCCTTGTACAGCCGCAGTACCGCGGACGCCTCGACCAGCTTGTTGGACACCCGCATCCTGATGAGGAACGTCGAGGCGGCGGAGCCCCTTCCCCGGTCGAGTAGTTCGGTGAGTGCGGTGTGCATCCCGACGGTGACGATCAGTGACGCGTCCTTGTCGTGCGCCAACAGCAGCGCCAGGTCCTCATTCGTTCCGGCCGCCGGGAACGTCACCGCGCCGAGTGCCAGATCCTGCAGACGCTCCAAACCCGGTGCGTGGCCGTCGATATCGGCCGGGATCACCACCTCCGCTCCGCACTGCAACGTCTTCGCAGCCATCTTTTCCGGATCACCGACGATCATCTTCGGCTTGTGGCCCGCGGCGAGGATCGCATCGGCGCCGCCGTCCACCCCGATCAGCACCGGGTGGAAATCGGAGATGTATTTGCGGAGCTTCTTCAGTTCCACTGCGGTGTTCGGCGACGCGGTCACCACCAGCACATGCTTGCCGGCCATGTTGGTGCGGATCTCCGGGATGCCGACGCCGTCCAGCAGCAGGGTGCGCTCGCGCTTCATGTATTCGATCGCGTTCGCGGCGAACGCCTCGAGCTGCGCAGCCATACCGGCCTTTGCTTCGATCAACAGGTCCGCGATGGACTCCGGGGTCTGTTCCGTGCCCTGCGCGATCAGGTTCTCACCTTGGTAGATGGCGCCCTCGTCGATGCGGACCTTGGCGCCGTCCTTCACCCGCCCGAAGACGTCCTCACCCACCTCGTCGATCAGCGTCACGTCCGCGGCCAGCAGGATCTCCGGCCCGAGGTTCGGGTACCGTCCGGACACCGACGCCGCTGCGTTGACGACCGCCGTCACGCCCGCCCGAACCAGCGCATCCGCCGTCGCCCGATCGATATCGACCTGATCGAGGATGACGATGTCCCCGTGCCCCACCCGTTCCAGCAGCGCTTGGGTGTTGCGGGATATCCGCGCCACACCTGTGATTCCGGTCAACTGCTGTGACTGGAGTGACATGAGTTTCATGGGCCTATCGTCCCAGGTGGCGGGTCACGCGGGGTGGAGGCGAGCACGGCGCGTCACGACGTGTGCACACATTCACAGCGCTACGTGCCGGTTTCTCCTATGACGATATGTTGAGCCTCGCCGTGTCTGTCACAGCTTGCCCGATTTGCGCCGAGCGCCCAGTGGCCGCTGCGAGGTGGTGCGGCCTCGGGCGTCGCCGTGGTGCACCGTGCGCGGCCGATGGTCGCGGGCGGCGGCAAGCAGATCGGCCGCGTGCGCCAACGCCACCGCGCCGTCCGTTCCGCCGAGCATCCGGGCAAGCTCGGCAACCCGCGCGTCCGCCTGCACGGCCCGGACCTCGGAGGCTCCGACGCTGCCGTCGGCGCCTGCGTCCACCACGTAGTGCTTGTCGGCGAAGGCGGCCACCTGTGCCAGGTGCGTTACAACGATCACCTGGTGATCCCGTGCCAACATGCCGAGACGGCGCCCGATCTCGGTCGCCGCCCGTCCGCCGACACCCGCATCGACCTCGTCGAAGACGAGTGTTGCCACCGGGTCCGCCCCGGCCAGCACCACTTCCAATGCCAGCATGATCCGCGACAGTTCGCCGCCGGAGGCTCCACGCGCCACGGGCAGTTCCGGAGCCCCCGGGTGCGGGGTGAGCAGGATCTCGACGTGGTCCGCCCCGTCCTGGCCCGCCGCGATCTCGCGGCCATTGACGAACAGCACGTCGGCGGCGCCGTTCGCGACCGGCCGCGGCGTCACCGCTATCCGCAGCGACGCCTTGCCCATCGCGAGATGGTCCAGCTCCGCGGTCGCGGCCGAGCTCAGCTTCTCGGCGGCGGCGGCGCGGCGGGCGCTGATCTCCTCCGCCGCGGCGGCAAGCTCCGAGCCCAGGGCCGCGGCGCGTTTCCGCAGCGCGGCGATCGCCTCGTCGGAGGTGTCCAGCCCGGCCAATTCGGTGCGGGCGGATGCGGCCCACGCGAGCACACCGTCGACGTCCTCGCCGTAGCGGCGCGCCAAGCCGCGCAGTAACGCCTGCCGCTCGAGCAGGGCCTCCAATCGCGCCGGGTCGGCATCGAGGTCCGCGACATAGCGAGCGAGATCGCCGCCCACGTCGCCGATCACGGCGAGCGCGCCGCGCAGGTCGTCGAGCCGGGCGACGAGGGCCGGGTCGGAGGCGTGCTCCAGCAATCGGATCGCTTGTTGCACGAGCGCCGACGCGGACGGCTCGTCGCCGCTCGACTCGTCGACGGGGCCGGTTAACGCCGCGATCGCCCCGGTCGCCGCGGTACGCAGCGCATCGGCGTCATCGAGACGGCGCACCTCCGCAGCGATCTCGACGTCCTCCCCCGGCCGGGGGTCGGCCCGTTCGATGTCCTGTAGGCCCAGACGTAGGACCTGTTCCCGCTGTGCGAGCTCACGTGCCCGGCCGATCCTGTCGTCGATCTCGGCGCGGAGGGCCAGATACTGCGCTCGGAGCGAGCGGTAATCGTCCAGCTCGGCGCCGAGATCGGCGAACCGGTCGAGCACAGCGCGCTGGTTCGCAGGCCGCAGCAGCACCATCGCCTCGGCCTGGCCGTGCACCGCGACGAGCGATTCCGTCAGATCCGCGAGCGCGGACACGGGGGCTGCGCGGCCGCCGATATGCGCCCGCGAGCGCCCGTCGGCGGACACCGACCGCACCGCGACGAGCGAGCCGTCGTCGTCCACGTCTCCGCCGACCGTCTCGGCGACGCTGGCGAGATACGCGAGCCCGTTCGTTTCAATCTGCGGCGGGTCGGCGAGAGTCTCTGCGGCACCGCTGTTCTCACGGCGTTCGGCGGCTACGCCGCGAACATCGTCATACTCGCTGCCCGGGCGGAGCGGAACGAAACGCGCCTCGACGACGGCCCGCGGACGGCCGCCGCGCACGCGCCCGGAATCGCCACGGCCACCGCATATCAGGCCGAGTGCGGTGACGATCATCGTCTTGCCGGCGCCGGTTTCGCCGGTGACCACCGTCAAGCCGGCGGACGGTTCGATGAGCGCATCATCGATCACTCCGAGGCCGGAGATGTGCAGCTCACCCAACACGATCGCCACGCTATCGCACGGCGGGTGTGGGGTGCCGCTGCGCGGCAGTTGTCCACAGGGCTGGATTCGTCGGTGGGCCGGGTCGGGACGCCCGGACCACGGGCGCGGACGATCAGTGCCGGCGGTCGCGCCATCCGTGCACGGGCAGCGAGAACTTGCGCACCAGCCGGTCGGTGAACGGTTCGTCGGTGAGCCGGACCAGTCGCACCGGCTCGGCGCCCGCGTTCATATGCACGCGAGAGCCGGGCGGGATCTCGGCGATCCGGCGACCGTCGCAGGCGAGCACGGCCTCGTGGCCGCCCGGATCGACGTGCACGGTCACCATGGACTTCGCGCCGACCACCAGCGGCCTGGCGAACAGGGCATGCGCATTCGAGGGCACGACGAGAAGCGCCGCGACCGTGGGCCAGAGGATCGGCCCGCCGGCCGAGAAGGCGTAGGCGGTCGATCCGGTGGGGGTCGCGCACAGCACGCCGTCGCATCCGAAGGAGGACACGCCCCGGCCGTCGACCTCGACGATGACGTCGAGAATCCTTTCGCGGCTGGCCTTTTCGATACTCACCTCGTTGAGCGCCCAGCCGGACGCGACGATGTTTCCGTTCGACTCGACCTGCATATCGACGGTCAGCCGTTCGCTGATGCGGTAGTTGCGGCGGATGACGGCGTCCAGCGCCGTGTCGACGTGGTCGGCGTCCAATTCGGTCAGGAAGCCGACCCGGCCGAGGTTGATGCCGAGCACGGGGACGCCGGCGATGCGGGCCTCTTCGGCGCCGCGTAGCAGGGTGCCGTCGCCGCCGAGGGTGAGGACCAGCTCGGCGCGGGCGTCGTCGCCGGGGAATCCGTCGGCGCTGTCTGCGACGCTGGTGGCGGCACTGGTGGCGGCACGGCCCTGCGCGGTATCCGGTGCGCGGCCGTCGTACTGACCCGGCCCGTCCGACGCCTGCAGCGGCGCGCTTCGGGGCGCACCGGATGACGTGCTTTCGGGCGAACCAGAAGGCAAATAGGGCAACCCGAGTTCGGCCGCTTCGGGCCCGGCCGCGACGAGATCGATGCCGCCGCCGGCCAGCCGATCGCGCACGTGCTCGACGATCCGGCCGATATCGGGGCGCCCGGTGTGCGCGACCAACAGGACGCGCCGTGCCCTGCTCGGCGCCGGCGACGCGGGCGCAGCGTGCGATGCCGCGGTGATGCCGGTGGACTGGTGCGCCACGGGAGCTGCGGCCGGTGCCGCGACCGGGGCTGAGACCGGATGCGTCGACGGGTTTGTCACTGGGTCCTCACTGGGGGCCCTGCTGCACGGCGTCATCGATCAGGGCGCGGTCGGCGGCGGAGCCTCGCACGGCGCCGCGCCGCAGATGCAGGAAGTACTCCACGTTGCCGCTCGGCCCCGGCAGCGGCGACGCCACCGCCGCGACGACGCCCCATCCGAGCTCGCCGGCCGCGTCGGCCACCTGCTGGGCGGCAGCGGCCCGAAGCGCCGGGTCGCGCACGACCCCCTGTGCACCGAGCCGATCCCGGCCCACCTCGAACTGCGGCTTGACCATGGGCACCAGATCTGCGCCGTCCGATGCCAGGCCGACCAGCTGCGGCAGCACCAGCGTGAGCGAGATGAACGACAGGTCGGCCACGATGATGTCGGCCTTGCCGCCGAGCGAGTCGACGATCTCGGCCGCCTGGTCGTCCGAAAGCTCGCGCAGGTTGAGGCGATCGTGCACGTGGACGCGAGGGTCCGCCGCGATCCGGGGATCGAGTTGCCCGTGACCCACGTCCACGGCCGCAACCGCCGCGGCACCACGTCGCAGCAGCACGTCGGTGAAGCCGCCCGTCGACGCGCCTGCGTCGATCGCCCGGCGCCCCGCCGGGTCGATACAGAACGCACGCAGCGCGCCGAGAAGCTTGTGCGCACCACGCGACGCCCAGTCGTCGCCGGCCCGCACGGCGACTTCGGTCTTCTCGTCGACGGACGAGGACGCCTTGTACACGACCGAACCGCCGACTGTCACCCGACGGTCGGCGATCAGTCTCGCGGCATGCGTCCGCGACCGGGCGAGACCCCGGTCCACCAAAGCGGAATCGAGACGCCGGCCGGACACGTCAACGCGCTCCGCCCGTGCGTTCCACGGTGCCGCTGAGCGCCTCCGTGATCACCTCGTGCATCCGCTCGAACGCTTCCGCCCGCTCCGGCAGCGGGACGTCGTCGATCGTTGCCAGATCGGCCAGCACCGTTGCGAGCGGATCATGCGGGGCCGGCGAACCGGGCGCGCCCGGGACGGCGGGCCGACCGGGGGCATCGGGCGCGCCGGCGGGACCCACGTCACCGGTCGGCCCAGTGCGATCCGGCTCGGTGCGATCCGGCTCGGTGCGATCCGGCTCGGTGCGATCCGGGGCGGGCGCCGACGGTTCAGACATGTCTCTACGGTAGTCGAGGGCCAGGCGGCGGATCAGTCGATGCCCGCCTGCGCGAGCCGCGCTCGCAGCACGTCGTCATCGGCGATGCACGCGACCACCACCACTGCGGGTGCCTCGGTGAGCCCCCGCAGGTCGGTGGCCACATACGTGGGCCGCAGCTCGCGCGGGGAAGCCAGAACGTCGGGAACGCCGCTCACACCGGTGAGCACCATCAGGCTGTCCATGCCTGCCGCGCACGCAGCCGCGATATCGGTGTCGAGCCGGTCGCCGACCACGAGCGGACGCTTGGCTCCGACACGATCGGCCGCCGCGTCGAGCAACGGACGCTGGGGCTTGCCGGCGACGCGCGGGTGCCGACCGGTTGCGGTGACGAGCGCGGCGACCAGGGACCCGTTGCCGGGCAGCATCCCGCGGTCGGTGGGCAACGTCGAATCCATGTTCGTCGCTACCCAATCCGCCCCGGCGCCGATCGCGAGGCAGGCCTCGGCAAGGTCGCGCCACCCGGTGTCCGGGCTGTACCCCTGGACGACCGCCACCGGATGGTCGTCGGCCGACCGGACGGGTACCAATCCGACATCCCGGACCGCCTGCGCGAGCGCATCGGTGCCCACGACCAGAACGGGGTCACCGGCGCGATGCGAATGGGCGAGCAGCACAGCGGCCGCCTGCGGCGAGTTGACCACCTCGTCGCCGACGGTCGGGATGCCCCGGTCGGTCAGCCGCCGCGCGACCTCGGCCGGGCTCCGCGACGCGTTGTTCGTGACGACGAGGACCTTGGCGCCGGCACTCCGCGCCGCGGCCATCGCCTCGGGCGCATGCGGCACCACGGTTCCCGCGAGCAGCAGCGTCCCGTCCAGGTCGACGAGCAGGGCGTCGTACCGATCGACCAAAGCCGTTCGCGCATCGGAGTTTTCGCTCATGACGACGTGTCGGGCCGGGAGTCGATCGTGTCGCCCGCACCCGTGTCGGGCTTGTCGGAGGAGCTGGACTCGTCGGGACCGTCGGACTCCGCGGCATCGTCGGACTCCCCGGCAGCGGCCTCGTAAAGGTCACCGCCCGCGAGCGCCTGAGCGCGCTCGGCGGCGTCGGACTCGTCGTCGACGTCGGCGTCGGCCGCGCGGACGAACCACTCCTGTGCCTCATCCTGGTGCCCTGTGTCCTGCAGCATCGCGGCATAGGCGTAGTACAGCCGGAACGCGTGCGGAGCCTGCGGATCGACGTCGCCGACCGCGGATCGCAGCGACGCCAGGGCCGCATCGTGTTGCCCTAGATCGGCGCGCGCCCCCGCGACGACGATCCGGAGTTCGACGGCAGCGGCCGGATCGAGTCTGGCAGCCTCGGGGCTGCGGGCAAGTTCGATGGCGCGCTCGGGTCGCCCGAGCGCCCGCTCGGCGTCGGCCATCACGGCTAGCAGCCCAGGCCCTCCCGCCATACGCCTAGCGGCGCGCAGTTCTGCGATCGCCTCCGCCCATCTGCCGGCGCGATATGCGACGAGCCCGACGGTCTCTCGAACGACGGCGATCCGGCCACCCTGGGACCTGGCGGCGCGGGCGTGCTCCCAGGCCGCTTCCGGGTCGGTCTCGGCGAGTTCGCCGGCAGCCGCCAGGTGGCCGGCCACGAACTCCGAGCCCTGTTTGCTCAGACCCCGCAGGTCTGCGAGAACCTCGCCGCCGAGATCATGGGTGTCGACCCACTCCGGGATCTCCGGCCAGGCGTGGCCGTCGTCCTCAGCGCGGATCCGTGATCCCGACGGCCGCTCCCGCTGCGGGGGCTCGCCGTACTCACGTTCGTGACGGCCGGGCCCGCGGCCGCCGCCGTCATCCCAGCGCGGGCGGCGGGGCCGATCATCGCGCGCACTGCTGCCACTGCTGGACAGCCCGAAGGGGTCCGCCAGCCCTTCACCGAGTCCGCGATCACCGCGTTCGCTGCGATTATTGCCCTGGTATCTGCCGGCCTCCCGACCACTGCGGTCGTATCGCTGACCGCGGTCTCCGGTGCGCCCCCCGTATTCGGCTCTCCGGTCGGCCGAACGGTCGCCATTGAAGGAATCACCGCGTGGTCCGGGATGGCGCTCGCTCCGGCCGAAGTCCTCGCCCGAACCGCGTCGGCCAGGCCGATCGGCAGCAGCATCGCGCCCGGCATCGAACGCGCCGTCTCGCGGGCGGCGGAAGCCGCCATCGCGCGGGCCGCGCCCACGGTCGCCACGATGTTCATCCCAACGCGGCGCGTCGTCACGCGTGTCCCGAAAGCCCGTCCTACGCCGCTCATCTCGGCCAGCGCCGGTATGCCGCTCCTGCCAGCCATTGCGTCCGGACCGATCACCAAATCCATCGGCGCGCGGCCTTCCGTCATGCTGACTTCGAAAGCCCGCTCCGGACCGGTCATCCCGGCCACCGCCGGAATCCCGCCCCCGCCAGCTGCCACGGCCGCCCCGATCAGCACCGTAAGTGCCCCGCGATGCCCTGCCTCCTGAATCACGGTCGCGCCCGCCCCGATCGCTGCGTTCGTCCCCGTACGCACCTCGAGAGGAGCCGAAGCCACCCTCACGACTGCGACCGCCCCGATCGCCAAAGCCAACCGAGCGCGGCTTGTCGTCTCGCGTACCCCGGAACCCGGCCTCGCGGCGATCGTCCTGCCTACCACCGGAGCCCCGCTGCTGCCAGCTGCCGCGGTCGCCTCGAGTGCCACCATAGGAGCCCCGCCCGGCGCCGCGGTCAAAGCCGCGGTCCGAGTCGGCTCCCCGCTCCGCGCCACGGCCGGCGCGCCAGTCTCGCGTCGGCACGTCGCCCGGACGGCGTCCACGGGAGTCGGTCCGCTCCCGAGCACCCCCGCGGGGATCGCCCTTCGAATAGGGCTTCCGATATGCGGAGCGCGGCCCGCTCGCATCCGAACCCGAATCTCGGCTCCCACGCGGATCGCGGTCACCGCGCCCGCCGAAGCTCCGCGCGGGCTCCTGTCCATCGCGCCGCGGGCGCGCGGATCCACCATCGTCGCGACCGTGATCACGCCAGGGCGATCGCGGCCGCTCGTCGGATGAGCGACGACCGGCCCACTCCCCCCGGGAACTGTCGCTGCGGCCGTAGCCACGTCGCCCGTCCGATGACCGTGCGTCCCCGCCGCTCTGGCGGTCCCTGTCGCGGCCACCGCCGAAGCCGCCGTATTGCCGGTCGCCGGACGCGCCACCGCGACCACGTTCGCCGTCAAAGCGCCGACCGTCAGAGCGTCGATTGTCATGACCGTGCGGATTCCCCTCGCCGCGGCGGCTGGCGGCACCGTGCGCCTGATCCCGCCCGTCGAATTCGCGTGCCATGTCGCGCTCCTGTCAGATCCAATGCGTCAAAACTTCACAGCATACAAAAAGCCGTAAGGGAGGTCG
>JAFIHI010000006.1 GCA_017848755.1 Nakamurella sp. | reverse complement strand
GCCGACGCGGTGAAGGTCACGCTCGGCCCGCGCGGGCGATACGTGGTGCTGGACAAGAAGTTCGGCGGCCCGACGGTGACCAATGACGGCGTGACGATCGCGCGCGACATCGACCTGGCGGATCCGCGGGAGAACCTGGGCGCGCAACTCGCGAAGACCGCCGCGACGAAGACCAACGACGTAGCCGGTGACGGGACGACCACCGCGACCGTGCTGGCACAGGCACTGATCACCGAGGGGCTGCGCAACGTCGCCGCGGGAGCCGATCCGATGGCGCTGCGCGCCGGGATGGCGGCGGCGGCGGCGAAGGTCGGCGAGGTGCTGGCCGCCGCGGCGACGCCCGTCGCGGGTGACCCCGAGCGGGTGCGGCAGGTCGCTACCATCGCTTCCCGTGACGAGGAGATCGGCGCACTCATCGGCCAAGCTGTCGAGAAGGTCGGCGCGGACGGTGTGGTGACCGTCGAGGAATCGTCCGGGCTGCACACGGAACTCGAGTTCACCGAGGGGATGCAGTTCGACAAGGGCTTCATCTCGCCGTATTTCGTCACCGACGCCGAGGCGAGCGAAGCCGTCCTCGAGGATGCCGCGGTGCTGCTGGTGCGCGAGAAGATCTCGTCCCTGGCGGATCTGTTGCCGATGCTGGAGAAGGTCCTCGCCGACAACAAGCCGCTGCTGATCGTCGCCGAGGACGTCGAGGGCGAGGCGCTGGCCGCGCTCACCGTCAACGTGCTGCGCAAGACGATCAAGGCCGTCGCCGTCAAGTCGCCGTTCTTCGGTGACCGGCGCAAGGCCTTCATGCAGGATCTGGCCATCGTGACGGGCGCCGAGGTGGTCTCCGCGGAGGTCGGTCTCAAGCTCTCTGAGGTCGGCACCGACGTCCTCGGATCCGTGCGGCGGGTGGTGGTCACCAAGGACACCACGACGCTGGTCGACGGCGGTGGTTCGGCCGAGGCGATCGCGGACCGCGCCGACCAGATCCGGCGCGAGATCGAAGACACCACCTCCGACTGGGACCGCGAGAAGCTCCAGGAGCGGCTGGCGAAGCTGGTCGGCGGGGTCGCCGTGGTGAAGGCCGGGGCCGCGACCGAGACGGAGGTCAAGGAGCGCAAACATCGCATCGAGGACGCGGTGTCGGCCACCAAGGCAGCCGTCGCGGAGGGGATCATCGCGGGCGGCGGTTCGGCGCTGATCCACGCGGCATCGGCCCTCGAAGGGGACCTCGGTCTGGCGGGGGACCAGGCGCTCGGCGTCGCAATCGTGCGGCGGGCGCTGAGCGCCCCTGCGTACCGGATCGCCGCGAACGCCGGCGTGGAAGGTTCCGTGATCGTCGCGCAGATCGCGGCGGCGGCGCCGGGCCACGGGTACAACGCGGCGACCGGTGAGATGACGGATCTGTTCGCGGCCGGCGTCGTCGACCCCGTCAAGGTGACGCGATCCGCCGTCGAGAATGCCGCGTCGATCGCGGGAATGGTGCTGACCACCGAGTCGACGGTCACCGACATCCCGGAGGCCAAGCCGGCCGCGCCGGCCGGGGGACACCACCACTAGCGGCAGCGCAATCACAAGGCGTCGAGGGGCCGGTTGTCCGGCGGTGTGGGATCGGCATGCCACCCGGAGGGCCGGCCCTTCAACGTTCCTCGCGGTCGTTGCGGGGCGTTCGGTGACCGCTGCGCCGATCGTGGAAGGTGTCCTCCGAACGTATGATGTGACACAGCGCTGCGTGAGACGTAGGCTCTCCGGTGATGAGCGCCACACCCGATCGAGAAAGCCGCCCGTACATGCGGTGCATGCGGGCCCTCGGCTCAGGGGGCTGCAGCGAGGATCTGCTGCCGTTCGCTCTCGGAGAGGCCTCCCCAGATCCCGTACGGCTCGTGTACCTGCAGCGCGTGCCGGCGACATTCCAGCAGAGCCGGGCACCTCGAGCAGATCGCCTTCGCCTTCGCCTCGCGCCGTGCGCGCGCCGGTCCGCGTTCGCCTTCGGGGTGGAAGAAATAGGAACTGGACATGCCGCGGCATGCGGCGTGGAGTTGCCAGTCCCACAGATCGGCGTTGGGCCCAGGAAGGCGCCTGGTGTCTGCCATCACGTTCCCCTTTGTGACCTCGGGCGTCCCGACTCGCACACCACCGACGAAGGGGGAGGCCGGAACGACCGTGGCATCGCACCGCGTCCTGGGCCATCCCTGCTTCCACCGGATCCGCGGCGGTGCCGGGGCTGCAGTTTTCTCGACCATAGATCGCCATCCGATCATGATCAAGGCCTGCCGCGCAGACCGGTTGCGGACAACGGGCGATGCGCCGGTTCCGTTTCGTGGTAGGTAAGACTCGTGAGAGGAACGTGTGACCTGTGACAACCGCCTTGGTCTGTGATGAGCGCCGCAGCGTGCGGGAGAACCTGCTGAAAGTCATGTCGCAGGTCGCGTCGGTGGGCACCGTGGAGACGGTCGCCAGCGGGGACGAACTCCTCGTCGAGTACGGCCGGCAGGCCGCCGACATCGTCTTGATCGGAACCCAACGGGCGCTGACCACCGGCATCGAGGCGGCGCGGCGCCTGCTGGCGGCGCATCCCGCGGCGGTCGTCATCGTATTCGGCGCGCCCGACGACGCGCCCTCCATTGCTGCGGCGATGGCGTGCGGTGTACGGGGCTTTCTGCGCTGGGACGTGACCGGCCCGGAACTGCTCACGGCGCTCGCCGACACCGTCACCAGCACCGGACTGCCCAATCCGCGGGACGCCGTCGACGGTGAGTCACCACTCACCGAACGCGAGCTCCAGGTGTTGCGAGGAATGAGCCGCGGTCAATCCAACGGCGAGATCGGCGAGGAGCTGTTCCTGTCCGAGGACACCATCAAGACACACGCTCGGCGACGGTTCCGCAAGCGCGGTGCGCGCG
>JAFIHI010000060.1 GCA_017848755.1 Nakamurella sp. | reverse complement strand
GCTGCTGATCGGTCTCTCCCTCCATCCCCGCAGAATTTCAGGTCAGCCCGCCTACCGCGGTAGGCGCGCCCTTCTTTCAGCAGTCTCCTAGGGCCGCAGGGTCGTGGCCCTGGAACACCTTGACCAACTCCTCACGCGATCCAGGCAAGCCCGCTCGGCGTGCGCTGGTCTTATGGAGTTGTTGAGCCGTGGCATGTGGGCACGATGCCGCTCACCGTGTTCGTCGCTGCCCGGCGCCAACCAATGTCGGTAGAGGATATGCTAAACTTAGGGTGTGGAGGAGTGGGAGGTTCGGGTCACCGACGAGTGGCTCGTCTGGTTCCAGACCGTCGACCACGATTCCCAGGCGCTGATCGTCGATGCGGTAGACCGGCTCGCTGAGGCGGGCCCGAACTTGGGTCGTCCGCTCGTCGATCGCGTCAAGGGTGCGGGCGTGCACAACATGAAGGAGTTGCGGCCGGGATCGAGCGGCCGCTCGGAGATCCGGATTCTGTTCGTCTTCGATCCGTGGCGATCGGCGATCCTGCTGGTTGGCGGGGACAAGTCGGGGGACTGGCAGGGCTGGTACCGGCGCACGATCCCGGAGGCGGAGCGGCTGTATGAGCAGTACCTCGAAGAACGACGGAGTGAGGAGGTGTGAGCATGGCCAGGAACGCGAAGTGGAGCGACGTTCGCCCGCAGGTGGTCGCCGAGCTCGGTGGCGAGGAAGTGGTCGCCGCCGCCAGGCACCGTCAGCAGGCATACATCGACGCCTATCGTCTCGCCGAGCGTCGCAGCGCTCTTGGGCTGACCCAGGCCGAGATTGCCGAGCGGATGGGTGTGACCAAGGGTCGGGTGTCGCAGATCGAGCGTGGCGAGGTATCCACCGTCGACGTCATTGCCCGCTACGTGCAGGCCATTGGCGGGCAGCTGCAGATCGCAGCAGTCTTCGGTGACGACCACTACGTGCTGCGTGCCACCGGCACGGACGCCGCCTGAGTCGAGTTCGGTGCGCCTTGGTAGCGGCGCGGAATCAGCGTCCGCCGCGGGTGGTGAGGCGGACGAGGGCGGCGCCGAGGGCCGCAGGGTCGCGGCCCTGGAACACATCGACCAGCTCTTCACATGACCCCGGTAGGCCTGCGCGGCGTGCGCCGTCCAGGACGCGCTTGTCCACGTACGGCCGCAACCACGGCCAGACGCGTTGCGCCTCGCGCAGGAAGATGTCGGCGCCGGCCGGTCCGATACCCGGGATCTCCGTCAGCAGGCGGGCGGCCTCGTGCGGCCGTCCGCCGGCCTCTACGGCGAGCCGGCGGAGATCGCCCTTCCATCGGCTCAGGACGAGCTGCGCCGCTTCTTCCAGCCGGGTCGCCGTGCTCTCGTCGTACCGCCGGTAGTGCGCGCGGCCCAGCGCGTCGACGCGTTGTTGCCAGGTGGTGCCCAGCGTTCCGCGCGCCGTCCGCACACCGATACGTCGCAGCTCGGCGCTCGCCGCGACCGCCATGTCCGCGGAAATGGGCTTGGCGAGAAGAATCGCAAGCACCAGTAGGTCGAACAGCGGGCTCGGCTTGTCCCGAAGGGTGATCCCGGCCTGCTCGCAGTAGGTCGTCCCGCGGTCTCGCAGCAGCGAGCGCACGATCGAGTCGACATCGCTCATCACCCATTGCTACCCGCCGACTATGGCACTGTGTCAAGACGGTGCGCGGCTGCGAATGACGTCATACTCGCCAGGCGCTGGGGTTCCGGGTATGACGAAGTTCCAGGCCCGGGCCAGGTCCCGGGCCGTGAGGCCCCGGTGGGCTCCGACTCGACGGAAGCCCGGCGCCCCGTGTTGCGAGGTTTCGGGCCTTTCGGTGCGGGAAATTCGGGCAGGAGTGCACGGTCGTCACAGTGGCGACGCGTAGGGGCCGGTAAAAACAGCATTGTCGTGCCTTTGTTCTAGTATCTCGAACAGAGGTTCGATGATGCTGGGAGGGTCATGAACAGCCAGGTTCCCGAGTGCTGGGCGGTGACGTGGCAGAGCGCGCTGGCTCATGTCCGGAACGGTGCTTGCCGGGGTGCAGCCTGATGTCAGAGGCAGTCTCGGCGGCTTCGGAGGTGCCGGCAGGATCGGTGGAACGGTCCCGCACCCTGGTGCTGTGGTGTCCGGATTGGCCGGCGGTCGCCGCTCTGCAACAGGAGGGCCGGCCTGGGTCGGCGCCTGCCGTGGTGCTGTCCGCCGGCCGGGTGCAGGTGGCCACGGCGGTGGCTCGGGCCGGGGGGATCCGCGTGGGGATGCGCCGACGGGACGCGCAATCCCGTTGTCCCGGGGTGGTCGTGCTCCGCGCCGACGCAGATCGCGATGCTCGGATGTTCGAGCCGGTCGCCGCCGCTGTGGAAGCGCTCATCCCCGGCACCGAGGTGCTCCGCCCGGGTCTGCTCGCCCGCCGGGGGCGCGGCCCGGCCCGGTACTTCGGCTCCGAGATCGCGGCTGCGGAACGGTTTGTCGACGCTGTGGAGGCGCTGGATGTCGAGTGCCGTATCGGCATCGCCGGTGGGGTGTCGGTGGCGGTATTGGCTGCGCACCGGTCGGTGATCGTGCCGCCCGGGGGTGATGCTGCGTTCTGCGCCGGGCTGCCGGTCGCCGAGTTGGCGCGCGATCCGGCGATCGCCCCGCCGGCATGGGGTGACCTAGCGAGTCTGCTACAGCGGCTCGGCATCACTACCGCCGGCGCCCTGGCCGCGCTGCCGCTGGACAAGGTCGCTACCCGATTCGGCGGAGACGGGGTGGCCATGCACCGGCTGGCATCGGGCCTTGCCGAGCGGGGACTGTCGCGCCGCCGCATCGACACCGAGGTGGCGGTGGTCGAGACCTGTGATCCGCCGCTGGTGCGGGTGGATACCGCGGCGTTCATCGCCCGGGCCCTTGCGGAGAGGTTCCACACCCGCTTGGCCGCAGCCGGTTTGGCCTGTATCCGACTTGCCATCAGCGCCACCACCGAACACGGCGCGATGGTGAGCCGCATTTGGCGGTGCACACGCCCGCTGACCGCCGCTGCCACCGCGGACCGGCTGCGCTGGCAGCTCGACGGGTGGTTGACCGGGTTGGCCCGCCGTACCGACGGGACCGGCCAGGGGGTCGGCGGGATCGGCAGGGCTGGCCCTCGATCCGCTTCTCGATCCGGCCCGCGGGCCGGCCCGCGAGCCGGGGCGATCACCGCGCTCCGACTGGAGGCGATCGAGGCGGTCGATGCCGGCCGGATCCAGTACGGACTGTGGGGCTCGGACGGGGTGAGCGAGCACCGGGCCAGGTCGGCCTTCGCCCGCGTGCAGGGCCTGCTGGGGCCGGACGCCGTGCTAGGTGTGGCGCTGGCCGGCGGTCGGGGTGCAGCCGACCGCATCGCGGTGGCCGCATGGGGGGAGGAGAACGCCGCGAAACGGGACCCTGCGGCGCCCTGGCCGGGCGCGCTCCCGTCGCCGTCGCCCGCGCGAGTCGCAGGGGCGGCACGGGCGAACGCTGTTCCGGCCCGGCGGGGAATGCCGAGAGGTGTTCCCGTCTACGGCAAGGGCGGGTGTCGCGTCGCCGTCACCGAACGAGGCATGCTGACCGAGCCGCCGGCCGTCGTCGAGGGCAGGCGGGTGATGTCGTGGGCGGGGCCCTGGCTGCTGGACGAGCGCTGGTGGACCGGCACCGACCCCGCCGCGCCCCGGCGGACCGCTCGGATGCAGGTGATCCTCGAGTCGGGCCCGCCCGTGCTGCTTGAATTCGGCGACCACGGTTGGCTTCTCGAGGCGGTGTACGACTGATGGGTGCTACCTGATGCCCTTCTCCAATCCGCCGATTCCCTGGGAACAGCTCTCCCGGGTGATGGAGGGCAGACCACCGCCGGGCGGCTGGCCGCACGGGGTGGCCCGGACGGTCCTGGCGCACGAGGCACGGCCCGCCGACGAGCCTGGCGGGCCGGACGGGCCGCCGCCCGGAACAGCGTCATACCCGCCGCCCACGGCGCCACCCGCGATGGTGCCGAATATGACGTCGCCCGTGCCTGTTCCCTATGCCGAACTACACTGCCATTCGGCTTACAGCTTCTTGGACGGCGCGTCGACTCCGGAGCAACTCGTCTCCGAGGCGCTGCGGTTGCACCTGGATGCGCTCGCCATCACCGACCATGACGGTTTCTACGGCGTGGTCCGATTCGCCGAGGCGGCCCGGGGCACCGGCCTGAAAACCCTGTATGGGGCGGAACTCTCGCTGGATCTGCCGGCTCCGCAGCTCGGCGAACCCGACCCGGTCGGGGAACACCTGCTCGTGCTGGCCCGCGGCCAGGAAGGCTACCGGCGGCTGTCGCGGCAGCTCACCGATGCGCACCTGGCCGGTGGTGAAAAAGGCCGACCCATCTACGATCTCGACGCGCTCGCGGACGCAGCCGGCGGACACTGGTTGATCCTCACCGGGTGTCGCAAAGGGGCGGTGCGGCGTGCCCTGCACAGCGGGGAGCACAAAGGGGGGCACAGCGCCGGCCGGGACGGCGGAATCGTCGGGGCGAGACGCGAGATCCGCCGCCTCGTCGATCTTTTCGGCGCGGACAACGTGGCCGTCGAACTGACCCGGCACCTGGTCCCGACCGATGACGACGACAACGATGCGCTCGCCCACCTCGCCGCGGAGCTCGGCCTGCCGGTAGTGGCGACCACGGCGGCGCACTACGCGACCCCGCAGGCCTCGCGGCTCGGCGCGGCCATGGCCGCCGTCCGCGCTCGCCGCAGCCTCGACGAAGCCGACGGGTATCTGCCCGCCGGGCCGGGGGCGCATCTGCGGTCCGGCGCCGAAATGGCGCAACTCTTCGCCCGCTACCCGCAGGCGGTAGCCACGGCGGCCGCGCTCGGCGCGGAATGCGCGTTCGACCTGCACCTGGTCGCCCCGAACCTGCCGCCCTACGACGTTCCCCCCGGTGAAAACGAGGCGACCCACCTGCGGGCGTTGACGATGGCCGGGGCTCTGCGTCGCTACGGCCCGCCGGAGCGGAACCCGAAGGCGTACGCGCAGATTGAGCGGGAGCTGGCGATCATCGAGAAGCTGAGGTTTCCGGGCTACTTCCTGGTGGTCTACGAGATAGTCCAGTTCTGCCGCGGTGCGAACATCATGTATCAGGGCCGGGGCTCGGCGGCCAACTCGGCGGTCTGCTACGCGCTCGGCATCACCGCCATCGACCCTGTCAAATATGGGCTGCTCTTCGAGCGGTTCCTCTCCCCGGTGCGGGAGGGGGCGCCGGACATCGACGTCGATATCGAGGCCCGACGCCGGGAGGAGGTGATCCAGCACGTCTACGACACATACGGCCGGGACAAGGCTGCCCAGGTGGCCAATGTGGCGACCTTCCGGTCGAAGATGGCGGTGCGTGACATGGCCAAGGCGCTCGGCTACTCGCCCGGCCAGCAGGACGCCTACTCCAAGCAGCTTGGTCAGTGGGACAGTCTCCGGAAGCAACTCGGGGAGCAGCACGACCAGGACATCCTCATCCCCGACGACGTCGTCGGGCTCGCAGAGCAGGTGCAGAACTTCCCGCGGCACCTGGGGATCCATTCCGGCGGCATGGTGATCTGCGACCGGCCGGTCGCCGAGGTATGCCCGGTGGAATGGGCTCGCATGCCCAGGCGCACCGTGCTGCAGTGGGACAAGGACGACTGTGCCGCCATCGGGCTCGTCAAGTTCGATCTACTCGGCCTGGGCATGCTCTCCGCCCTGCATGAGGCGACCGACCTCGTCCGCGAGCATGAAGGTATTGAGATCGACCTCGCCGCATTGGATTTCGAAGAGCCCGCCGTCTACGAAATGCTGCGTCGCGCCGACTCGATCGGCGTGTTCCAGGTCGAATCCCGGGCACAGATGGCCACCCTGCCCAGGCTCAAACCCGAGCGGTTCTACGACCTCGTCGTCGAGATCGCGCTGATCCGCCCCGGCCCCATCCAGGGCGGATCGGTGCACCCCTATCTCGCCCGGCGCGACGCGGTGCGGGCCGGTACGTGGCGCGGTTCCTTCGTCGAACACCCGGCCATGGAGCGGTCACTGGACAAGACGCTGGGAATACCACTGTTCCAGGAGCAGCTCATGGAACTAGCGATCGACGTCGCCGGGTTCGACGCCGGCAAGGCCGACCAGCTGCGCCGGGCGATGGGATCGAAGCGCTCCACCGAAAAGATGCTGGAGCTGCGGCAGGCGCTGTACGACGGCATGCGCGAGAAGAACGGCATCATCGGGGACCTCGCCGATTCCATTTTCGCGCGACTGCAAGCGTTCGCGAACTTCGGCTTCGCCGAATCCCATGCGCTCAGCTTCGCCTCGCTTGTCTTCTACTCCGCCTACCTGAAACTGCATCACCCGGCAGCATTCCTGGCCGGTCTGCTGCGGGCGCAGCCGATGGGCTTCTACTCGCCGCAATCCCTGGTCGCCGACGCGCGCCGACACGGGGTCACCGTCCGCCGCGCCCACGTGAACCGCTCCGGAGCGCGGGCCGGGCTGGAACCCGGGCCGGGCGGCAGGCCCGCTGTACGACTGGGGCTCGCCGGGATCCGCGGCATAGGAACCGACCTCGCCGAGGCCATCGTGGCGGCCCGCCCGCCCGGCGGGTATCGCGACATCACCGAGGTGATGCTCGCGGTGCAATCCGCTCCCTCGGCGCAAGAGGAGCACCAGATCTCCGCGGCCCAGGCGGAAGCGCTGGCCACCGCCGGGGCGTTCGACGAGCTCGGCCACTCCGGCCGGCCCGGCCAAACCGATCAACCCGGTCGCACCCGTGAGCCCGTCTCGCCCGGATCGGCGCGTCGCCGGGCGCTGTGGTCGGCCGGGGCGGCAGCGGCGGTTCGATCGGGCATGTTCCCGAACAGCGTCATGGGCGGTGCAGCACCCACCCTGCCGGGCATGAGCGATATCGAACTGACCCTCGCCGACATCTGGGCCACCGGTATCTCCCCGGACACCTACCCGACGGAGTTCTCTCGTGAGCGGCTCACCGCGATGGATGTCGCTACCGTCGCCGGGCTGTACGAGATCGAGCCGGGGACGCGGGTGCTGGTCGCCGGGATCGTCACCCACCGGCAACGCCCCTCCACCGCGGGCGGCGTGACGTTCCTCAACCTCGAGGACGAGACCGGCATGGTCAACGTGATCTGCCAGCCCGGCCTGTGGAACCGCTACCAACGGGTCGCCCGCACCTCACGGTCGCTGCTGGTGCGCGGGGTGATCGAGCGGGACCGTGGGGCGTTGTCGCTGCTCGCCGACCGGATCGCCGCCATCGACATAGTCGGCGCGCTGCCGTCGCGGGATTTCCGGTGAGAACCGACCGCCTATGACGCTATTCGGAACCACACGGACTCGAACCACCGGGCCCGGCCGACGCCGCGCCGCCGCCCGCGATGCGGCAGGATCGAGGCATGACACCTCGCCACACCGACCGGACGCACTCTGCGCCGGCGGGCCCCCCGAGTGCCGCGCCGAACGTTTCCCCGAGCGCCCCCATGAGTCGCCATGAGTGATGTCTTCGACGCCGCGTCCGTCACCCTGATGATGAGCGACTTCGCCGTCACCGATCCGCTGAACAAACTGCAGGTGATCGGGGGCGGCCTCCAGGTGGTCGGCCGGGATCACAGCAAGGGCGTGACCTCGGCGTTCGCGCTCGTTGTCACCATGTCTTTCGAACCGACGGTGATCAACGAGCAGTATGCGTTCGAGGTGGTGCTGGAGGATCCGGACGGGACGCCTGCGCAGTTGGACGGCCCGGGCGGGCCGGGTACCGGCGGTGTGATGCGGTTCGGGCAGACGCTTCAGGTGGAGGAGCCGAACTTTCGCGGCGTGGTGGTGCCGCGGCATGCGCTTCCGCCGCGCACCCAGATGGTGCTGTATTTCAATGCCGGCCTGCCGCTGCCCGCCGGTCGCGTGTTGGTGTGGCGGACCCGGATTGATGGGGAAAGCCGAGCCGAGTGGTCGCTGCGATTCTTCGTCGCTGCGCCGCCGTCTGGACCGGTCCTGGGTTGAGCACGATGCGCATCGCTACCTGGAACGTGAACTCGTTGCGCACCCGGATCGACCGGGTGATCGCCTGGCTCGAGCGCACCGGCACCGATGTGCTGGCGATCCAGGAGACGAAGGCGACAAACGCGAAGTTTCCGGTTGAGCCCTTCACCCAGGCGGGGTATCAGGTTGCGCGGCACGGGATCTCGCAATGGAACGGCGTTGCGCTCGTCTCCCGGGTCGGCCTTTCTGATGTCGAGATCGGCCTGCCGCACTGCCCGCCGTTCGGCGACCCGCCCGTCGTCGAGGCGCGGGCGATCGGCGCGCGCTGCGGCGACGTCACGGTGTGGAGCCTGTACATCCCCAACGGCCGCGAGATCGACCACCCGCACTACGCCTACAAACTCGAATGGCTCGCTGCCCTGCGCGACATGGGCGTCGCGAAGCTCGCCGCCGACCCGACCGCGCCTATCGCGCTGTGCGGTGATTTCAACGTTGCGCCGCAGGACGACGACGTGTGGGACATGGCAGCGTTCGAGGGCCTGACGCACGTCACAGGGCCGGAGCGTGATGCGTTTCAGGCCCTGGTCGACGCCGGATTCGCGGACTTGGTGCGCCCTTACGCGCCGGGACCGGGCGTGTACACGTTCTGGGATTACCAGCAACTGCGGTTCCCCAAGAAGGAGGGCATGCGGATCGACTTCCTGCTGGGCTCGGCGGCGTTGCAGGCCGCGACCGTCGGAGCACACATCGACCGCGAGGAGCGCAAAGGCAAGGGTGCCTCCGACCACGCACCTGTCGTCGTCGACGTCGACCGACCGGCACCGATCGTCGCCGTGCCGCCGGGGGCGGCGGTCGTGGAACCGGCCGGATCGGCCGGCCCTGGCGAAGGTGATGTGCAGCTGTGGTGACGGGTTCCGAGGGGGGCGCGGCAGGCGAGGTGGTGAGCGGCGACGCGGGCCGCACAGCAGACAGCGCAGCCGCGGTTCACGCAGCCGCCGGATCGGGCGATCAGCCGGTTCGGATCCTCGCGCTCGAACTCGATCCGGCGAACCCTCCGCTCCGGTTGGGCCAGTGGCTGACCGACGCGGGCGCGTCGATCGAGGTGCGCCGCATGCATGCCGGTGACGAGGTTCCCGGATATCCCGCCGGCGGCGCCGTGGACGTTCCCGCCGGCAGCGTCAACGACAGGGCCAGCAACAGGGCCGCCGGGTACGACGCGGTGCTCGTTCTCGGCGGAGCCCACGGCGTCTATGACGACGACCGCGCTCCGTGGCTCGCCGCCGTCCGCGCATTCGTCTCGCGCGTGATTGTCGATGCCACACCGCTTCTCGCGATCGGGCTCGGAGCGCAGATCCTCGCAGTTGCCGCCGGCGGCCGGGTCGAGCGCGCTGGTGACGGGTATCGACTGGGCGCTGCGCTCGCCGCCAAGCGGGATATCACCGAGCGGGATCTGCTGCTCGGATCGGTGCCGATCACTCCGGACGTGATGCAGTTCCACCGCGATTCGATCGTGGCGCTGCCCGGCGGATCAGTGTTGCTGCTCGCATCGGTTGCGGACCCCGTGGAGGCGTTCCGGGTGGGTTCGACCGCCTGGGGACTGCAATTCCATGTCGAGACCGGCGCCGGCGACGTGCGCGGTTGGCTCGACGACCCCGCCCGTGGAATCAGCGACGAGGACCGCGAGCGATCCGCGGCCAGATTCGGTCCGGCGCTCGACGAGGCCGAAGAGATGATGACCGGCACCTGGCCGGCGGTCGCGCACCGCTTCGTAGATCTGGTGCGGGAAGGGATACCGCAGACCCCGACCGGTCGGCACGCGCCGCGCCTGCCGATCGTGGCCGACGAACTCGGCGGCTGAGATGGTGCGCGGCGCTCGCACGCTGGCGCGCTACGGCCTGCTGGATACCGACGCGGTCCGTGAAGAACTTCGTTTGCTGGGCCTATTGGCGGATGCTCAGACCGCGGATGTCTCGAACGCGGTCCCGGCCACCGACGCCTCCTCGCAGGCCACGCTCATCGCCCTCGGCCGCGCGGGCCGCCCGCAGCTCGCGGTGCGCCGGCTCGCGGACATGGTCACCGCGCTGCGCACGGGAGAGGGAGCGGGCAGTGCACCGGCCGAAACGCCGACCGAGGTCCCGGCCGACCCGGGAACCGCCGCGTCAGCCGATCCGGCAGCCGACTTTCTCCATGCGCTGCGCGCCGATGCCGCCTTCCGTGCCCGCCTGATCGGCGTGCTCGGCGCGAGCGAGCCGCTCGGTGAACACCTCGTCGCGCATCCGCGCGAATGGCGGGCGATCGCCGCCGACGAGCCGTTCACGGACGCGACGTCATACGCGCGATGCCTGGGCGCGCTCGACACCGCAACGCGGGGGCGGGCCGGCACCCGGCTGCCGGCCCGGCAGGTGATCGCCCCCCTGCGCATCGCGTATCGGACCAGGCTCGCGGTCATTGCGGCCGCCGATGTGGCTCCGGCGATCGAACCCGCCCGGCCAGGCCCCACGGTCGCCGAGGTCGGGCAGGCCCTATCCGCCTTGGCCGACGCGCTGCTCGAGACCGCGCTCGCCGTCGCACGGGACGCCCATCCGAACCGCGTGCCGGTGCGGTTCGCCGTCGTCGCCATGGGCAAGTGCGGTGCACGCGAGCTGAACTACGTCTCCGACGTCGACGTTCTGTTCGTCGCCTCCGGGCGGTCCGTCGACGGCAACACCGGAGATGGCACCGACAGCAACGCCGACAGCACGAACGACACCGGCGACACTGACGGCAACCCTGACCCGCCCGCCCCCGGCCCCGACACCAGCCCGGCCGATGAGTCGGCGGCGTTACGGACGGCGACCCGGTGGGCGACCGAATTGATGAGCATCTGCCGCCAGGTCGCCTGGGACGTCGACGCCGCGCTGCGGCCCGAAGGTGGCGCCGGGCCGTTGGTCCGGACCATCGCCGGCTACCGCGGCTATTACCAGCGCTGGGCGAAGACTTGGGAGTTCCAGGCGCTGCTCAAGGCGCGGCCCGCTGCCGGCGACAAGGACCTGGGTGATGAGTTCCTGGCCGTGGCGCGGCCGGAGGTATGGGCCGCTGCCGGGCGGGCCGATTTCGTTGCGGACGTGCAGGCGATGCGCCGCCGCGTCCGTGACGCCGTCCCGATGCCCGAGCGTGATCGAGAGCTGAAGCTCAGCTCCGGCGGTCTGCGAGATGTCGAGTTCGCCGTGCAACTCCTGCAGATGGTCCACGGCCGGGCGGACGAGACCCTCCGCGTCCCCGACACTCTCGCGGCACTGGGGGCGCTC
>JAFIHI010000059.1 GCA_017848755.1 Nakamurella sp. | reverse complement strand
CCGCGATGAGCTCGCCGTCTCGCGCGCGAAGGTCGTGAGCGTGAACGGCGGCGGGTATGACGACTTTCTGGACCAGATGCTCCACTCGGTAACGCCTAGGCCGTCGGTGGTGAACGCAGTGGCGTCCGCATCGGCCGCGGTGAAGATCGATCCGGACAATGAACACATCTGGTTCGATCTCGATGCTGTCGGTGCCGTCGCACAGGCCATCGAGCAGGCGCTCACGCAGGCCGATCCTGCCGGTCGCGCCGATTTCGAGTCCGCCGAGGCGGCGTTCATCAGCGGCCTAGCACCGATTCGGCAGGCGTTGGACCGGATCGCGCAGCGCGACCGACAGGCTCCGATCGCGGTAACGGAGCCCTTGCCGCTGTACCTCACCGCGGCGGCGGGGCTCAAGAACGTGATGCCCGCGTCGTTCAGCGACGCCGTCGAGGAGGGCATCGACGTGGCACCGTCGGAGATGGCCGGTGTGCTGGCTCTGTTCACCGACCACAGGGTGCGGTTGCTGGTTTACAACGAGCAGTCCACCAGCGCGCAGACCACACAGGTACTCGCGGCGGCCAAAAGCAATGGCATACCTGTGTTGTCGCTGACGGAGATCATGCCGGCCGGCGAGCACTACCAGCAGTGGATGGCCGGGATCGTCGAATCGTTGGGCACCCTGCTCGCGCAGAGGGCCGGGCAGTGAGCCGCGACGCTCGGCCGAGCTCCGCCGAATCCGCCCCCGAGCGACCCGTTCTCGAGTTGCGCGGCGCGACCCTGGCGCATGGCGATCGAGTCCTGTGGCACGGACTCGACCTCCGGATGCAGCCGGGGGAGTTCATCGCCGTCCTCGGCGGGAACGGGTCCGGCAAGTCGAGCCTACTCAAGACGATCATCGGGCAGCAGGCTCTCACGGCGGGAAGCGTCATGGTCGCGGGCAAGCCGGTGGGCGGTGCGGCACGGGGGAGCCGTGCGGTGGGGTATGTCCCGCAACGGATCTCGCTCGACCCGGCCGCTGCACTGCGGGTGCGGGACCTGGTCCGGCTCGGCGTCGATGGGCATCGCCTCGGTCCCGGCATTTTCATGGCCCGCCGGACGCGCAGACGGGTGGACGAACTGCTGGACGAGGTGGGTGCCACCGCCCTGGCGGACGCGCCGGTATCGCAACTGTCCGGCGGCGAGATGCAGCGCGTCCGGATCGCCGAGGCGCTCGCTGCCGAACCCGAGTTGTTGCTGTGCGACGAGCCCTTGGCCGCACTGGATCTCGGCCAGTCGCAGCGCATCGTCACGCTGATCGACGAGTATCGCCGATCGCACGGAACGGCCGTGCTCTTCGTGACGCACGACATCAACGCGGTACTCGGGATCGCCGATCGCGTGCTGTATCTCGCCAGCGGGAGGTTCCGCCTGGGGCCGCCGGAGGAGGTGCTGGCGTCCACCACGCTGACCGACTTGTACGGTGCCCCGATCGACGTGTTCCGCACCCAGGGCAGGGTGATTATCGTGGCGGCGGCCGACCCCGGAGCCGATCGCCACGATCCGCATGCGGGGCACGATCACGAACCAGCGACGGAGGCGGGCTGATGTCCTGGCGCGATGTGATCGACTTTTCGGACTACGGCGCGCTGGTGGCGCTCCTGCACAACTCGATCATCGCGGGCGCGGTGCTCGGCCTGGTCGGCGGCCTGGTCGGCGTCTTCGTGATGATGCGCGATCTCTCGTTCGCGGTGCACGGGACCAGCGAACTCTCGTTCGCGGGCGCCGCTCTCGCGCTGCTGCTCGGGGTCGATGTGGTCATCGGATCGGTGATCGGCTCGCTTGCGGCAGCGCTGATCTTCGGGGCGTTGGGGATCAAGGCGCGGGATCGCTCCTCGATCATCGGCGTGCTCATGCCGTTCGGGCTCGGCCTCGGCGTGCTGTTCCTGTCCCTCTACAAGGGTCGCGGCGCTAACAAGTTCGGGCTGCTCACCGGGCAGATCGTGTCCGTCGACGATCCCGGCCTGGCCTGGCTCACGGGCGTGAGCGTGGTGGTGCTGCTCGCGCTCGCGATCGTCTGGCGGCCCCTGCTCTTCGCCACTGTCGATCCCGAGATCGCTGCCGCGCGAGGCGTTCCGGTGCGTGCGCTCGCCCCCATCTTCATGATCGTGCTGGGGCTCACCGTCGCGATGAGCGTCAAGATCATCGGGGCGCTGCTGGTCCTCGCCCTGCTCGTCACGCCGGCGGCCGCGGCCATGCGGGTCACCGTGTCGATGCTGTGGGTGCCGGTCCTGTCGGTGATCTTCGCCGTCACATCGATGGTCGGCGGGATCATGCTCGCGCTCGGTGGGCGGCTGCCGATATCGCCTTACATCACGACGATCTCGTTTGCGATCTACCTGGTGTGCCGGCTCATCGGGCGGGCGCGCACGCGCCGCGGGTGGACCGCGCGCGGCGCTCGCGTCGAACCGCCACGCGGCGCCCGAGAAACGCATCCGGCAGCTCTGCGGGTCGGATCCGGGCCGCAGCACCTGTGAGATCCATCCGCGACCACCAGCGGTCCCGCAGCGCAGACAGACCCCCCTCGCGCCTCGGATAGCCGACAGCGCCTACAACGAGAACATCGTCATAGGCGCTGTCGACAGGCCGCGATCGGAGTTCAGCCGATGGACACCGCGTCGGCCGGCACCGCTTCCGAGGCATTCAGCCGCAGGCCCGTGTCCGGGTTGAACACGTGGATGTGCTTTTCGTCGGCCACCGAGATGCGAACCGTCGCACCGGATGTCGGATGCACATGCGCCTCCGTGCGGATCACGATGCGGTCGCCGTCCGGACCGTGGCCATGCACGAAGGAATCTGCGCCGAGCTCTTCGACGAGGTCGACCTTCACCGGAATCCCCTCGCCGCCGAGCGCGATGTTCTCCGGGCGCACGCCGAACACCACCTGCTTGAGGCCGTTGGCATGGGCTTCGCTGAGCAGGTCGCGCGGCAGCGGCACCATCGTTTCGCCGACCTGCGCGCCGTCCGCGACCAGCGGCACCGTCAGCAGGTTCATGGCCGGCGAGCCCATGAAGCCGGCGACGAACACGTTCGCCGGGCGGTCGTAGAGCGTGCGCGGCGTGTCGCACTGCTGCAACTGTCCGTCCTTGAGCACCGCCACGCGATGGCCCATCGTCATGGCCTCGACCTGGTCGTGCGTCACGTAGACGGTGGTCGTGCCGAGCCGGGCCTGCAGCTCGGCGATGTTGGCGCGCGTCTCCACGCGGAGCTTCGCGTCCAGGTTCGACAGCGGCTCGTCCATCAGGAACACGGACGGCTCGCGGACGATCGCCCGGCCCATCGCAACACGCTGCCGCTGGCCGCCGGACAGCGCCTTCGGCTTGCGGTCGAGGTACGGCTCCAGGTCGAGCAGCCCAGCGGCTTCCTTGACCTTGGCAGCGATCTGGGGCTTCGAGACACCGCGCAGCTTGAGCGCGAAGCCCATGTTTTCGGCGACCGTCATGTGCGGGTAGAGCGCGTAGGACTGGAACACCATCGCGATGTCGCGGTTCTTCGGCGGCACATTGGTCACGTCGCGCCCGCCGATCAGGATCCGGCCCTCGTTGATGTCCTCCAGGCCGGCGAGCATGCGCAGCGCAGTGGACTTGCCGGAGCCGGACGGGCCTACGAGCACCAGGAATTCGCCGTCGTTGATGTCGAGGCTCAGTTTGTCGACCGCGCGGACGGGCGGATTGCCGGGGTAGACCCGCGATGCCTGGTCATAGGTCACTTCTGCCATGGGTGGTCCTTCTCGTGCGTGCCGTAGCAGTGGTGTCGGGACCACGCGTCGTGGATAGCGCTTTCCCGGCGTCGGTTGGGGCGAGTCTAGCCGCATCGGGCCGGGTTGCGCATCTTCCCGCCGGTGATCGGGTATGACGCTGTTCGCGGTTCGCGCCGCCGCGCGTTGTCGGGCCGCTAGGCCCGAGGTGCGGGGTCCCGGTGGGGTCTCGGCGGAATCTTGACCCCGGGGCCCATGGAATCAGCGGCGTCAGGGGCGGGTTACGGTTCTGCCATGGAACGCACGCCGCGCGGGCGGCGGCCGGCAACGCTGGCGTCGCTCGCCGCCGAACTCGGAGTATCCCGCACCACCGTGTCCAATGCGTACAACCGCCCCGACCAACTCTCGCCCCAGCTTCGGACGCGGGTGCTGGAGACCGCGCAACGCCTCGGCTACCCCGGGCCGGACCCGATGGCGCGGTCGCTACGGACCCGTCGCACCGGAGCGGTGGGGGTGCTGCTCACCGAACAGCTCTCGTACGCCTTCCGCGACCCGGCCGCCGTCAATTTCCTGGAGGGCCTGACGCTCGAGTGCGACAAGGCCGGCACCGGCCTGCTTCTCGTTCCGGCGAACCCGGAAGCCGAAGACGTCGCGGCGGTCTCGAGCGCTGCCGTGGACGGATTCGTGGCCTTCTCCATGCCGGACGACGATCCGCACCTCAAGGCTGTGCTGGCCCGCGGGCTGCCGACCGTCGTGTGCGACCAGCCCGATGTGCCAGGTGTGGACATCGTGGGCATCGATGACGGTGCCGCGATGCGCGAGATCGCCCAGCACCTGCTGACTCTCGGGCACCGACGGGTCGGCGTGATTTGCATGCGCCTCGGGCGGATCCGCTTGGACGGGCCGGTGGACCTATCCCGGCAGGAGTCCGCGCACTACCACGTTCAACGGCATCGGCTGCGGGCGCTGCGCGACTCGTTCGAGGCAGCCGGGATCGCGTGGGATCGGATTCCGGTCGTGGAGCGCTTCGACCACACCATCGAGGCGGGGGCGTCCGCGGCCGGGGAACTGCTCGGGCTCGACCCGGGGCTCACCGCGATCATCGCGACCTCGGACGTACTCGCGCTCGGGGCGATGCGCGCGCTCGAGCGCAGGCGGCAGCGGGTGCCCGAGGACGTCTCGGTCACCGGCTTCGACGGCATCCGCTCGGCTCTCGACGCGAAGCTCACCACCGTGGACCAGCCCGTCGTGGACAAGGGCCGGCACGCCGCGCGTCTGCTGCTCGATCCGTCGCCCAACTCCCGGCAGCGCCGCGTCACCGTGCCCACCACGTTCGTGCTCGGGGCCACGACCTGCCAGCCCCGCCTCTAGCCCCGGCTCGCCCCGCACGGCTCGCCCTCACATGGAGTGTGAGTGCTGCAAAGTCGGTGTGCGTAAAACTGAGACAAATCGCCCAGAATGCTGCAGGACTCACACCCTCCGACGTCGGTGCGCATGCTGCAGAGTGGGTGTGCGTAAAACTGGGACAATTCGCCCAGAATGCTGCAGGACTCACGCCCTTAGCATTTCTAACCAACCGAGTCGAAGCCTCAGTGCCCGAACGGGTCCGGATCCGTCCCCGGCATCCAGCTCAGCCCCGGCACCCCGAACCCCCGCTCCCGCACCATCCGCTTCGCCTCCCGCTTGTACCGGCCGATCAGCCGGTCCAGGTAGAGCAGCCCGTCCAGATGGTCGGTCTCGTGTTGCAGGCAGCGCGCGAAGAACCCCGTGCCCTCGACTTCTATTGCCTCGCCGTGGATGTCGACGCCCGTCACTTTCGCCCAGCTCGCCCGCCCGGTCGGGAAGTTCTCCCCGGGCACCGACAGGCAGCCTTCCAAGTCGTCGTTCGGATCGGGCATCCCCTCCGGGATCTCGCCCGTCTCGAGCACCGGATTCACCACATAGCCGTGGTGCCGCACGCCCTCGTCGTCCGGGCAGTCGTAGATGAAGACCCGCCGCCCGTCACCCACCTGGGTCGCCGCGAGCCCCGCGCCGTTCGCGGCGGCGTTCGTCTCGAAGAGGTCGTCGACGAATGCCGCGAGCTCGTCGTCGAACACGGTCACCGGCGTCGTCGGCCGGTGAAGTACGGGCTCACCACAGATCACTATCGGGCGGATCGTCACGCCGGTCATGTTATCGGGAGTGCCGATCCGGGTTCGGCGCAGCGGGTATGACGCTGTT
Source organism: Nakamurella sp. (assembly GCA_017848755.1). GTDB lineage: Bacteria > Actinomycetota > Actinomycetes > Mycobacteriales > Nakamurellaceae > Nakamurella. The sequence continues at coordinate 3,242 of JAFIHI010000059.1, read as the reverse complement.
CGCCGCTGCGCGGCTAGGCTCGGCACCCGGAATCCCGCGCCGGCCGGGACGAGTTCCGATCCTGCGCGGTCGTTCGAAGCGGCATCATCATGAACAGCGTCATATGCGGAATATGGGCAACGCCGGATCCGGCCTTGCGTTTCCGGCACGGTCGTGGTCACCGCTCGCGGCTCCCGCCCTTCGATCGGCGGGCCTCGTGCGAACGGGGGTCTCCGCCCAGCGGTCGCATGAATCGGTTGCCGAGAGTATTCATCGCGTAATTTTCACCCGTTAGATTCGGATGCTTCATCCGTTTGCCTCCCCACTTGGTCGCGGCGTGTTCGTATGATCGACCCGTGATGTCAGGGGGAATGCTTCGCCGGGGGACCGCGGGTCAGCCGTCCGCGCCGTCGCGCCGCGGTTGGGCGCCGATCATCGCCGTTGCCGTCGGGGCACTCGTGCTGTTGCTGGCCGGCTCGGGCACTGCGAGCGCCATGCAGGACGGATCGTCATCGAGCGACCCGTCGATCGAGCTGATCCCCGCTATCAGCGCCACGGTCGATGCGCCCGCGCCGGGTGCCTCGATCGAGCTCGCCCCCGCCGCAAGCGCTGTTGCCGGCGTCACCGCGACCGGGGATGCTGCCGCAGACCTCGGCGTGCGGGTCGCGTCGGACCTCGGCAAGCCCGATGTCGCGCTCGGTGCCGCAGTCGCCCGAGTGCTGCCGGCGAGCCGAGCGGGTATCGCGGCCGCGGTCGGGCGTGACATGGCCGGAATAGCGAACGTCTTGGCGGCTTCTCGCATCGATGCGGGTGCGGCCGATGCCGGCGCGACGACCGTCGACGATGGGGGCGTGTCCATCGAATTGATCCCCGCGACATCGAGCGAGATCGCCCCGCCGACAGCAGGTCCCGATCAGGTATCCGGCACAGCCGCGTTACCGGTCGCCGGCACGATGACGGGAGCGGGCGACGACGGCGCGGCGCTGACCACGAATTCGGCTCCCATCGCGGCATCCTCAGAAGTGCCAGACTCGGCCCGGGCGGAGGCGGCCTCTGGTCCCGCTGCCGGAGCCAGCGCGGGGACCGGCTCGCGCATCTCACTCACCTGGTTCATCGGGGCGGCGATCGTGGTTCTGCTCGGGGGAGCGGCCGTGATCCTCGCCCGATCGCGGCGTCCGGTCCGTCACTAGGCTCGAACGCACAACAACTTCATATCGGCGCGTTCGGCACTTGGGCGCGCTGGCCTCCTACACGGGGCCGCGGATCTCGCGCATGATCCGCGGCCCCACCCTTTTGCCCGGTGGCTGCCAACGCCTCGCGATGACATGCATGGAAGACGGCCGGAACTGACGGCATTCGCCTGATGGTGGCGCCTTCGGAGTGTGCGTTCGGCCTCCATACGGATCGTTGATATGTCACTGATCACACTCGAATGCATCGGCCTCCACGCGTATCGCCACTGACAGTCCGTCAAATTGACCATTTCTTCATGTGAAATCACTCGCTTGCTGTCCAGATTCACCCTTTAGACCCTTCCGTTGTTACACGTAGTGGGATAAACACTCATCAGCGTGCCGCCCCACACGAGGGGATCTTCGAAGCCCTGCCGGGCGAGGCGACCGCCGATCGGAAACGGCACGGCGAGATCGCCGCGCCGACGTCAAGGCAGGAGGAGAACATGAAGCGCAAACGGCCGGATCTACACCGGCCCCAGCATGTGCGGCGAGTCCTCAGTTCGCTCGTCGGTGTGGCGGCAGTCGTCGGCGCCATGGTCATGGCCGCGCCGGCAGCGTCAGCAGGCCCCACGAGTACCCCGCAGCCGCCTATCCCGATGCCTGTCACCTTGACAAAGGTTTGGATGAACGGCGTCAATGGGGACACCGCGACGGTTTCGATCAACGGCGCGACGAAGTGGCCCGGTGCCGCGAAGTCGACATCCAATGGTCAACAAGGCACCTGGTCCGACACCTGGCATTCGGCGTCGGCGCTCGTCGCGCCTGGGCACACATTTAGGGTTGGCGAGTCGCTTGGGTCGGATCCGGGGAGCTACACGACCACCACGGCTTGTGTCTATTGGCAGACGCTCAGAACATCCGCGCCGCTGAATCCGAACGACGATGGCTCGTTCACGATGCCGAAAGCGGTAGTCAATTGCACCATCACAAATACCAAGGTCACTGATCCGGCGACCGTCACCGTCGTCAAAACATGGGTCATCAACGGTGGAAAGGCCATCACCAACGAGGCGGCCGTCGCACTCGGATTCTCGGCAGGGCTCACGATCGATGGGAATGCTGCCAACTGGGGACAGAGCTACTCGGGGTACATCGCCGGCCAAACCGTCGATGTCCAGGAGGGTGAAGTCTCATATCCAGAAGGCTGGTACTGCTGGCCTGCGCAGGAGGAGGTCCCCAACCTGCACCGTCCGAGTAGTTCGATATGGGCGGCGCAATCTCTGGGTCGCCATCGGCTCCAGGCAGGCTCCAACGAGATCGATATCGAGAACGACATCAGCTGCCGGACCGGGCATCTGACCCTGATCAAGAAGCTCGCGAACGATACCACCACACCGGTCACGTCGTGGACGTTGTCCGCCGCGGGGAATACGCCGGTGAGTGGATCTTCCGGCAGTGAATTCGACGTTCTACCCGGCACCTACACCCTCATCGAATCGGGAGGCCTCCCCAACTACCAGCAAACGGCATTGGAGTGCACGCGGTTGCGCCCGTCGTTCCGAATGGCCATCAACGGCGATGAGAACATCGTCCACGATGGGAACAAGGTCGACATCGGGCCGTGGGATTACGTGACCTGCACCTTCACGAACACCTACAACCCGCCGACAACGACCTCGAGCAATCCGCCACCGCCGCCGACCAGCAATCCGCCGCCGCCGACTGAGCCCGGCCCGATCCCGGTGATCCCGGGAATCACGACCTCGTGCCTCTTGGGCGCCGCTGGGAGCGAGATCACGGTCACGACGGTCGCCGCGACGGGCGTCAGCTATGTGGTCACGGGCAATGGAACGGACCACGTGAGGGTCGTGGCCACGGCCGCCAGCGGCTACCAGTTGGTGGACCTGCCCGACGGCTGGTCGCGGAACGCCGACGGCACGGCAACGATCACGGTGACGCCGGACGATGTCGTCTGTGTGGGCGGTGAGTCGTCCGGGATCACGCCGACGACCAGCAGCGTCGTCGTGAAGCCGCACACCACCACGACGGTCGAGGTGCTCGGCGAGTCGACGCAGGTCTCCAACCTGT
>JAFIHI010000058.1 GCA_017848755.1 Nakamurella sp. | reverse complement strand
GCACCCTGGCGATGGCGTCCGTACCGGCGGGGTCGGCCGGGTCGGCCGATCCCGCGCCGCAGGAGACAAGCGACACCATGCCGACGGCGGACACCGTGAGCAGCGCGGCGAACCTCCCCACCGTACCTCCGCCCCGCAGGGGGGTACGACGCCTCCGGCCGGCGCGCACGCCGACGCCCGCGAAGATCGTCATACTCGTCATCTCCCCACCACCTCCCGCGTCCGGCTGTCGGCGGCGACCGAATACCGAGCCACCAGGTCCGTCCACCGTGCCGGGCGCTGGAAGAAGAAGCCCTGTCCGAGATCACAGCCGGCCGACCGGAGCCAGTCGGCGCACCTCGCGTCCTCGATGCCCTCCGCGACGACCCGCGCACCCAAGCGGTGGGTGATGTCGATCATGGCGGCTACCAGGTTCCGATCGTTCGCGCTGACGGCGAGGTCGCGCACGAACATCGCGTCGATCTTCACCTCCGCCGCCGGCACGTGTCGAAACTGCTGCAGTCCGGTATTGCCGGTTCCGAAGTCGTCCAGACTGATCGGGAATCCCGCGGCGGACAGCCTGGCGACCGTCTCGTCGGCGATGACGCTGTCCGTGATGATGACCGTTTCGGTCAGCTCCAGGTTCAGGTCGTCGGGCCGTGCGTCTGCCGAGCCGATGAGCGCCAGCACCTCCTCGACGAAGGTCGGCGACTCGATGTTGTGAGCGGAGATGTTGACCGACACGCGCCAGTCGACGCCGCTGGTCCGCCACTGCCGCTGATCGGCCAGGGCACGACGGATCACCCAGGTGGTGAGCGGGTGTATCAGCATGGAGCTCTCCGCGACCGGGATGAACTCGGCCGGCGGGACCAGACCGCGCACCGGATGATTCCAGCGCACGAGCGCCTCGACTTCGTGCACTGTTCCGGTCGACAGCTCGACCTTCGGCTGGTAGTGCAGTTCGAGTTCGTTCTCGTCGATCGCCCGCTGCAATTCCGTCCGCACTATGTGCCAGTTCGTCGGCTGGGTGGCGATCATCGGATCCCAGACCACCATGCGGTCGCTGCCGCGTTTGCCGTGGTACATGGCCGTGTCGGCGTTGTGCAGGAGGTCGCTGAGGTCTGTGCCGTGCTCCGGATAGAGGGCGATGCCGATGCTCGCCTCCACCGTCAACGTGACATCGCCCAGTACGACGTTTTCGCCGAGCCCGGTCTGGACGTCACGGAGGACGGCAAGGGCCTCGTCCCGGCTGGACACGCCTGGCAGCATGATGCCGAACTCGTCGCCGCCCAGGCGGGCGACGATGTCGTCCGTGCGCACATGGTCGGACAGTCGTCGTGCGACCACCCGAAGCAGTTCGTCACCGGCCTGGTGGCCGACGGTGTCGTTGACCTCCTTGAAGTGGTCGAGATCGACGAGTACCACCGCGCCCTTGGCGCCGTCGGTGACCCGACCCAGCGCCTCATCCAGCTGGTGCCGGAACCAGGCGCGGTTGGGCAGCCCTGTCAACGAATCATGCCGGGCATGGTGCGTCTGCTCGGCCGCATACTGCCGAAGCCGGCGAGTCGTCGACCAGGACACCAACCCCAGAACGACGTACATCACCCCCAGCCCGCCGGCGAGGTAGAGCTGGGTCTGATGTTGTTGAGCCCGCACCGCCGCGGCGATCGGCTCGTACGGCAGATACAGCTCCAGGACCCCGGTCGCTTGACCGGTCGCCTTCGGGACGACCGGTTGCAGCACCCGGATCACCTGCTCGCCGGACCCGGAGGGGGCTGTGACCACTTCGGTCGACGTGCCCCCACGCACGGCAAGCACGAACTGCGGCGAATCCCCCGACAGCGGATCGGTCCGCGTGCCGTTGTCCGCGAAGACGACCTCGCCGCTGAACGCGCGCAGCCGGATGGCGTTGAGCGATCCGGAATAGACGGCGAGATCCGTGGCCGACCACAGCCGCGTCATCTCGCTGTCGGACAGCCCCTCGGACAGCGGGCGACCGTCGAGGGCCGGTGCGATGGCCATCTGCATGATGACGTCGGCCTGCGCGCGCCCCTGCGCGAGCGCACGCTCGCCGCCGGTTCGCTCGTCATGCCACATGAGGACCGCGCCGAGCAGCACGATCGGGACCAGGCTGACCGCTACATATACGAGGAACAGGCGTGGACCCGTGGGCGCGTTCCATCGCCGAGAGGTCATAAGGTCCAGATCGGCAGCGTGGCCGCCGAAGTGAGCGGTGCGCACGATCGCGGCAGCGTTACGTGCCGGGTTGCCGCGCCCATCGCCAGCCGAACGTCCGCCGTCTACGGGCTCACGACACCGTGCGGACCCGACAGGTCGTCATGGGCGTTCGAACAGTCCTGCCGCGCCATCGTCCGCGGCTTGCGCCGCGAGTTTGAAATGCATCTTCTTTCCGGTCGCCGTCATGGGCAGGCTGTCGACGAATCGGTAGCCGCGGGGCCGCTTGAAATCGGCCAGCATCGGATGGGAGAGGCAATGTTTGTCCAGGTCAGCGGCCGAGACATCCGGCGTGGCCCGGACGACGTAGGCGACGACCATCTGGCCCCACTTCGGGTCCGGCGCGCCGACGACCGCACAGTCCGCGACCCCGTCATGCTCGCTCAAAGCGGCCTCGACCTGGACCGGATGCACATTCTCACCGCCGCTGATGATCATGTCGTCCTTGCGGCCGACGATCGTCACCAACTCGTTCTCGTCCCAGGTGGCGAGATCGCCGGCGTACAGCCAGCCGTCGCGGAACTTCTTCCGCTGTTCCTCCGGGTTGCCCAGGTACGCGTATCCGGATTTCACGGATCGCACGATGACCTCGCCGACCTCGGCGCCGTCCTTAGCGGCGAACTCGTCCGGCGCGGCGGTCCGATCGTCGAAGACCTTCACCACGGCGACATCGTCATCGGTGCACGCGCGGCCCGCACTGCCGGCCCCGGCGGGGAGATCCTCCGGCCGGAGGAAGGTGTTCCAGAACGCCTCGGTGGTGCCGTAGCCGTTGAAGATGCGCGGGGTGAGCACCCGCTGGTACCGCAGCGCGGAGGCGCGGTCGAGGGGCGCACCCATCGTGACGATGCCGCGCAGGCTGCTCAGGTCTCGCGCGCGCTGCTCTTGCGCGTCCGCGAGCATGGCCAGGTTGGTCGGCGCGCCGATGAGGAAGGTGAGCTGGAAGCGTTCGACGGCGTTGAGCACTGCGTCCGCGGTGAAGTTGCGCAGGCTCACGGCCTCGGCACCGACGTAAAACACCGGGTTGGGCCCACCGGAATACAGTCCGCCGCGGTGGAACCACGGCGTCATATTCAGGGTCTTGTCATACGGCGAGAGCGGGAAATGCATGATGACGTCGTGCGCGGACAGGACTTCCACCAGGGAGTTCAGCGACACGGCCTTGGGCATGCCGGTGGTGCCCGAGGTGTACTGACGGGTCGATTCGTCGAAGGTCGTCCGGTCCGGGCTCGGAAGCGGGCTACCGTCTTCGACAGGCAGGTCGCGCCATGGGATCGCGCCGTCGATCCCATCCGGCCCGCCGTCGATCCCATCCGGCCCGCTGTCGCCGACCGCGACGAGCAGGGCCGGGCGGTGCCGCGCCATCGACAGGGCGCCCGCGACCTGTTCGGTGAGGGCCGCGTCGAAGATGAACGCCGCCGGCTGAGAGTCGTCGAGGATGAAGGCGATCTCGCCCGGCGCCAACCGGAAGTTGATCGGGGCGCCGATCAGCCCGGCGGTCTGCGCGGCCAGGTAGGTGAGCGCGAACTCCGGGCCGTTGAAGAGCTGGTACGTGACGAGCTGGCCTGTTTCGAGACCGCGGCTTTGCAGGCCGCGCGCGATCCGATTGGCGTCGGCCCCCAGCTCGGCGTAGGTCCACGTTCTCCCGGACGAGATATCCGTGAGGGCGATGCGCTTGGCGAAGCGGTGGGTGTTGCGGCGGAAGCCGGCCTCGTAGGTGAAGTGATGGTCGAATACGTCGCGGAATGCGGATGAATCGTAAATTTCCGGCATGACGATTCCTTCGGTGCCTGGGCGGACACCAAGAGTCTGGCGATCCGCCGTGAACCCATTGATGTTTTCGACACTATGCGCATAACGACCGGGGCGCGATATGTAGCCGGGGCGGGCCTTGATGGTTCGCCGTGCGGTCGCGGGGGCCGGGGGTCGGCGGAGCGCGCACGGCCGCTGGGTTTGGGTATGCCGCCAGGCCTGCGTACGCCGCTCATCAGGCGGCGATTCGGGCAGCGGCGTACTGTCATTCGACGTATGCGACCGCCCGGGAGCGTGATGTGACACCGAACAGCGACGAGATCGTGATCACGGGCTTGGGTGCGGTGACGCCCGTCGGCATGGATGCACCCTCGACGTGGGATGCGCTCTGCGCAGGTCGGTCCGGCATCACCACCATCGACGCGTTCGATCCGACCGGATTGCCGACGCGGATCGCCGGGCAGGTCCGCGGTTTCGACCCGCTGACGGTGATGTCCCAGAAGCAGGTGCGGCGCTCGGCGCGGTTCTCGCAGCTCGCGGTTTCGGCCGCCGTGGAGTGCGCTGCCGACGCCGGGCTCTTGGCCGAATCCGACACGGCGGAGGGAACCGACGGGGTCGACGGAACCGACCACCTCGCGCACGTCGACCCGACGCGGGTCGGCGTCGTGCTCAATACCGCCGTCGGTGCCATGGGTGAGATCGCCGATGCGACAAGGACTTTCGAAGGGAGAGGATGGCGCGGGCTGCGCAGCTCGTTCGTGCCGTCGGTGATTCCGAATATGGCGGCCTGCCATGTGGCGATCCGTCTGGGTGCCCACGGCCCGGTGACGGCCGGGGCGCTGGCCTGTGCCAGCGGCAACGCGGCGCTCATCGACGCGGTGGGCATGATCCGTTCCGGCGCGGCAGACGTCGTCATCGCAGGGGGAACCGACGCGTCGATCGTGCCGCTCATGTTCGGCGGGCTGGCGATGATGGGCGCCCTGTCGACCCGCAACGATGAGCCGGCGGCTGCCAGTCGCCCGTTCGACGCCGATCGCGATGGGTTCGTCTACGGCGAGGGCGCCGTCACATTCGTCGTCGAATCACTGTCGCATGCGCGCCAGCGCGGGGCGCACGTCTACGCACGATATCTGGGCGGCGCGCTGACCTGCGACGCCTTCCATGTGACGGCGCCGGATCCCGACGCAGCCTACGCGGCGGCCGCGATCCGGGGGGCGCTTGACGACGCGCATCGCGCACCGTCGGATGTCGACTACATCTGCGCGCACGGCACGTCGACCAAGGCGAACGACCGCAGCGAGACCAAGGCGATCCATGCGGCGCTGGGACCGGCCGCACGCTCCGTCGCCATCAGCTCGCCGAAATCCATGACGGGCCACCTGATCGGGGCTGCGGGCGCCCTGTCCGTGCTGGTCGCCTGTCTCGCCATCCGCGACGGTGTCGTGCCGCCCACCATCAACCTGACCACCCCGGATCCGGAATGCGACCTGGACTATGTCCCGGGAACGAGCCGGACCATGACCGTGGACTCGGCGCTGGTCAACGCCTTCGGCTTCGGCGGCCAGAACTGCGTCGTGGCCCTCGGCCGCTGAAAGTGGTAACAGGAGTGTCCTCGCTACTTCGCCGACGCAAACGATGTCTCCGTTTTCTGCTCGTCATATCTCCGCTCACCCTGGCCCTGGCCATCTCGGGGTGCGCGAACAATGCGGCTGCAGACGTGTCTGCGCCCCCACTGGATCAAACGGAAATGACGACGCCCGGGCCATGGCAGCCGACGACCGGCGCATCTCCACATGACGGGCTCGCGGTCGTGCCCATGCCTGCGAATGTGGTGAGCCCCATCAGCTTCCCCGATCTGGAAAGCGAGCCCGCCCTGAGCTGGTTCACCTACGGCCAGCAGCTTCTGGTCGCCTGGGGGAACCCATCACCTCCCGCCACTTCAGGGTCCGCTCCGGCACAGGGACAGTCGGCGACGGGGGGCTTTGCCATCACGGACTCGGCGCAAGTTCCTGCCGCACATGGCCGAGGGCAGGTGACCGCGCTCCACGGAACCCACCAGGATGAGACGTTGACCGTTCTTCCCGATCACCAGATTCCCGATATCTCAACAGGTGTCGAGTCGGATCGATGGGTCACCTGGCGGGTACCCGATAGCCGCTATGCCCACCTCTGGAAGGCCAACGCGACGTCGGAGGAACTCATCGGTTTCGCGGCTACCGTCGTCGATCAGCCCACTACTTTCACGCCGGTAATGGCCGTAGGGCTTGCACCCGCCGGCTTCTCGCCGGTCGCGACGGCGAAGGTAGGGAACCCGAATTCCTTACAGTTCGCGTCCATCACGCTGTGTCCACCCGGCGCCAAACTGGCCGATTCGTTCGGGCTCGATCCCGGGACGGCGTGCATTCTGACCGCCATCTTCAGCTCCTCCGATATCGCCCGGGTGGGCCAGGGCGCCCCCGAGCAGCGAATGAACGCCGGCGGTCGCGATGTCCATATCGTGCCCAGCCAACATCTTGCCTACGCCGTAGTGACTGACAAGCTCGCGGTGGTCGTCATCAGCCCTTTCAATACCGACATCGAACCAACCCAGATCTCGGCGTTCATTGCCTCGGTATAGGTCGACCCCGCGCTGGCCACCAGAGGCTAAGCCTCGCAGATATCCGCCTCGGTCGAACGACTCCTCGCCGGGAGACAGCAGGACGGCGAATGGCCCCTCACCTGACTGTTC
>JAFIHI010000005.1 GCA_017848755.1 Nakamurella sp. | reverse complement strand
AGTGGCGGGCGGCGGCACACCCGGGGCTCCTGGTGTAATGGGCGCCCGGGTGGGGTGACGAGCGGGTCTTGGGGCGGGCGGGCGGGGGTATGGACGGTTCTTCGGCTGTTCTCCGGAGGTCGGAGTAGAGGGTGGGAGCGCTGCGCCGTCATACCCGGACGGTCTCGCGGCGGTACACACTCCGGCCGGCGAAGAACGTCTCCTCCGTGCGGGTGGTGCCGATCTCCTCGCTCGGCAGGTCGAAGGGATTGCGGTCGGCGATGGTGAGGTCGGCCGCGTATCCGAGGCGGATGGCTCCGGTCTCGTGGTGCCGGCCGTTGATGCGTGCGGAGCCGGAGGTGTAGGCCGCCAGCGCCTGCCCGAGGGTCAGCCGCTGGTCCGGCAGGAAGACGTCGGGATGCCAGTCGGTGGTGCCGGCGGGGTGCTGCCGGTTCACCGCGACATGGATGCCGGCCCACGGATCCGCCGAGGTCACCGGCCAGTCCGATCCGGCGCAGAGGTCGGCCCCCGCTGCCGCCAGCGACGCGAACGGGTATTGATGCGCCGCGCGTTCGGCGCCGAGCAGCGGGATGTCGAGATCCGTCATCTGGGGGTCGTAGGCGGCCCACAGCGGTTGGATGTTGGCGGCCACGCGCAGGGCGTGGAAGCGCGGCACGTCGTCGGGGTGGACGACCTGCAGATGCGCGATATGGTGTGTGGCGCCGCCGTTTCCGTTGGTGCGACGGGCGGCCTGGACGGCGTCGAGGCACTCACGCACCGCCCGATCCCCGATCGCGTGGAAGTGCACCTGGAAGTTCGCGGCGTCGAGCTGCGTGACGTACTCGGCGAGCAGCGCAGGATCGAGGAACGACCGCCCGCGATGGGTGCCCGGCCGCCGCGATTCAGGTACGAGGTACGGGTCGATCATCGCGGCGGTACGGTTCTCCGGCACCCCGTCCTGCATGATCTTGACCGTCGTCGCGCGGAAGAGATCGTGCTCGTACCGCTGCCGCGACGCCACCAGTTCGGTAATCTGCTCGCTCCCGCGATCGCGGTCCCACCACAGCGCCCCGTTCACCCGCGCGGTGAGCTCACCGCGCCGGATCGCCCGCTGGTACACCTCCAGTTCGCGGCTGCTGTGGTTGCCGTAGTCGCCGATCAGCGCGTCCTGCCATCCGGTGATCCCGACGCTGTGCAGGTAGCGCTGCGCCTCGAGGAAGCCCGCGTAGAGATCGTCCAGCGAGGGCGGCGGGGCGAGCCGCAGGAGGAGTTCCTGCGCCCCTTCGTGCAGCACGCCGCTCGGCGCTCCGTCGGCCTCCCGCTCGATGTGCCCGTCGACGGGATCCGGTGTGCCGGAGTCGATTCCGGCAATGTCGAGCGCGCGGGTGTTGGCCCAGACGGCGTGGTGGTCGCGGTTCGCGAGGACCACCGGCCGGTCGGCGCAGACGCCATCCAGATCGCGCCGATGCGGGCGCGCCGCGAGGAACGCGGCCTGCGCCCACCCGCCGCCGACGATCCACGGCGCGTCGGGGTGCGAGACCGCGTAGCGTCGAACGGTGTCCAGGTATCCGGCGCGGTCGCGTGCAGCGGAGAGGTCGCAGCCGAGACGCTCGACGCCGCCCTCGGTGGGATGCACGTGTGCATCGGTGAATCCGGGCAGCAGCAACCGGTCCGCAAGGTCGATCACGCGGGTGTTTGTGCCGATTCCGGCGCGAACGGCGTCACACCCGATGGCGGTGATCCGGCCGCCCGCGACGCCGACGTCGGTACGCACCGCGCGTGGTGCCGCGCCGTCGAAGATCGCACCTTGGACGAAGGCGATCTCGAGATCGGGGTGGCCCATGCCGGCACTCCTGGATTCCGATGGATTCCGTGAACCTAATCGATTAGGTTACGGGTATTCATAGCATTCCGGCCGTGCCTCGACAAGGGTTGGTCCGAAAGATCCGGGAGGAAGGTGACGGGATGCCAGTAACCCTGGCCGACGTCGCGCGAGCCGCGGGCGTATCGACGGCAACCGCGTCGGTGGCGCTCAACGGCAAGGCAGGGGTGTCCGACGAGGTGCGCCGGCGGATCCGAGAGATCGCTGAACGCATGGACTATCGCCCCAGCAGCGTGGGGCGGGCGCTGCGGCGGGCGCGGACCGGAATGGTGGGTCTGTACATGCCGAACACGGCGAGCACGTTCGGGTACTACACCGAGACCACGCGGGGCGTCGCCGAAGCGCTGCACCGGCACGACCTCTCGCTGGTGATCCTGCCGAGTTCGCACGAGACCGGTTCCACGGAAGGCTTTCCCGACGTCGATGGGTACATCCTGATCGAGCCGCACACGCACGACCGCGGTGTGCCGGCGATCCTTCGCCAAGCGCTTCCGGTGGTCTCCGGGGACACGCCGCCGCGCGGCGCGGGCACCCCGTGGGGGCTGGTCGAATCGCCGAACGACGCGAGCACCCGGGCGGTCTTCGACCGGTTCCGCTCCCGCGGCGCGCGCCGGCCCGGGTTGATCCTCATCGAACGGATCTCGACGTGGTCGCTCGATCTGGAGCGCACGTATCGAACCTGGTGCGGCGAACAGGGTCTCGAGCCGCGGGTGGCGCTGACCAGCGCGCGCAGCAGCAACGCCAAGCTGTTGAGCGACCTCGCGGAATGGTTCGCTCCGGATGGCGGGACGGATGCGGTCCTGGCGGGCGGCGACGGCATCGCGGTCCGGATCGCCGGCCTGCTACGGAGTCTGGGGCACGTGGTCGGCGACAGCGTGCTGCTCGCGTCCGGCGTCGACAGTCCGCTGATGGAGTTCCACACGCCCCGCATCACGGCGGTGGACCTGCAACCGCGTCACTTCGGCACGGTATGCGCGGACCTGCTGGTCGAGTTGATCGGGACCGAGCGTCCTTCTGATCCGGTCCGCCGGCTTGTCGATGCGCCGCTGATTGCGCGCGAGAGTGGTTGAGCCGGCGGGACTATCGCGGACCCGGCTGAGCTGGGCCGACCGACGTATCTCCGCCGGTCTCCTCCCGCCGACCTATGCCCGCGCCTTGACTACCGTCAGCACGATCGCGGCGTCGGTCACCGCGGTCACCGAGTGGCGGGCATTCGGCACCACGAGGAGATCCCCCTGCCGGCCCTCCCAACTCGTCTCCGCCGACACCAGCCGGATCCGCCCCTGCAGCACCTGAACGGTTGCCTCGCCGGGGTTGTCGTGCTCGGCCAGTTCGGTTCCGGCGCGAAGCGCGACCACCGTCTGCCGCAGGGCGCAATCGCTGCCGCCGTACACGGTCTCCGCCGCACGCCCGGCAGGCGCCGCGCTGGCCCTGGTCTGCTGCTGGCGGGCGATCGCTTCGAGGCTGAACTTCTGCATGATGTGGCCTCCAGGGCTCTGCGGACGTGCCGTTGCTGGCATCCATCATCGCCTGTTCCTCCGCGCGGCGCGCGGGAAGCGGGCCGGCGGCGGACGGGGCAATAGAACGTGGCGATCTGGCCTGACGATACGGTGGCCCGGTGCCAGCTACCGTCGAAGAACCCGTCGTCGCCTCCGTGCACGGCCGACTCGGCCATATCCGGCTCAACCGACCGTCGAAGATCAATGCACTGAACCTGGAGATGATCGGCTCGGTGCGAGCGTGCCTACGCCAGTGGGCGACCAACGAGTCGGTGGTGGCCGTGCTCATCGACGGGGCGGGGGATCGCGGACTGTGCGCGGGCGGGGACATCGCCGCCGTCTATGACGGTATTCGTGGGGAATCGCCCGCGCCGCAAGGATTTTGGTCCGATGAGTATCGGATGAACCTGGAGATCGCGGAATATGCCAAGCCCGTGGTCGCCGTGATGCACGGGATCACCTTCGGCGGGGGCATCGGCATCTCGGGCCATGCCCGCATCCGCGTCGTCACGGAATCGTCCCAGCTCGCCATGCCGGAGACCGGGATCGGGCTCTCGCCGGACGTCGGCGGGCTCTATCTCTTGTCGCGCGCGCCGGGAGAGCTGGGCACCCATGCCGCGCTCACCGGCGCACGGCTCGGACCCGGGGACTCGATCGCGGCCGGGCTCGCCGACTTCTTCGTTCCGGTAGGCGATCTGGGCGCCATGGTCACATCGCTCCGGGGCATCGAAACCGCCGATGACGCTTCTCGTATCGTTTCCTCGTTCGCCGCGGCTCCGCCCCCGGGCGTGGTCTGGCCGGCGAGCCGGCACTGGATCGATACGTGTTACCGCGGTGATGACCCGCGGGCGATCCTTTCCGCGCTGCGCTCCGATCCGGACCCGGCGGCGCGCCACGCGGCCCAGACGCTCGCCGGCAGGTCTCCGACCGCCGTCGCCGTGACGCTGGCGGCCATCCGCCGGGCGGCGTCGATGTCGCTCGCCGAGGTGCTGGAGCAGGACCTCGTGCTGTCCGTGCGCTTCGCCGCGCACCACGACTTCCCCGAAGGCATTCGGGCGCAGATCATCGACAAGGACCGGCAGCCGCGCTGGCGGCCGGCGCACCTGGACGACGTCACCGACGCCCAGGTGGCCGCATTCTTCGCGCCCTGATCGGTCCGGGAGGGTTCTCCCCTGCGCCGTATGGCCCCGCCGGGCGGGGCCACACGGGCCGGTCAGCCGGCCGGAACCGCGGCGCCCTCCGCGGTATCGATCTCTGTATCAGGTTCCGCCGTAGGCGCGACGAACTGCGCGTTGTACAGGTCGAAGTACGCTCCGCGGCGCTGCAGCAACTGCGCATGGTTGCCCTGCTCGACGATCCGGCCCTGTTCCATCACCAGGATCACGTCCGCGTCCCGGATCGTCGAGAGCCGGTGCGCGATCACGAAACTTGTTCGGTTCGTGCGCAGCGCCGCCATCGCGTGCTGCACCAGGACCTCCGTGCGGGTGTCCACCGAGCTGGTCGCCTCGTCGAGGATCAGCAGAGCGGGATCGGCGAGGAAGGCCCGGGCGATCGTGAGCAGTTGCTTCTGCCCGGCGGAGATATTGCTGGCCTCCTCGTCGATCACCGTGTCGTAGCCATCCGGCAGTGAGCGCACGAACCGGTCCACATACGTCGCCCGTGCGGCGGCCAGGATCTCCTGCTCCGACGCGCCGGGCCGCCCGTAGGCGATGTTGTCGCGGATCGTCCCGCCGAACAGCCACGTGTCCTGGAGCACCATGCCGATCTTCGAGCGCAGGCCGTCGCGCGTCATGGTCGTCGTATCCGTGCCGTCCAGCGTGATCCTGCCGCGGTCGAGTTCGTAGAAGCGCATGATCAGGTTCACCAGGGTGGTCTTGCCGGCTCCGGTCGGACCCACGATCGCCACCATGTGCCCCGGCTCGGCGACCAGCGACAGATCGGTGATCAAGGGCTTGTCCGCCTCGTACGAGAACGAGACGTCCTCGAACTCGACGCGACCGCGGGTGGCCGTCACCGTGACCGGGTGCTCGGGGTCCGGTGTTTGCTCGGTCTCGTCGAGCAGCTCGAACACCCGTTCGGCGGACGCGACGCCCGACTGCAGCACGTTCGCCATGGATGCGAGCTGGGACAGCGGTTGGGTGAACTGCCGGGAATACTGGATGAACGCCTGCACGTCGCCCAGCGTCATGGACCCCGAGGCGACTCGGAGCCCGCCGACCACCGCGACCAGCACGTAGGTGAGGTTCCCGATGAACATCATCGCCGGCATGATGATCCCCGAGATGAACTGCGCCTTGAACGATGCCTCGTACAGGGCGGCGTTCTTGTCGGCGAACTGCTTCTCGGCGGCGCGGCGATGGCCGAACACGTTGACCAGCGAGTGGCCGGTGAACGCCTCCTCGACCTGCGCGTTCAGATCACCGGTGTAGCGCCACTGGGCGATGAACTTCTTCTGGCTTCGTTTCGCTATCTGCGCCGCGGTGACCGCCGACAGCGGTACGGCAATGAGGGCGATAACGGCCAGCACCGGGGAAATCACGAACATCATCACCAGTACGCCGATCACCGTCAGCACGCTGTTGAGGATCTGAGACATGGTCTGCTGCAACGATTGCGACACGTTGTCGATGTCGTTCGTGACGCGGCTCAGGATCTCGCCGCGCGGCTGCTTGTCGAAGTACTTGAGCGGCAGCCGGTTCAGCTTTGCCTCCACGTCGGCGCGCAGTTGCAGCACCGCGCCTTGGACGATGTAGTTCAGGATGTAGCCCTGCGCCCACATCAGGATGGACGACGTCACGTAGAGCATCACGACCCACATCAGAACGACCGCCAGCGCATGGAAGTCGATGCCGACACCGGGAACGGCGTTCATCCCGGAGAGCAGATCCGCGAAGTTGTTCTGCCCTGCGGCGCGCAGCATGGCGATGACCTGGTCGCGGGTGGCGCCGGGGGGCAGGTTCGGGATCTTGCCCAGTTGGGCGCCGATGAAACCATCGAAGATGATGTTCGTCGCGTGTCCGAGGATCTTCGGGCCGATCACCGACAGCGTGATGCTCGCAATCGACAGCAGGAACACTGCGATCACCTTGCCGCGCTGCGGCGCGAGCCGGCCGACGAGGCGTTTCGCCGAAGGGCCGAAGTTCAGCGCCTTTTCGGCGGGACCGGCCCCGCCCCACGGGCCGTGGCCGTGCCGGCCGCTACGGGATCGAGCTTCACGCTTGATCATTTCGGCGTCGGATGGGCCGCTCTCCACAGGGCCGGTCGAGGTCCCGTCCGGCGCCGGCGAAACGGCGGCGCCGTCGGTGTGGCCGTTGACGTCGCTCATGCCGCCGCCTCCGCCGCGAGCTGGGACTCCACGATCTCCGCGTATGTGGGGCACGTGTCGACGAGTTCGTCATGTGTCCCGGTGCCGACGACCTCGCCGTTGTCCAGGACGACTATCTGGTCCGCGTCCTTGATGGTGGAGACCCGCTGGGCCACGATGATCACGCTGGCATTCCGCGTGAACGGCCGCAGCGCCGCACGCAGTCGCGCGTCCGTCGCCACATCCAAGGCGGAGAACGATTCGTCGAACAGGTAGATCTCCGGTTTTCGCACGAGCGCGCGCGCAATCGCGAGACGTTGCCGCTGGCCCCCCGACACGTTCGTGCCGCCCTGCGCGATGGGCGCATTCAGCCCACCTGGCATGGCCGCGACGAAATCCCGCGCCTGCGCGATATCGAGCGCGTGCCACAGCTCCTCGTCGGTCGCATCCTCCCTTCCGTAGCGCAGGTTGGATGCCACGGTGCCGGAGAACAGGTAGGACCGCTGCGGCACCAGAGACATCCGGGACCACAGCACATCCGGCTCCATGTCGCGCACGTCCGTGCCGTCGACCAGCACCTGCCCGGCCGACACGTCGAACAGCCGTGGCACCAGCGAGATCAGCGTCGACTTCCCCGAACCGGTGGAGCCGATGACCGCGGTGGTCCGCCCCGGCGGTGCCGTGAAGCTGACGCGCCGCAGCACCGGGTCGTCCGCGCCCGGATACGCGAACGTCGTGTCCCGGAACTCCACCTCGCCGGTGTTCAACGCCGGAATGATCGGCGAGACCGGCGGCAGCACCGACGTTTCGGTGTCCAGGACCTCGCCGATCCGCTCGGCGCAGACGGCGGCCCGGGGGACCATCACCATCATGAACGTGGCCATCATCACCGACATCAGGATCTGGATGAGGTAGGACAGGAACGCCGTCAGCGTGCCGACCTCCATGCCGTCCGCGACGCGCTGCCCGCCGAACCACAGCACAGCGACCGACGAGGCGTTCATCACGAGCATCACGGTCGGGAACATGAGCGCCATGAGTTTGCCGACCCTGAGCGCGGTGCCGGTCAGCTCGTCATTGGCGACGCCGAACCGGTCGGTCTCGAAACGTTCCCGGACGAAGGCACGGACGACCCGGACGCCGGTGATCTGTTCGCGCAAGACCCGGTTGACGGCGTCGATCTTCTTCTGCATCAGCCGGAACTGCGGGACCATCCGGATGACGATCAGCCCGACGGCGACCAGCAGCACCGGCACCGCCACCACCAGCAGCCAGGACAGGCCGACGTCCTGCCGCAGGGCCATGATGATGCCGCCGACGCACATGATCGGCGCGACGACCATCAGCGTGCAGGTCATCACGACGAGCGTCTGTACCTGCGTCACGTCGTTGGTGTTGCGGGTGATCAGCGACGGTGCGCCGAACTTCTGGATCTCCCGGTCGGAGAACGTGCCGACCCGATGGAACAGCGCGTCGCGCACGTCCCGGCCGAACGCCATCGCGGTGCGGGCACCGAAGAACACAGCCGTGATCGAGCAGGCGATCTGCACGACGGTCACGCCGAGCATCACGGCGCCCATCCCGAGGATGTAGTGCGTGTTCCCCTTGGCGACACCCTGGTCGATGATGTCGGCGTTCAGGCTCGGGAGGTACAACGCGGCGATGGTGCCGACGAGTTGCAGGATGACGACCGCGGTCAGGGCTCCGATATACGGGCGCAGGTAGCGACGCAGAAGACGTAACAGCATGGGCGGTATCAGCTTTCGGGTCGGGTGATGCCGTGCAGGAGCACGTCGGTGATCTCCTCGGGCGTGAGGCGATCACCGTAGGTGATCATTCTGTGCGTTCCGGCGAAAGCCATGAGCCGCAGCAGGTGCGCGGCGCGTGCCGGGCTGCACCTGAGTCGGTCGCGGTCGGGTGCCAGCACGTCGGTGAGTGCATTCAGCACCTCCGCCTGGCGACGGTCCCGCTCCTGGTAGGGGCTGCGGTGCGGCTCGGTCTCAGTCCCGGCGTCGCCGGGCTCCGGCACGGGGCCGTGCTTGTGCCACGCGATCATCACGTCGAACACGGACGAGAGCCACTCGGTGAGCACGGTGGCGCAGTAATGCATCCGCTCGGCCAGCGGCGCCTCGGATGGCGCGGATCGGATCGCGGACACGGTCTCGCTGACGTCCAGGACGTGTTCGACCACGGCGTCGAGCAGCTGCTCCTTGGTGTCGAACACGCGGAAGATGGTGCCCTCGGCAATGCCCGCGGCGTCGGCGATCTGGCGTGTGGTGACGCCACGGCCGAACTCCCGCAGCAGCGGGGTCGCGGCAGCGACGATCGCGGCGCGGCGCTCGTCCGCGGGCAGCGCCGGAGCGCGCACCGGGCGGGCATCCGCCTCCTCGTCGACGGCCCCCGTCGAGGGTACGGTGGGCTGCACGGGCGGTTGCAGACTGGTTGTCATATCGTTCACCACGGTATCTGAGTGAGCACTCACTCACAATACGGCGGCTCCGCCGATGACGATGTTCGCGCTGCGCGAACGGCGCTGCGTGAAAACCGCGCTACGGGAGCGGCGCGGTCAGGGATGGCGCTGTATGAGAATCGGCGCTACATGGGAATAGGCACTGTGACGCGAGCCCTAGGGCGAACAGTGCCGAGCCCGATACAGTGCGGGCCGTGTACCACGTCTCAGCGGCGAGCCCGAAGTGATCACGGCGTGGGCGCTGGTGCGCTTCACACACGTCATCTTCGCGATGGCCTGGGTCGGCGGGCAGCTGACGCTGAGCCTCCTTTTGATCCCGCTGCTGCAGCGCAAGCTCTCGCCCGAATTGGCGGCCTCCGTCCGCACCTCGTTCGGGAAGACCTTCGGCATCTACACTCTCGCGCTGTTCCTGCCGCTGCAGGTCGCGACGGGAATAGCACTCGCGATGCACGCCGGAGTCACCTGGGCGAGCCTGCTGCAGCCCGGTTACGGGCGCACGCTGCTGGCGAAACTCGCCGTCTTCGCACTGGTTCTGGTGATCTCCGGCATCCACGGCTACCTCCAGGGGACCGGCCGCAAGCAGGCTGCCCGGTCGCTCGCGCTCGCCTCGCTCATCGGGTCGGTGGTCATCGTCCTCCTGGCCGTCGCGCTCGCCAGTCACTGACCCTTCGGACATGACGAGATGTCAAGCGGTGCACAGACTGTGCATCCGCGAGTCGCAGGCGTGCGCACGGTTGCGCATTGTGCGTCAGACGGCGCCCAGTGGCTTGCCCTGCTGAACCGGCACCGCGACGATGGGTCGCGAACAGCGTCATACCCGCTGTCTTCTCCGTTGCAGCGTCAGGAGTGTGCCGTGTTTGTCGACAGCAAGACCATCAATGCCGAGCCGTATCGGATCAAAGCCGTCGAACCGATGCGCGTCACCACCCGCGAGCATCGGCAGGAAGCGCTGGAGAGCGCTGGCTACAACACCTTTCTCCTGCGCAGCGAGGACGTCTTCATCGACCTGTTGACCGACTCCGGCACCTCGGCGATGAGCGATACGCAGTGGGCGGCGCTGATGCGCGGTGACGAGGCCTATGCGGGTTCGCGATCGTTCTACGCGCTAGAGAAGGCCGTGCAGGACGTGTACGGCTTCCCCTATGTCGTGCCGACGCACCAGGGCCGGGGGGCCGAGCACCTGATCTCGCAGATCCTCATCACGCCAGGCCAGTACACCCCCGGCAACATGTACTTCACCACCACCCGTGCGCACCAGGAGCTTGCCGGCGCGACGTTCGTCGACGTCATCAATGACAAGGCGCACGACCCGACAGCCGCCGGCGCGTTCAAGGGCGACGTCGATCTCGGCAAGCTGCAGAAGCTGATCGACGACGTCGGCCCGGACAAGATCGCGTACGTTAACGTGGCCGTAACGGTGAATCTTGCTGGGGGCCAACCGGTCTCGATGGCGAACCTGCGGGCGGTCTACGAGTTGTGCCATCCGCTCGGCATTCTCGTCTGGTCGGACGCGACCCGGTGCGTCGAGAACGCCTACTTCATCCAGCAGCGCGAGCCCGGCTACGCGGACAGGACCGTCGCCGAGATCCTGCGCGAGATGATGTCGTACTTCGACGGCTGCACCATGTCCGGGAAGAAGGACAACCTCGTCAACATCGGCGGTTTCCTGGCCATGCGCGACGAGGGGGTCCTGCAGAAGGCGCGTTCGCTGGTGGTGTTGTTCGAGGGCATGCCCTCCTACGGCGGGATGGCCGGGCGCGACATGGAGGCGATGAGCGTCGGCATCCGCGAGATGGTCGACGACGCGTACATCGCGCATCGCGTGCGCCAGGTGGAGTACCTCGGCACGCTGCTCGACGAGGAAGGCGTCCCGATCGTGAAACCGATTGGGGGACATGGGGTGTTCCTCGACGCGCGGGCGTTTTTGCCGCACCTGGAGCAGGACGTCTTCCCGGCGCAGGCGCTGGCCGCGGAGCTCTACCTGGATTCGGGGGTCCGTTCCATGGAGCGCGGCATCGTCTCCGCGGGCCGCGACCCGGCCACCGGCGACCACCGCCGGCCGAAGCTGGAACTCGTGCGGCTGACCGTGCCGCGCCGCGTCTACACCGATCGGCACATGGAGGTGGTGGCGGATTCGGTGATCCGTCTCTACCGGCGCCGTTCTGAGATCCGGGGCCTGGCGATGGTGTACGAGCCGGAGACGTTGCGCTTCTTCACGGCCCGCTTCGCGCCGCTCGGCGCGTAGCGCCGGCACCACGCCATCGAATGGGAGTCCTGCAGAGCCTGGGCGCCTCAAAGCTCTGCAAGACTCCCGCTCGACCTGGTTCGGTGGCCTATCGAAGGCGACTTGCTACCGTTTTCCCATGACGGCAGCCGGGCAGCACACGAGCGACGGCGACCATCTGGACGCGACCGACCGGGCCCTGCTCCGCGAGCTGATCGGCGAGCCGCGGCTGTCCGTAGTCGAACTCGCCAAGCGCCTCGGCGTGGTGCGGGCCACGGTGCAGAGCCGTCTCGACAGGTTGACGCGGCGTGGCGTCGTGTCCGGTGGTGGGATCGCGCTCGACGTCGCCCGCATCGGCTACCCGCTCACCGCCTTCGTGGGCCTGCAGATCCGCCAAGGGCATGGGGCCGAGGTTCGCGCGCGGCTGCAGAAGTTCGCCGAGGTCCTCGAGATCCACACCACCGCAGGAAGTTTCGACCTGCTCTGCCGTGTCGCGGCGAAGAGCAGCGCGGACATGCAACGCACCATCGACCGGATCGTCGACCACCCGACGATCGTCCGGTCGACCACCTCCGTGGTGCTGTCCACGCCGATGTCGTATCGGGTGCTGCCGCTGATCGCGGGCACCGTGGAGGCTTGACCCAGGACCGCCGAGCACCGACTGCGGGACGCCGGCCACGGGACCCGGCCCACAGCGGTTATCCCGCGAAATTCATGGTGTTGTAACAGGTTCCGGCGTGCGCCCCGCTGCCCAACGGGAGGCACATCGTCACGATCCCGACGTGCGTGTACTTCGCGTTCAGGATGTTCGCGCGGTGGCCCGGTGATGCCATGTACGACTGGAAGATCTGGTCCGCCCCGATCCCGGTCGAGAAGAGCGCCACGTTCTCGCCCCACGTCGTCGCCCCCGGGTAGTAGCGGCCGATCATCGAGTTCAGGCCCGGGTTGTGCGCGAGGCTGTAGCCGGTCTTGCCGTTGGCCATCGCCGTGGACCAGTACGCGGCGAGGTTGGTGAGCCCGCCGCTCACGGTGAGCGGTGCGAGCCCGCCGGCTGCTCGCGCGGAGTTGACCAGGCTCGTCAGGCGACTGTCGTAGCTCGCCTGCCGCTGCGGGCCGCTCGCCGGTAGTGGATCCGGCGCTGCGGTAGGGCCCGGCGCGGTGGTCGGCGGTTTCGGGGCGGGCGGCGCGGCCTTGCTCGTCGGGGCCGGGGTCGCAGTCGTCGGCGCCACGGCCCTGGTGGTGGGTGCCGGCTTCGGTGCCGTGCTCGTCGGCGGTTTCGGTTTCGGGACAGGCGTTGTCGCCGGTCTTGGGGTGGGCGGCGCGACCGGCGTCACGACCGGCGTCGCAGCGAGCGCGGCCACCGAGGTGGTTGCTTCGGTCGTCGCCGTGATCGTCGGTGTCGTCGCGTCCGGGTATGACGCTGTTCGCGAGCTTTCGCTCGGCGTAGCGTCGGGTATCCCGTCGATGGACCGGTCGGCACCTGCCGGAATGCCGGCCGATTGGGGATCGTAGGCACGCATCGCGCGATTGGCGTTGAGCGCACGGACATCCGACATGTCGGACAGCCCCTGCGCTGCGGCCGCAGACAGTCCGGCGTCCGAAATGCCGACAGCGGAGGACGTCGTAGGGGCCGATCCCGCGGCCGATCCCGCGGCCGATGCGGGGACCGACGCCTCCCCTGCCGAGCAGCCGGACAGCGTCGCCGCGGCCAGGACCAGCGCGCCCGCCATGCCCAGCCGGATTCGCCGACGACGGGAGCGCGGGGGTTCGAGGCAGGCGCGTGCTGCCGGAGTTGTCACGGCGGCAGGATCGGGCACACCACCGTTGGAGCCGCATCGGGAGCGGAATGGTCGGTTCACGCAACAACCTCGCCATCCGGTCAAACGCACTCTACGTAATTGATCGAGTACTTAATGTAATCGACGTTGGGTGCGCACAGTTGAGGTTCCGGGCATGGGAAATCTCACGAAGGCATGCGTTGATCTGCGGAAAGCTCCGAAACCGGACGATCCTTGCGCCGGCCGCAGCAGATCGGACGCGACGTGGACCTACCGGCGATGAATCAGCGGGTCTTTCGAAACGACCGGGCCGGCGCGCCGCTCAGGGCGTCGACGTGCCGTGGCTGGCAGGCTCTTCGTCGTCGCCGGCAGCGTGCCGGGCTAGCACGTATAGCAGATCGGAGACGCGGTTCAGGTACGCGCGCACATGCTCGTTGACCATCGCCTCCGCCTCCGCCTGGTACGCGATCAGGCGCCGCTCCGCACGTCGCACCTGGGTCCGCGCCAGGTCGAGTGCCGCCGACACGGGATTCGCGCCGGGCACCACGAACACCGGGCGCAGCGGCCGTTGGGCGACCAGGTGATCGATGCGCGTTTCCAGACGCGCCACCATGTCCGGCGTCACCAGCGAGATGCCCGGCACCAGTTGGTAGCGCCCGTGCGGGTTGGCCGCGAGATCCGCGCCGGCGACGAAAAGTTCGCGCTGCACGGCGAGGATGTCGGCGGCCAGATCGGCATCGTCCGCAGCCGCCCGCGCTACACCGAGCGCTGCGACGGTCTCGTCGATGCTGCCGACCGCTTCGATCAGCGGCGAGGCCTTGGAGGTGCGACCGCCGAACAGCAGCCCGGTCGAGCCGTCGTCACCGAGTTTGGTGTAGATGCGGCTGGTGCTCATGGTGAACCCTCCTGCATCGGCGCCCGGGCGCCGTGTTCGATGGGTGGGACGGTGTCGTACCAGGGTGCCGGGTCCGTGAAGAACTCCTCGGTCCGGATGTCCACGGTTGCGGCGCCGAGCGCCTCTGCCGCGGCCTGGCAGGCGGTCACGAAACCCGGCGGTCCGGCCGCGAAAACCTCGACGCCGCGCAGGGTTTCGAATTCGTCGGGAAGAAGTGCGGGGATTCTTCTATGACGTTCTTCGCGGGCATCGCGGGTGCAGGTGAGCCGGTAGTCGAACCGCTGAATGCTCCGGCGCCACTCCTCGAACCGTAAGCGGTCGATCGCGTCGCGCGCGGTGCGCCCGGAGAAGAACAGCGTCACTCGGCGCCCGGCCGCGCCCTCCGGCCGGCTCGGATCGAGCAACGCCTCCGCCAGCGCCCGCACCGGGGCGAGGCCGGAGCCAGCGCCCAACAGCAGCACGGGCGACGTCGCACCGTCGGGGGTGGTGAACGTGCCGAACGGGCCCTCGACGGACACCTCGTCATAGACGGAGATTCCGTGCGCCCAGGTGCTGGTCCGGCCACCCGGGACGAGTGTCACCAGCACGCTGAGCCGGCCGTCGGCCCGCGGCGCATTCGCCACCGAGTAGGAGCGTTGTGGTACGGCGTACCGGTCGTCGGCGAACAGGATGTACTGCCCGGGCCGGAACGGCAGCGGCTCACCGATCGGTTCCAGCCACAATTCGCGGATCACCGGAGTCACCATCGCCGCCGAGTGCACGCGATAGCGGTAGGTGTCCCACTGAGTGTCCGTCACCGCAACAGCTTTCGTTGTCCGTAAGGTCCACCGCGCGGGGGGATGCGGCGGCGACCGGTCGCCCCGGCCGTCTCCACTGTGACACGATCGGCGGGCGGCCATCATGTGCGACGATACGGCGACCGTATGACGGCCGGATAGTGCCGCCTGGTGCGCCGTCGTCGCGGGCCAGCGGTGACCAAGAGCTGGACGCCGAAGAGCCGGACACCGACCCGACCAATGGAGAGATGCGAGATGACGTCGTTCCCAACCGGTTTCCTGTGGGGAACCAGTACCGCCGCCTACCAGATCGAGGGCGCGGTCTCGGAAGACGGTCGCGGGCCGTCGATCTGGGACACGTTCGCGCACACGCCCGGGAAGACCGTCGGCGGCGAGACGGGTGATGTCGCGGCCGATCACTACCATCGCCACGCCGAGGACGTCGCGATCATGCGCGATCTCGGCCTGGGTGCGTACCGCTTCTCCATGTCCTGGTCCCGGATGCAGCCGGCCGGGACGGGGCCGCTGAATCCCGGCGGTGTCGCGTTCTATGACCGGCTGCTCGATGAGCTGCACGCCGCCGGTATCAGGCCCTGGGTCACCCTCTACCACTGGGATCTGCCGCAGCTGTTGGAGGACGCGGGCGGCTGGCCCGAGCGGGATACGGCGCACCGCTTCGCCGACTACGCCGCCGCGGTGCACGCGCGCTTCGCTGACCGGATCGCGGACTGGCTCACCCTGAACGAGCCCTGGTGCAGCGCGTTCCTCGGCTACTTCAACGGCGTGCACGCCCCCGGACGCACCGAGCCGGCGGCGTCGCTGCGCGCCATGCACCATCTGCTGCTGGGCCACGGCATGGCGACGGCGCAGATGCGAGCGGCCCGTCCGGACCTGCGATATGGGTTGTCGCTCAACCTTTATCCGGTCGACCCCCGATCCGCCTCGCGGCAGGACGCGGACGCCGTGCGCCGGATCGACGGGGTGAGCAACAGGCTGTTCACCGACCCGGTGTTGGCCAGCACCTACCCCGCGGACATTGCCAGCGACCTCGGCGCCGACTGGCCGGCCGACGCGATCCGGGCCGACGACATGGCCACCATCGCCGTGCCCATCGACATGCTCGGGATCAACTACTACACCAGGCATGTCGTGTTCGGCGGCGAGGCCGGCACGTCCACCACGGCGTTCGACAACGGATGGATCGGGTGCGCCGGTGTCGGCAAGGCGATGCGCGGATATCCCGTGACCAGCATGGGCTGGGAGGTCGACCCCGCGGGTCTCTACGACGTGCTGACGCGTCTGAAGGACCGGTACCCGGGTCTGCCGCCGGTGTACATCACCGAGAACGGTGCGTCCTTCGACGATGTCGTCACGGACGACGGGCAGGTGCACGACGCGGCGCGCGTGGATTATCTCGACGCGCATTTCCGGCAGGCGCGGCGCGCGATCGACGCCGGGGTGCCGCTCCGCGGCTATTTCGTGTGGAGCCTGTTGGACAACTTCGAATGGTCCTTCGGCACCACCCGGCGGTTCGGCGTGGTGCACGTCGACTACTCGACGCAGCGCCGCACCGTCAAGGACAGCGGCCGATTCCTCAGGCGCGTCGCCACGGCCAACGCGATTCCCGACCGCCAGTGACCGGCTTTCGATCCGGCGCCATCGGGTATGACGCCGTTTCGGGTGCCTGCGGCACCCCGTGACGGTAGCGTCAAAGCCAGGGCTCCCAGAGCACGAAATCACCGAGCAAGACATCACAGACGGGATACGGCATGACCTACGACGTGACCGCGGTGCGCGCGCATTTCCCTTCCCTCGCAACGGGAACCGCGTATTTCGACGGACCGGGCGGCACGCAGACCCCGAACACCGTCGGGGATGCCATTCGCGCGGCCATTGTCGGGCCGCTGTCCAATCGGGGCACCGTCACCGTCGCGGAGCGCAATGCCGAGAACAGCGTCATCTCCGCGCGCGAGGCGATCGCGGCATAGTGAAGGTGGCATGATATGAGACATGTTCGTCATCTCCGCGCGCGAGGCGATCGCGGACCTGCTGGCGGCGAAACCGGGCGGTGTGGTGTTCGGCCGTAGCACGACGGCCCTGCACTACATCTTCTCCCGGGCGCTGGCGAAGACCTGGGGCGCGGGCGACGAGGTGGTCGTGTCCCGGCTCGATCACGACGCGAATGTGCGGCCCTGGGTGCAGGCCGCTCAGGCCGCCGGCGCCACCGTGCGCTGGATCGACTTCGATCCGGATACGGCGGAACTCGGCCTGGATCATGTCGCCGCGGCCGTCTCGCAGCGAACGAAACTCGTTGCGGTGACGGGCGCGTCGAACCTCATCGGGACCCGGCCGGACATCGCCGCCATCGCCGAAGTGGTGCACGCGCAGGGCGCGCTGCTCTCCGTGGACGGGGTACACCTGACACCGCACGCGTCCATCGACGTCGGTGCGCTCGGCGCGGACTTCTACACGTGCTCGCCGTATAAGTTCCTCGGACCGCACTGCGGCGCCCTGGTGGCCGACCCGGCGCTGCTGGAGACGATTCAGGTCGACAAGCTGCTTCCCGCCACGAACAACGTGCCGGAACGGTTCGAGTTCGGCACGTTGCCCTACGAGTTGTTATCGGGTGTGACGGCCGCCGTAGACTTCCTCGCCGGACTCGATCGGGCAGCGGCGGGCACGCGCCGAGAACGCCTGGTCGCGTCGCTGAGAGCGGCTGCGGCGCACGAGGATTCGCTTCGGGAACAGATCGAGGACGGACTAGCCGAGCTGCCCGGCGTGGCCATCAGATCACGGGCCGGCTCGCGTACGCCGACGCTGCTGGTGACGTTCGCCGACCGCGACGCCACGGATGCCTATCGCTTCCTCGCGACCAAGAACATCAACGCGCCGGCCGGGAACTTCTACGCGTTGGAGCCGTCGCGCCACCTGGGGCTGGGCGACGCGGGCGGCCTGCGCATCGGGCTCGCGCCGTACAACACGATCGGCGAGGCCGACCGGCTGCTCGCCGCACTAGGAGAGTTCGTCACCGGCTGACGCCAGCCCACCGGCCGTCCCGCGTTCCGGCACCGCGCAGATACCAGAGTCGTGCGCGGGCTCGCCGGGCGGTGAGCGGTGGGCGCGCAGATCACCTCCACGCAGGGCGCTGATCACCGTCGACAAATCGGCAATCTCGGTGGCCGAGAGCGGCGTCGCGACCGCGCAGAACAACCTTTTCGCCGCGCTCGGACGCCACGATGCGCGCTCACGCCGCCCCGTCAAACGCCTGCTGACCACCTGAAATGAGACAATGCCGGGGCCTTGCCCGCAAGACGACGACAACGGCACTCAGAACCCTGATCGCCCACGAAAGATCTAGGCTAACCGAGCCAAATAGACAAGCCGGAGAATGGCGCGAGTTCGCTCCTTACTGGTAGATAGCACCCGTATTTGTTTTCATCGTGCCCGCTTACAATGAGATGGGCAACAACCATGCCGTAAGCAGTGACCGTCCCGTTCGAATTCTTCTTGTAGAACGGGCCGCCACTGTCGCCAGGCGTGAACGCTGGGGAGGGATTCTCGCAAAATATCGCACCGCAGACCGTTTTTCCGTCATACGCCACGCACCCTGGAGGTTCATCCACTATTACATAGCATTGCTCAAGTTCGACCTACCCATCCGTACAGAAGTACGCACTCCCCGGGGGTGGGTCTGTATTCTGCACGGCAGTCACCCCGCGTTCTGTCGCGCCCGGGTTTGCCCAAACCCAATTGACGTTCCCGCTGACCGGGTAAATCCCAATGTCGGCATATCCTCCGCTGACCCACTTGAGATTCGCCGACGTTACTGTGCCTTGGGTGACGCCATTATTCTTGACGGCTCCAGTGCCGCAGTGTCCCGCCACCGCATTGTACGGCGAACCGTTCTTGCGGAGGCTGAACCAAGTTGTGCAAGTTCCCGATCCGGTACTGACCTTATCGGCTCCATTCCAGGGTGATCCGTCCGCGGTTCTTGACAACGATGCGGACGCTCCGAAATCGCCGCTGACGACGGAAATGGCGTCCCCGTAGGACTGCGTAAGCGCGTCAATAGCCGTTTCGGAGTACCTGGCGATCCGGATGCTGACCGTGTTGCTTTCAACGTCCGGCGACCACGCAACGAGTTCAATGCCTTGGGCGGCGAGTGAGTCCCGATCGGATGCGAGGCGCTCTGTAATTGCCTCCAATCTCGCTAGCGACCGCGTGACCTGCCTCGTTACGAAAGGCACACTCGACGCGGCAACTTTCCGAGCTTCTGAGATCTGCGCCGAGATCTATGTGTTGGCATCTGCTCCGACGTAATCCACCTCCAGGCCCGTGGAGACGATCCTCATCCCGCCGAATCTGGAATCGGTATTCACGAGTGGTGTCAGCGCAATCGCTAAGTCGATCGCCTCGGAGTTGCGCACCTCGTTTGAAACGTAGTTGATTTGGCTCGTTGCCCCGGCGTTAGCGGGGATAGCGACAACTATCGCCGCCAGGATCGCCAGAGACGAGACGAACGCGACCTGCCTGTTGCGGGTCATCACTGCCTCCGATACTAAAATTCCTTTGGAGGGAGTGTTCGCCGGGTACGGATGGACTGTCAATAGCTACGATGGGTATGAAACTGAGCCTCGCGACTACCTTAGGTAACGGCTTCAGTGCTTACGCTGCGCGACGGAGTCACGGTGACCGCCCGGTCGCGTCGGAGCTTTCTTTGAGACCAGACCAACCGACGAAGCCGACTCGCCAGTAGTACAAGTGGCGTCTATACACGCCCGACCAACGCAACGCGGCGAACGCTTGGGAATCCAGAAGGAGGTACCGCTTCGGTGTCCACGAACCACGAGCCCGTTGCCTCGACCCCTTTGAGGACTGGATACGGCCCCACCTCCCGGTGATGCTGCGCGTTGCAGTGTTGTTGACGGCAACGAGGCAGGATGCCGAGGATCTGGTGCAGGACAGCCTGCTGCGCGCTTGGCGCAAGAGGACGACCTTCGATCCGCTGCGAGGATCGCCTGGAGCATGGTTGACCGCGGTCGTCACGGACCTGGCTCGACAGCGGTGGCGCCGTCGCAAGCACGCACTCGAGTGGAGATTGCCCGATCGGTCGGCCGAGGAGTACGACCTTGCAGCCAATCTCGACCTGCGCGCGGCAATCAATCGCTTAAGCTCTCGTCAGCGGCAGGTTGTGATCCTTTATTACTACATCGATCTTCCTGTGGCCGATATCGCTCGTCTGCTCGAACGGACTACGAGCATGGTCAAGTCAGCCTTGTTCGACGCCAGGCACGAGCTAGCGAACCTGCTGGGAGAACATGATCATGTCTAACGCTTCGGATCTCGTCGAGAACCAATTGATCCAGGATGGCGCAGCCTGGCACAGGGGCGTGGATGCAGGTCTTGGCCAGTCGAAGTTCTCCTTCCCCGTCGGTGATCCACCGGGTGCAGCCACCAACGGCGTACGACGCGGCAGGAAACGTTGGGCGCCGCTGGCCGTCGCCACTGCTGTCGTTTGCTGCATCCTGGCCGTGACGGTCATCGCGTGGGTCGCCACCCATGACGCCCCCGGCTACCGGGGGCATCAGCCAGACGCGGCTGTGGCGCTTCCCTCCGCGCCTGCCTCGCTCGATCCGCTGCGGCCATCGCATGAGGCCGACCTGCCAGCCGCGTCTACCGCCGTCACGGTCAGCACCACGGCACTCCGATCGGCGATCAGCATGCCGTGGCGGCTGGCCAGTGCGCCGTCGGGTCGCAGCCTTGACGTCTTCTACGCGGCGGGCGACGGGGGATGCACAGTGCCGGTCGGTGTGCACGTCGTCGAAACCACCACCACGGTCGAACTATGGGTACTCAGTAACAGAACCGTCAGCAACGGTGCGTGCGCTTCAACGTTCGTGGTCGGGCGGTCCACAATCGAACTCAGCAAACCATTAGGAACACGCGCACTCCTGCATCCGCCAAGCGATCCGGAGTGGACCAAGGCATTCAACGCAACCTTCCCACCATCATGATCACTGAGCGTTCAGCGAATTATAAATCCAGGCGTGCCACGGGCGCTGGATCGAGCGTGTAGTTCCATTCGCCGTACCAGTCGTGGCGGGTGAGGGTGCCGTCGGTCTCGAGTTCGCGCATGCGTTTGTTGGAGATCTTGATTCCGGCCTATCGGTTCCTCGCGACGAGGAACATCAACGCGCCGGCCGGGAACTTCTACGCGCTCGAGCCGTCGCGCCACCTGGGCCTCGGTGACGTGGGCGGCCTGCGGATCGGGCTGGCGCCGTACAACACAATCGGCGAGGCCGACCGCCTGCTCGCTGCGCTCGGGGAGTTTGTCGCCGGCTGACGGAACGCGTGTGGGCGTGAACATCGTCATAGGCGACCCGTCGGAATCCGAGGGGGCGCTGCCGGTACGGTCGGAGCCATGACAAACGTTCCCACGGTGGCACTTTCCAGCGGCGCGCCCATGCCGCAGCTCGGTTTCGGCGTGTGGCAGGTCCCGGACGGCGAGGCGCAGCCGGCGGTCGCGGAGGCGCTGCGGGTCGGTTACCGGAGCATCGACACGGCCGCCATGTATCGGAACGAGTCCGGCGTCGGCCGGGCGCTCGCGGAATCTGGCCTGGGCCGGGGCGAGGTCTTCCTCACGACGAAGCTGAACAACGACGGCCACGGCCACGACGCGGCGCTGCGCGCCTTCGACGCCAGCCTGGAGCGCCTCGGGATCGACTATGTCGACCTGTACCTGATCCACTGGCCGCAGCCTCAGCTGGACAAGTATGTCGACACCTGGCGGGCGTTCATCGAGATCCAGCGCTCCGGGCGGGCGAGATCGATTGGCGTATCGAACTTCACGGCCGAGTACCTGCAACGGCTGATCGACGAGACCGGTGTGGTGCCCGCGGTCAACCAGATCGAATTGCACCCCTATCTGCAGCAGCGCGAGATGCGCGCGTTCCACGCCGACCACGGGATCGCCACGGAGGCGTGGTCGCCGCTCGGGCAGGGTGGTGCGCTGCTGGCGGACCCGGCGGTGGTGGCGGTTGCGGAGAAGTACGGCGCCTCGCCCGCGCAGGTCGTGATCGCCTGGCATCTGGCGCACGGCATCATCGCGATACCGAAATCCGTGACACCGTCGCGTATCTCGGAGAACTTCGCCGCGACCGGAATTACCCTCGCCGATGACGATGTGTCGGCGATCGACGCCCTCGACCGCGATGGGCGTATCGGCCCCCACCCGGCCACCGTCGGCTGAGCCGGTCGCGAAGCGGACTCCACGGTTCGGACAGCGTGGGACCGGCGAAGCCGCGCGTCAGCACAGCCGGCTGAGCCGGGCGCGCGGTCAGTTCTCGTAGAAGTCGAAGCAGTCCGGGATCGGGTGCGTCACGCCGATGTCGAATGCCTGGACGCGTTCCACGGTGAGCGCGGTGGTGGCGCCGTTCGCATCCGCGCCCGCGAGCGGCGCTGAGACGATCTCGTAGATGCCCTTGTCCAGGTCGTTCGGCGAGAGCTGATACTCGTCGGCGCCCCGCGGATCTCGCATCCAGGTCGCCCAGGTGCCTGCGTAGCACAGGGCGCGCAGACCCGCGTTGTTCCCGGTGATGTGCGAATGGCCCACGGCCTGAGCGGCGAGCGCGTATCGGGTGACCAGCAGCATGATCGCGGAGAAGTCGCCGTTCGACGAGTCCCATCCGGCGGTCGGCGTCCCGATGCGTTGCAGTTCCGCGAGGTTGTAGCTGACGGTGTTCTCGGGGGGGCAGTACGCCACCGGGAACGAGGGTGTGAAACCGGCGCACGGCGGCGGGGTCCGGCCCTCGTAGGTAACGAGCTTCGGCGCCTGGTAGCCCGGCATGACGGCGGTGAAGTACTCATTCACCGTCGCAACGAGCCCGTTGATCACGTCCTCGGTGATGTCGACGTTGCCGAATTGCTTGGGATCGCCGACGAACGGGAATTGTTGGCCGCGTTGGGTGATCTCCTGCTGAGTGATCCTGCTGCATCGCACCGGCCCCGAGGTGAATCCGAGAGTCGCGGCATAGGTCCGATCGAACCCGTTCCCGTGCGCGTCCGGATCGGCCGCGGCTCCGCTTCCGCCGGCCGCATCGATGACGGTGACCGGGTCCTTGACCGTGAACAGCGACAACAGCAGCTGACGCATGCCCTCGCTCTGGTTGAAGGTGAAGTGGGCGGAGTGACCGTCGGACACCCACCGCCAGAACGCGCCCGCGTAGCAGTCGGCCTGCTGCTCCATGACGATCGTCGGCGTTGTGTCGGACTCGCCGAGCAGGTACTGCACCTGGTGCCCGAGTTCGTGGGTGAGCACGACGGCGGGTGCGAGCGTTCCGACCTCGTCGGCGAGCATCGGCATCAGGACGCCGCGGTCCCACGCGACGGTGTTGCAGGAGTTCATGTAGAACGCGTTCACGAATTCGTAGGTGGACTCATTGCAGACCGAATCGTTCGGATCGGTCGAGTCGTACGACACCAGCTCCCGCGGCGGCGCATAGCCGACCCCGAAATCCTTCGGCAGGATCTGGCCGTAATAGGTGATCAGGTCGGCGATCGCGCTGACGGCGATGGCGTCGACATCGGTCGTGATGCCGCCGGACACCGGTATGTCCGGGAGCGGCGCGCCCTTCTTCAGGCCGACCAAGTTGTCCGGGACATCGGTGGTCGGCGAAGCGGTGGGCAACTGCCAGGCCGGGCTGTCGGCCGCGTCCGCCGGGGTCGTGCCGGTCGTCGGCGGGGTGCTCGTCGAGTTCGCCGACGGCGGTCCGGAGGTGGCCGCTGCCTCCGTCAGCCGCTGTGGGGTCCCGACGATGGAGACGCTGCATCCCGCGAGCGCCAGCGTCGCGATGAAACAAGCAACGGCGAATCGTGCGGAACGGATCGTCATGGCCCCTCCAGGCGGTCCGTGCAAGCGACAGAAGCGTGAGCCGGGACGAAGGCGCGACCTACGGTGTCGAAGCTCGTCAGGCTCCGAAACCCGGGTCAGCGATCTCGCGGGCCGCGTCCAGAACTCGCAGAATATTGCGAGATGTTAGCGCAGCGAGGTCCGCATCGCTCCATCCTCGGTCGGCCAACTCGCCGAGCAGGTTCGGGTAACACGACACATCGGCCAGGCCGGCTGGCAGGCCGGAAACGTCGTCGTAGTCGCCGCTTAGTCCAATGCGATGCCCGCCACCTCGCGCGCACGGTCGACGTGGTCCGCGAGGGCCGCTGGGGCGCGCCTCAGGTGCGGGGCGACAACCGGGCGAGGCGGGACACGGCCTCGTCGATCACCGAATCCGCCTTGCAGAAGGCGAACCGGACGAGATGGGCGCCGTCGGCAGGGTTGTCGTAGAACACCTGTGTCGGCACGGCGGCGACTCCGACGTGCTCGGGTAGGGTCCGGCAGAAGGCCATGCCGTCGGATTCGCCCAGCGGCCGGATGTCCGCCTGGACGAAATAGGTGCCCTGCGGAACCGTGACCTCGAACCCAGCCGCGCGGAGGCCCTCGCAGAGACGATCCCGCTTGTGCTGCAAGGATTCCCGAAGTGCGTAGGCCCAGTCCCGCTCCGTCGTCAGGGCGTACGCGACCGCCGGCTGGAACGGCGCTCCGCCGACGAACGTGAGGAACTGTTTCGCCGCGCGGACCGCATGGACCAGCGGGGCCGGCCCACAGGCCCAGCCGATCTTCCAGCCGGTGACGTTGAACGACTTCCCCGCGGAGGAGATCGTGACTGTCCGCTGCGCCATCCCTGGCAGCGTGGCGATCGGAATGTGCTGCGCCGCATCGAATGTCAGGTACTCGTACACCTCGTCGGTCACCACGATCAGGTCCCGCGCAATGGCGATCTCGGCGATGGCGGCCAGTTCGGCGGCGCTGAGTACCGTCCCGGTCGGGTTGTGCGGGCTGTTGATGAGCAGCAGGCGCGTGCGGTCCGTGACGGCACGCGCGAGTCCGTCGGCGTCGAGTTCGAAACGCCCGGCGGCCGAGCGAACCAGCGGCACCGCAACGGATGTGGCGCCGGACATCGCAACGACGGCCGGGTAGGAGTCGTAGTAGGGCTCCAGCATCACCACCTCGTCGCCCGGACCGGCAAGGGCGAGGATCGCTGCGGCGATGGCCTCCGTGGCGCCGACGGTGACGAGCACTTCGCCCTCCGGGTCGAACCGCTGCCCGTAGTCCCGCTCCCGTGCCGCGGCGATGGCCCGGCGCAGTTCCGGCGTTCCCGGCCCCGGCGGGTACTGGTTCACGCCGTGGGCGATGGCGTCACGGGCGGCCTCGAGCATGGCCTCCGGCCCGTCGCTGTCCGGGAAGCCCTGGCCCAGGTTCACTGCGCCGGTCGCGGTCGCGAGCGCCGTCATCTCCGCGAAGATCGTGGACGTGAACGGCCGCAACTTCGGTACGAGGGGATCGGACACGGGCCGCGGCGCGAGGGGATCGGACAAGGGCCCGGAGGCGAACGTCGTCATTCCTCAAGTTCTACAGGGTTCGTCGCCCGAGGCTGTGTCTCACCTAGGTCCCGCCTCAGTCCCGCCTCAGTCCCGCCCACTGTCGCGGCCGATTGCCGGTCACAATGGGCGGGTGACGTTCGAGATGGGCTCCGCAGATGCGATGCGGCGGCGCGGGCTCATCCGGGCGAAGATGTTCGCCACCGCCCTGCTCGTCGCGATGGGGATCGTGTTCGTCGCCTGCTGGTTGCTGGAGCGGACGTATCCCTGGCTCGGCTACGTCCGAGCCGCGGCCGAGGCCGGCATGGTCGGCGCGCTCGCCGATTGGTTCGCCGTCACGGCCCTCTTCCGCCGGCCGTTGGGGCTGCCGATCCCGCACACCGCGATCATCCCGCGTCGCAAGGACTCGATCGGTTCGGCGCTGTCCGAGTTCGTCGCGGCGAACTTCGTCTCGGAAAGCCTGGTACGGGAAAAGCTCTCGCGATTGGATATCGCCGCCAGGCTCGGCGCATGGCTCGCGGATCCGGCGCATGCCGAGCAGGTCGCCGGCGAGGTCGCGTCCGTGATCCGCGGGCTGGAGACGGTGCTGTCGGACGACGTGGTGGCCGATCAGATCGCCGACCTGGCGCGCACGACGCTCGAGAAGGCCGATATCGGCCCGCCGCTCGGTCGCGTGGCGGGCGAGGTCTTCCGGCGCGGGGATCACCATGCGCTGGTCGACGTCATCGTGGACCGCTGCCACACCTGGATCCGCGATAACCGCGAGACCGTGACGAAGATCGTCACCGCACGGGCGCCGGGCTGGAGCCCGCGATTCGTCGACTCGATAGTCGCCGACCGCGTCTATCACGAGGTCGAAACATTCGCCACGGCAGTGAAAGTCGACTCGGGGCACCCGCTGCGCAGGGCGCTGGACCGGTTCCTGCTCGAGTTCGCGGCCGATCTGCAGGCCGATCCCACCACCCGGGCCCGGGCCAACGACGCCGCCCGGCGCATCGCCGGCAATGCGCAGGTGCGCGTGCTCGCCTCCGGCGTCTGGGAGAGTGCCAAACGCGGCCTGGCGGATGCCGCGGCGGATCCCGGCTCTCGGCTTCGCCGCGCTATCGTCGACGGGCTCGTCGGATTCGGACACCGCTTGACCACGGATTCCGTCATATCCGAGAAGATCAACCTCTACATCGCCGACGCTGCAGGCTATCTCGCCGCGAACCATGCCCGGGCGCTGACCGGGATCATCGACGACACGATCGCGCGCTGGGACGGCACGCGCACCGCGCGCGCGATCGAATTGCACATCGGGAAGGACCTGCAGTTCATCCGGGTGAACGGCACGGTGGTCGGTGCGCTGGCCGGGCTGGCCATCTACTCCGTCGCGCGGGCCGTGCTCGGTTAGCAGCGGGCGACCGGTCGCGTCGAAGGTCTGTGACCGGTATCGCTAACCGACTGCTTGCAATTGCAAGCAGAGACGCTTAGAATAATGACGTCGATG
The DNA here is from genome assembly GCA_017848755.1 of Nakamurella sp. GTDB lineage: Bacteria > Actinomycetota > Actinomycetes > Mycobacteriales > Nakamurellaceae > Nakamurella. The sequence continues at coordinate 20,809 of JAFIHI010000005.1, read as the reverse complement.
ACGGGAGGTGCGCAATGGATCTCGGCAAGGAACTCAGTGCGGTGGGCCGGGAGATGCTCGCGCCCGTCCGGGACATCGGCGACTACATCCGCGCGCAGCGCACGGCCGCCCAGATCTCACTGCGTGCGCTCGCCGACAAGGCAGGGGTGTCCAACCCGTACCTGTCCCAGATCGAGCGGGGGCTGCGCAGGCCCAGCGCGGCGATTCTGGCCCAGATCGCCGATGGGCTCTCGATTTCGGCGGAGTCGCTGCTCGTCAGGGCGGGCATCCTGCGCGCGGCCGACTTGCCCGAAGCGCGCGAGGTCACCGACGCGATCCGCGCCGACCCGAACCTCACCGAACGGCAGAAGGCCTCCCTCGCCGAGATCTACCGGGCGTTCCTGCACGAGTCGCAAAGCGCACGACAAGGCGCACAGCACGCGACAGACGACCACCGCACTACCCCGCCAGAGTCCCCCGACAAGTCCCCTGATCAGGCCAGCTGATCGGTTCCACACAAGGAGTGATCATGTCCCTACTGACCGACATCAAGAATGTGTCCGACAGCGCCATCGAAAAGCTCGCAGCGCGTTTCGGAGACCTGCCGAAGCCGTTGCTCGCGGCGATCGGCGCGGGTGACCTGGCAGTCGAGCGTCTCGCCCAGCTGCGCGAGCAGGTCAGCGGAAAGCTCGGTGCCGCAGGCGGCGTGCCCAGCGGCGACGACGTGAAGGCGTTCGCCAGCGATCTCCCCGCCAAGGCGCAGAAGGTTGCCAGCGACGTCGCGCACCACCTGGAGCAGCTCGCGACCGAGGTCCCGGGCAAGGCGCAGAAGCTGGTCGGCGAACTGCCGGCCAAGGCGCAGGAATTCACCAACTCGCTTTCCCCGGAGAACCTGCGCTCCACCGTCGAGGCCTACACCCGGTTCGTCGCGATGGTCTACGGCAACCTCGCGGAACGCGGCGGCGAGACGGTCGCGAAGGCCCGGCCGGAACACGACGAATCCGGCGCGCCGGAGGCAGGAAAAGAAACGGCTAGCGCCGATGACGCTGTTCCGGGTGATGCGCATGCTGCGAAGGCCGCGCCCAAGCCGGCGGCCAAGAAGCCGGCGGCCAGCGCGAAACCTGCGGCCAAGCCCACCGCGAAGCCCGGAGCGAAGCCGGCCAGCGAATAGCCCCGGCAGTAAACAGTCCCGGCGGCCCACACGATGAGCAGCCGTCTCCCCGGCGAGCACCCCGTGCGGCACGTGCTCACCGGCGGGGACGGCTGCTCACCGGGTTGTGGGTGAGCTGGGGAGCTGCGGCGGGTAGGCCGCGGATGTGCGAGTTCCGGAGCGCCGCCCCGTAGGCTGTGCACCGTGGGGATCGTCGTGCTGCAGATCATGTACTCGATCAACCTCGTGCTGGCCTACGGCGGCGCGGTGTTGGGGGTCTTCTGCGTGATCGACGCGGCGAGCCGGCGCGGGGACGCGTTCCCGGCAGCGGACAAGCAGACCAAGGCGACCTGGCTCGGCATCACCGTCGCCTGCGCGGTGGTGCTCGGCCTGGCGATCCTCCCGGGACCGGTGTTCGCACCGCAGTCACTGCTGTGGCTCGCCGCGATGATCGGTGTCCTTGTCTACCTGGTGGACGTCCGCCCGAACGTCAAGCGGGTGTCCGGTCCGCACAATCACTGGTAGGGCGTCTCTGTTCCTCGCCGAGCGGTGCGATATTCACTGTTTTCCGTCCGGTATGTCCGCTATTTCGCACCGCTCGGCGAAGAGAAAAATCAGCGCCCGTCCCTGGCCAGCCGCTGCCGCTCGCGATCGAAGGAGATCCGGATTTCCGTCTCCGCATCGCCGCGGCCGACCCAGTTCGACCCCTCGGTGCTCTTCCCCGGCTCCAGGTCCTTGTACACGGAGAAGAAGTGCTGGATCTCCAGCAGATCGAACTCTCCCATGTCGGAGATGTCCTGCAGATTCGCCTGCCGAGGGTCCTTGGCCGGAACGCACAGGACCTTGTCGTCGGGGCCCTTTTCGTCCGTCATGCGGAACATGCCGATCGCCCGCGCGCGCACGATACAGCCCGGGAACGTGGGTTCGGGCAGCAGCACCAGCGCGTCGAGCGGATCGCCGTCCTGCCCGAGGGTGCCCTCGATGAAGCCGTAGTCGGCCGGGTACTGCGTGGCCGTGAACAGGACGCGGTCGAGCCGGATGCGCCCGGTCTCGTGGTCGACCTCGTACTTGTTGCGGGACCCCTTCGGAATCTCGATCATGACGTCGAAGTCCACCGTGCGGGCCTCCTTCGCTCGTTCGTCGTCGGGGCGGTCCCGTCGAAGGAGTCTAGTCGGCTCCCGCGCACCCTCCTCGATCGCGCGGAGGCTCGGGGGCGAGCAAAGGTCACGATGAGAGGCTGGGGCGGGGCAGACGGGGCCCGGTGTCCGCGGCCCGTGGAAGGATGGACCGGTGAACCTCGGGCGATGGACAAGGCGACGTGGCTGGATCGTGGGCGGCACGCTGCTCGTCGTGATCGTGCTGGCGATCGCGGCTGTGATCGTGTGGCCGCAGCTCATCGGATCGAACGCGGCGGAGAACGGCACCGGCACCACGTCGGCGACCTCCACCACTAACCCGTCCGCCATCCCCGACCCGCCGGTTGCCATTCCCACACCGCAGATCGTCCCCATGAAGCCGTCGGACACCGCGCCGACGCCGGCCGGGGTCACCGCACAGCTCGCGAAGCCGCTCGCCAACAAGGCCGTCGCGCAGTTGACCGGGATCGTGATCGACCCGCAGACCGGCACCACACTGTGGCAGCAGAACGCCGAACAGCCGCGGCTTCCGGCGTCCACCATGAAGCTGCTCACCGGCGCGGCCGTCCTGGCGTCCACCGACCCGAACCGGCGCCTGACCACGAAGGTCGTCATGGGCGAGCAGCCGGGGCAGATCGTCTTCGTCGGCGGCGGCGACGTGACGCTCTCGGCGCGGCCGCAGGGAGCGCCGACGGTGCTTCCGGGCGGGCCGACGGTGGCCGACCTGGCCGCGCAGATCAAGGCCGCTGGCGTGCAGGTGAAGAGCATCGTGCTCGACACCTCCTATTGGCAAGGCCCGGAGATGGCCGACGGTTGGAACGCGGACGATATCCGCGGCACGCCGCAGGACGCGCACGGCTACATCACCAAGATGCAGGCCCTGATGGTCGACGCGGACCGGGTCGACCCCGGCAACGAGGATTCGCCGCGGACCGGCGAGCCCGCGATGACGGCCGGGAAGGCGCTGGCGCACGCGCTGGGGAAGGACGATCTGCCCATCAGCGACGGCCAAGCACCGCCGGATGCCAAGGTCATCGCCAAGGTCGAGTCGCAGCCGCTGTCCACACTGTTGGCGCAGGCCCTGGAACAGTCCGACAATGTGCTGTCCGAGGCGCTCGCCCGCGAGGCCGCGATCGCACGAGGGGCGCCGCCGTCCTTCGCCGGGGTCTCCGCCGCGATCCTGCAGGTGCTGGGCGATATGGGCCTGTCCACCAGCGGCGTCGTGATCAAGGACGGGTCGGGGATGTCCGAGCTCGATCGCGTGCCGCCCCAGGTGCTGGGCAAGGTCATGGCGATGGCGGTGGCCGGTAAGCCCGCGATCCAACGGATCCTGCTCACCGGCCTCCCGCTCGCCGGGGTGTCCGGAACGCTGGCGCCGCCGCGGTTCTCGCAGCCCGACAACAAGGCGGGCGCCGGATGGGTGCGGGCCAAGACCGGTTCGCTCGAGTCGACCTACGCGCTGGTCGGGTACGTGCCGGATCAGGGCGGTCGCATCATCGTCTTCGCGTTCAACTCAGCGGGTGTGCTCAACAGTGAGACGACCGGAACCCGGCCCGCGCTGGACTCACTGGCTGCCGCGCTCCGCGGTTGTGGTTGTAGTGGCTAGGCCCGCGGTGAATAAGTACTGCGTGGATAGGTACTGCCCGTGGATCGGGCGAGGCCACCGGGTATGACGGCGAATCCGATCGACTGGGATGCAGCCGTTCGCGCTGGGCAACGCTTGGCGCCGCGTGGCCCGCGGGTGACGCCGTCCGAGGCGCGGGCCGTGGTGGAAGAGCTGCGCTCCTTCGCGACCGTCGCCGAGGGGCGCGTCCGCGAGACGACGGGCCTCGGACTGGATCTGCCGATCGCCGACGCCGAGGTGCTCGACCGGCGCGGCTGGATAGCGGCATCCGCCGCGGGCATGGCCGTCCTCACGAAACCGCTGACGGACCGGCTGGGCGCTACTGAGTTCGGTGCTGTCGAGTTCGGGGCCGCGGCCGCCGGCTCCCAGGTCGGGATCCTGCTCGGCTACCTGTCCGGGCGGGTGCTCGGACAGTACGACCCGATCGGTGAGCACGGGGGACGACTGCTGCTGGTCGCCCCGAACGTGGTCAAGGTGGAACGCGAGATCGGCGCTGTGCCAGCGGATTTCAGACTCTGGGTGTGCCTGCACGAGAGCACGCACCGGCTGCAGTTCACAGCCGTGCCGTGGATGGCGGACTACTTCCGCTCCCTGGTGGCCGACTACGCGGCGGTGGCGCCGACGGATTCCGCCGAGGTGCTCCGTCGTGTCGGCTCGGTGATCACCGGCCGCGGCGACGCGGCCCGCGAGGCGCCCGGAACGGTCGGCGACTCCTGGCTGCGGCGTATCCAGACGCCGGAACAGCAGCGGGTGTTCGACTCCGTCATGGCACTGATGACGCTGCTCGAGGGTCACGCCGATCATGTGATGGATGCGGTCGGGCCGGCCGTCGTGCCCTCGGTCGACGAGATCCGCGCGGCGTTCACCGAGCGACGCCGTAAGGGGCGTGGACCCCTCGATCGCCTGATCCGCAGCCTGCTCGGCATGGACGCGAAGTTGGCGCAGTACGCGCGCGGAGCCGCATTCGTCCGCGCGGTGGTGGAGCGGGTCGGCATGGCACGGTTCAACGAGGTCTTCACATCGCCGGACACATTGCCCACGGTGCGCGAGATCGACGACGCCCCCGCCTGGATCAGGCGCGTGCTCGGCTGAGAGGCGGGGGCGATGCAGGCGGCGCCGATCGACGTGTCCGGCCTGGCCGGTCACGCCGTGACCCGCGCCGTGCTGCGCTGGTGCGCCGCGTCGTACGTGCCCGCAGGCGCGCCGCTGGTGGTGGCCTGCTCCGGCGGCGCCGACTCGCTCGCGCTTGCCGGCGCGGTGCTGGCCGCCCGCCCGGATCGCGCGCTCAGCGCCGTGGTCGTCGACCACGCCTTGCAGCCGGGCTCGGCCGCCGTCGCGGATCAGGTATCGGACCGCCTGTCCCGCATGGGGTTCGGTCGCGTCGACGTGCTCACGGTGGACGCGTCGGGTCCGGGGGGAGTGGAGGCGGCGGCGCGGGCCGCGCGATATGCCGCGCTCCAAAGCCTGGCTCGATCAATCGACCCGCACGCCGCCGTGCTGCTGGCGCACACGGCCGACGACCAGGCGGAGAGCGTGCTGCTCGGGCTCGCGCGGGGATCGGGGCCCAGGTCCATCGCGGGCATGTGCCCGTGGCGAAAACCGTGGGGCAGGCCGTTTCTCGGGATCCGTCGCACCGATACCGAGAATGCCTGTGCGGCTATCGGTCTCGACCCGTGGCGGGATCCGCACAACGAGAATCCGGCATTCACCCGGGTGCGGCTGCGCCTGGAGGTGCTGCCGCTGATGGACGATGTGCTCTGCGGCGGCGTGATCCCCGCGCTCGCCCGCACGGCCGAGTTGATGCGCGATGACCTCGCCGCCCTGGACGAGATCGCTGGGCGGGCGCTGTCCGAGAACTGCGGCGACGACGGCGATCTCGACTGCCCAGGACTCGCCGGCTGGCCGAGCGCCGTGCGGCGGCGGGCACTGCGCACCTGGGTCGCGCAGCAGCAGGGCATCACGACGCTCACCTTCCGGAACCTGGTGTCGCTCGAGAACATCGTCATACGCGGTCGGACGGGGCAGTCGGTGCGATTGGCCGGGGCGGTCGACGCAGTGCGACGCCGAACGGTGCTGACCCTGCGGCCGGCAACCCCGGATGCGCATCCGGGCCAGGCGGGGTGGCAGGCTGTGCGTCATGAGCACCGATAGCGCGCAGGCGACGGAGCGGCGGCGCACGCTGACCACCGTGCTGAGTACCGCCGATGCCATCCCCGTCACCGAGGGGGCCGATCCCGGCCTCGCCTACGGGTACGCCGGCGAGCTGAAGGCGATGCTGATACCGGCGGAGATGTTGCAGGCCAAGGTCTCTGAGCTCGCTCGCGCGGTAGCCGACGACCACGCCGGCGACCAACCGCCCGTGCTGGTGTGCGTCCTCAAGGGCGCCGTCATGTTCCTGACGGATTTCGTCCGGGCGCTGCCGATTCCCGCGGAACTCGAATTCATGGCGGTGTCGTCGTACGGGTCGGCGACCTCGTCGTCCGGCGTGGTGCGGATCCTCAAGGACCTCGACCGGGACATCACCGGGCGGCGCGTGATCATCGTCGAGGACATCATCGATTCGGGGCTGACGCTGTCCTGGCTGCACAAGAACCTGGCGTCGCGGGGGGCCGCCTCCATCGACGTCGTGGCGCTGCTGCGCAAGCCGGCCGCCGTCACGACGGACATCGATGTGAAGTATGTCGGATTCGACATCCCGCCGGAGTTCGTCGTCGGCTACGGACTCGATTACGCGGAGCGGTATCGCGACCTGCCGTTCGTGGGGCTGCTCGCCGAACACATGTATCGCTGAGGGCGTATCGGTAGCACGGTCACGCCGCCACTTCGGCCGCCTGCAAACGGTAGGCTAGCAGTCTACGGTCGTACGCTGCGCGGGCTGGCCACGGCTGGGTCGCGTGGCAGGGCGCCTGACACGCGTCCGGCGGCCCCGCGCGGAGTAGCCACCGGTCTTCGCGCTCGTCAGGACTACGGGAGGGTCGAGGCCGCGAGACGTGGCCGCACATCGCATGGATCGCAAACGCCTACTCCGCTCGCCACTCGTGTGGATCGTCGTGGCGCTGATCGCATACATGGCGTACTCCTACCTGTCCGACGACACGCGTGGGTATACCCAGGTGGACACGTCGGTCGCGATGACGCAGCTCAGCGACAACAACATCAGCTCGGCGATCATCGACGACAAGCAGCAACAACTGCGGTTGACGCTGAAGAAGCCGGTCGACAATGCCAGCCAGATCTATTCGATCTATCCGGCGAACGCATCGGAGAAGATCTTCGACGCGGTGATCGCCGCCAAGCCGGCGAACGGATACAACGTCACGTACTCCACGGAGTCGGCGCTGCTCTCCCTGTTCATCTATCTGATTCCTATCGGCCTGATCCTGCTGTTCCTGTTCTGGATGATGAACAACGCCCAGGGCGGCGGGAACAGGGTGCTCCAGTTCGGCAAATCCAAGGCCAAGCTGCTGTCCAAAGACATGCCGGTGACGAAGTTTTCGGACGTCGCCGGTGCGGACGAGGCGGTGGAGGAGCTCGACGAGATCCGCGACTTCCTCGCCAATCCCGCGCGGTACCAGGCGCTCGGCGCGAAGATCCCGAAGGGTGTGTTGCTGTACGGGCCTCCGGGCACCGGCAAAACGCTGCTCGCCCGGGCCGTGGCCGGTGAGGCCGGGGTGCCGTTCTACTCGATCTCCGGGTCCGATTTCGTCGAGATGTTCGTGGGCGTCGGCGCCTCCCGGGTGCGCGATCTCTTCGAACAGGCGAAGGCGAACGCGCCGGCGATCGTGTTCGTCGACGAGATCGACGCCGTCGGCCGGCACCGTGGCGCCGGCATGGGTGGCGGACACGACGAGCGCGAGCAGACGCTGAACCAACTGCTGGTCGAGATGGACGGCTTCGAGTCGAAGGCGAACATCATCTTGATCGCTGCGACCAACCGGCCGGACATCCTCGATCCCGCGCTGCTCCGGCCGGGCCGGTTCGACCGGCAGATTCCCGTCGGCAACCCGGATCTGCGCGGTCGGGAGGCGATTCTCGGCGTGCACGCGAAGGGCAAGCCATTCGCCGCCGACGTCGACTTCCACGCGCTGGCGAAGCGGACCGTGGGCATGTCCGGCGCCGATCTCGCGAACGTGATCAACGAGGCGGCGCTGCTCACCGCCCGCGAGCACGGCACGCTGATCACCGGCAAGTCGCTGGAGGAATCCGTGGACCGGGTGGTCGGCGGGCCGGCGCGCAAGGGTCGGCTGATCTCCGAGCAGGAGAAGAAGATCACCGCGTACCACGAGGGCGGGCATGCGCTCGCCGCGTGGGCAATGCCCGGCCTGGAGCCCGTCTACAAGGTGACGATCCAGCCGCGCGGCCGCACCGGCGGGCACGCACTGGTGGTGCCGGAGGACGACAAATCGATCATGACGCGGTCCGAGATGATCGCTCGTCTGGTCATGGCGTTGGGTGGTCGGGCGGCGGAGGAGCTGGTGTTCGCGGAACCGACCACCGGCGCCTCGTCCGATATCGCGATGGCCACCAAGCTCGCCCGGTCGATGGTCACCGAATACGGCATGAGCGCGAAGCTGGGTGCCGTGAAGTACGGCACCGGGGATGACGAACCGTTCCTCGGCCGCACCTACGGCCACCAGGCCGAGTACTCGATCGAGGCGGCCCGCGAGATCGACGAGGAGATCCGGGCTCTCATCGAGGCGGCGCACAACGAGGCGTGGGCGGTGCTCGACTCCAATCGGGACGTGCTGGATCGGCTCGCGGGCGTGCTGCTCGAGAAGGAGACGGTCGAGCGCAAGGAACTCGAGGTGATCTTCGCGGACGTGAAGAAGCGGCCGCGGATCACCGACTTCGACGACTTCGGATCGCGCATGCCGTCCGACCGGCCGCCGATCAAGACCCCGGGGGAGTTGGCCATCGAACGCGGCGAACCGTGGCCGCCGCCACCGCCGCCGCGGAAGCCTCGCGGCTCCGAGGTGCCGGTCCCGGTCGGTGCCGCCGCTGCGCCGGGGCAGCCCGGCGGGCCCTATCCGGGCGTGGTCCCCGGCCCGGGCTACCCGGGCCAGCCGTACGGTGGACCGTATCCCGGTCCATCGGGGGCCGGTGGATACGACGCGCCACCGAACTGGTCCGGTGGCGTGCTGCCGGGGCCGCTCGGACCGATGCCGGGCTGGGGCCCGCAGCCGAACGCTGGTCAACCGGTGCCGGCGCCGGCCCACGCGGTGCCTGTCCACCCGGGACAGACGCAGCCGATTCCCACCGCGCCGAACCACGGCGCAGGAGCCGTGCCGGGTGCTGCTCGGACGAACGGGTATGTGCCACCGGCCGTCCCGGATCACGACGCTGTGTCGGATCACGGCGCTGTGCCGGATCACGGCGCTGTGCCGGGCGCGGGCCGAGTGGACGGCGCCGCATCGCCGGACGGTGCGCATGGCGTGGGCTCGCCCAAGCATTCGGGCGACCGCGGTGATTCAGCGCCCGTCACCGACAAGTCCGGCGCCGACCAACCCGGCGCCGACAGTGCCGACCCGTGGGCGCCGCCCGAGGGCAGGTAACGATGCGCCTTGCCGGTCGCCTCCGGCCGATAGGCCGGTGACGGCGATGCTGGTGCCCGCGTACGGGCCGATGCCGTGGGTGATCGGCGTGGTGAACGTGACGCCGGACTCGTTCTCCGACGGCGGCAAATGGCTCGACACCGACGCGGCGATCGCCCACGGTCTGCAGCTCGTCGCCGACGGGGCGGCCATCGTGGATGTGGGCGGCGAGTCGACCCGCCCAGGAGCACATCGCGTCGACGCGGTGACCGAGCGGGCACGGGTGGTGCCGGTGATCGCCGCACTCACCGCGGCGGGTGTGACGTGTTCCGTTGACACGACCCGTGCCGCGGTCGCCGAGGCCGCGATCGACGTCGGGGTCGCCATCGTGAACGACGTGTCGGGCGGTATGGCCGATCCCGATATGGCCCGGGTGGTGGCCGCCGCCCGGGTGCCCTGGATTCTGATGCACTGGCGCGGGCCGAGCGACGTCATGCAGAACCTGGCCCACTACGGCGACGTGGTGGCCGATGTGATCCGTGAGCTGCGCATCCGGGTCGATGCCGCGGTCGCCGCCGGGGTGGACGAGCGGAGCCTCATCCTCGACCCGGGGCTCGGCTTCGCCAAGGAGGCGGAGCACAACTGGGAGGTGCTGCGTCGGCTCGATGAGCTCGTGAAAGCGGGATGGCCGATTCTGATCGGCGCCTCGCGAAAGCGGTTCCTGGGCGCGCTGCTGGCCGGCCGCGACGGGACGCCGCGACCGCCGGACGGGCGCGAGGTCGCCACTGCCGCCATCAGTCTGCTCGCGGCGCAACAGGGAGTGTGGGCGGCGCGCGTGCACGACGCGCGCTCCACCGCAGACGCGCTGGCCGTGGCCTCGGCTATGGGGTCGGCGTTCGGCGCGGCCGAGCGGCCCGGCACCTCGCCGGCGGTGCCTCTTGTGGGGGTTGCGCCAACGCCCCTCGTGCCGGCTGCGGAATGCGCGCCGGTGACGTCCGGACGTCCGCCGGCGCCTGATACGCGGTGCGCGCCGTCCGGCGTGGCGGAGCAGCCGCCGCACCCGGTCGGCGCCCCGCAGCGGGCGGTGGTGTGACGGATGATCGGTGATCACATCACGCTGACGGGGCTCACCGTCCGCGGTCACCACGGCGTCTTCGATCACGAGAAACGTGATGGGCAGGATTTCGTCATCGACGTCACCGTCTGGCTCGATCTTGCCACCGCGGCACGCGATGACGACCTCGCGTCGACGTTGGACTACGGCGCGCTCGCCGACCTCGTGCGGGGCGTCGTCGCCGGACCGCCGCGGGACCTGATCGAGGCGGTTGCCGGCGAGATCGCGAACGCGGTGATCGCGCGCTGGCCGGTGGACGCCGTCGAGGTCACGGTCCACAAGCCGCAGGCTCCGATACCGCTCGAGTTCGCCGATGTCGCGGTCACCGTGCGCAGGTCCGCACTGCCCAAGGATGCACTGCCGGACACCGCTCGGCAGCGCCCCGATCGACCGGCGGGCGACCGTCGATGACGACCGCCGTCCTCTCCTTGGGCTCGAACCTGGGCGAGCCGCGGGAATATCTCGCCGCCGCGGTCACGGCGCTGCGCCCCGTCCTCACGTCGGTGTCCGGCCTATACCGAACCTCGCCGTGGGGGCCCGTGCCGCAAGACGATTTCCTCAACCTCACGGCGATCGTCACCGACGACGCCACCGACGCCGGCGGATGGTGGCGGCGCGCCCAGACCCTTGAACAAGCCGCCGGCCGTCGGCGCGAGATTCGTTGGGGGCCGAGGACTCTCGACGTCGATGTGATCGCCGTGTGGCAGCGGCCGACCGGAAGCGTCCGCCCCGCCCGCCCCGGTGAAGGCCGCACCTTCGAGTATGACGATGTTCGCGGGCCGGACACCGAGCCGGTGATCTCGGACGATCCGAACCTGACCCTGCCTCACCCGCGGGCGTTCGAGCGCGGCTTCGTGCTCGTGCCATGGGCGGAGATCCAGCCGGCGGCGGTACTCCCGAACCACGGGCCGATCGTGGATCTCATTGCCGCACTAAACGTCTCGGGGATCGAACGAGTGGGCAGCCTTGGCGCGTAACGACACCGGTCTCGGGCCGACCCGGATTCGGGACCTGGTGATCGTGGCTGCCGTCGCCGGCGTCGGCGCCTATCTGCTCACCCGGTTCAACTACGGTTCTATCCCGCGACTGCCCCGGTTCGCGGGCGTGTCGGCGGGGCTGCTGGGAATCGGCGAGGCCATCGCGGGGTGGGGCCTGCGCAGCCGCATCCGGCCGCGCCATGTCGACCGGGACGCCTCATCCCGCCCGCCCGGTCCGCCCGGTCCGCCTAGGCCGCCGGTGCCGCCGCTGGTGGCCGCCCGTGCGCTCAGCGTCGCCAAGGCATCGGCGTTGGCCGCGGCGGCACTCATCGGCCTGTGGCTTGGGTTCGCATTGTTCGTCTGGCCCGAGGCGGCGCTCGCGGTCGCCGCGGCAGCCGACGCGGTCACGGCAACCATCGGTCTGGTCGGTGCGGCGGTGCTGCTCGGCGGGGCACTGTGGCTCGAATATTGCTGCCGTGCACCACGTGTCGATCCGCCCGGGGGTCGATGACGGTGGTCGTACCGCGGGCGGTGCGGGCGGTCGGAGACGGTGGTCCCGGCCCGCGCCGCGACCTCGTCACGACCCTGCCCATGCCCGGCAATGACCTTGCCGAGACCCTGCTGCGACTCGACTGCTGCCGGGGGTGGCGGGCCCTGCCGCGCCGCCCGCGGCCGTGTGCGGTGGGCGCGCGGCCGCCCGGTAGTCTGCCGGTATGGATGAGCCCGGATCTGCGCGATCACGGGGTGCGACCCCGGTGATGCTGCGGATTCTGCTCGTGATCGGGTTCCTGGTCGCGGCTGGCGCCACGGTTCTCGCCATCGTCTCGGAGGATCCTCTCCTGTTGCGGCTCGCGGTGGTGCTCGCGCTGTGGGCCGCGCTCATCGCCGCGTTCGCGGTCACCCGCTCACGCCGTGACGCGAAGGCAGCCATGCTGCGCGAGGGCGAGGCGCAGGTTGCCTACCAGCTCGAACTGCAGCGCGAAGTGTCCGCGCGCCACGAGTTCGAGGCGGACCTGGCGGCACAGATGGTGGCGACCCAGTCGCAGCAGATCGCCGAACTGCGCGAACAGCTGGACCGGCTGACCGATGTGCTGTCCTCGCTGGCGGACGGCGAACTCCTCGTCTCGCGGTTGACACTGTCCGCGGAATCCGCGCGTTTCAGGGCCGGGCAACCGGTGCTGTCCGGGCCCGAGGCTGCCCAGGTAGCCCACGCCGGGCAGGCCGACGGTGGGCGGGAATTGGTTCGTGGCGCGGCCGTCGCCGTGCTCGAGGACACGGCGACCGCGCCCGGGCGCGTCACGGAGCCTCCCGTGGAACAGGAGATCGCTTGGGCACCGCCGATAACCGCGCCGCCGGCCCGCCCCGCAGGCGGCTCGCGGCTGTCCCGGCATGCCGCTGCCGAGCCGAGCCCGTCCGAAACCACTGGCACTGAAAGCGATGTCGCGCAGTCGGACGACGGGGCGGCACCGGCGAGCCCGCCTCCGCCGGCATCAGGCGATCACGAACGGCATACGCCCGGAACAACGTCATACCCGCCGGCGGCGTTCGTCACGCCGAAGGTCGGCGTGACGGACGAAGAGAACCCGGACGAAGAGAACACACCGGTGTCGACACCGGCCCACCACACCGCTGCCGATGCCGGTACCGCCGCACCCGGGCCGGCGCAAGCCATCGAGACGCCGGCGGCCCCCGCGACCACAGCACCGGCCCCCGCCGACGAGCCGAAAGCCACGAGCGACCACTCCGAGACGGTCTCGGTCGATGAACTGCTCGCGGCCTACGGGCTCACCGGTGTCCCGCGCCGCCGCCGCAGGGAATAGCGACCCGAAGCGGCAACGCTGGCGCCGGCCGGTCGCGCACCTGGCGCGCCCGAACACGCGGAGCACCCGGCGGTGTGCAGTCGCTCTATGCGCAGGCGCCGACGGCGCGCCCGAACACGCGGAGCACCCGGGCTTCCCGCTGACGCTCCCCGCAGCCGACCGCGATCCGGCGCATTCGCCCCCAGTAGTCTTGACCCCCGTGACCGCTTCTGACCAGACCGTGGAGTCGCCCGTGTCCGAATCCGACGACCTTCCCGAGCAGATGCGCATCCGTCTGGACAAACGGGCCCGGATCCTCGCCAGCGGACGGCAGCCGTACCCGGTCACCATCGAGCGGACGGCCACGTTGGCGGACGTTCGCGCGCAGTTCCCCGACCTTCCGCCGGACACCGCAACGGACACGCGTGTGGCCATCAGCGGTCGCGTGATCTTCCTGCGCAACTCCGGAAAGCTCTGTTTCGTCATGATCCGGGAAGCCGGCGCCGGCGCGATGGGCACCGAACTCCAGGTGATGATTTCGGTGGCCTCGGTCGGCGAAGACTCACTCGCGGATTTCAAGGCGCTCGTGGACCTCGGTGACGTGCTGGCCGTGACCGGCACCGTGATCACGTCCAAACGTGGTGAGCTCTCCGTGCTGGCCGATTCGTGGCAGATCGCGGCCAAGGCGGTGCGCCCGCTGCCCGTCGCCCACAAACCGCTCTCCGAGGAAACGCGCGTCCGGCAGCGATACGTCGACCTCGTCATGCGGCCGCAGGCCCGCCAGGTCGTGGAACTGCGCGCTGCCGTCAACCGGTCGCTGCGCGCCACGCTCGCGGCTGACGGCTTCATCGAGGTCGAGACGCCCATGTTGCAAAACCAGCCGGGCGGCGCCACCGCCAGGCCGTTCGTGACCCACATGAACGCCATGGACATGGACCTATATCTACGGATTGCGCCGGAACTGTATCTCAAGCGGTGTGTGGTCGGCGGCATCGACCGTGTCTTCGAGATCAATCGGAACTTCCGCAACGAGGGCGTCGACTCGTCGCATTCCCCGGAATTCGCGATGCTTGAGTGCTATCAGGCGTACACCGACTACAACGGAATCGGTGATTTGACGAAGCGGCTCGTGCAACGTGCGGCGATCGATGCGACTGGGTCGACAGTCGTCACCATGGCCGACGGTTCGGAACTCGACGTGGGCGGTGAGTGGCCGTCCATCACTCTGTACGGAGCGATATCAGAGGCCCTCGGCGAAGAGATCGACGTCACGACCGGCGGGGACACGCTCGTCGCAATCGCCGAGCGGCTCGATATCGCGGTGGCTCCGCATTACGGCCCCGGCAAATTGGCCGAGGAAATCTTCGAGGAGTTGGTGGCCGACACGCTCGTCCGTCCGACCTTCGTGCGCGACTTCCCCGCCGAGACCTCGCCGCTGACACGGGATCACCGCTCTGCGCCGGGGCTCGCCGAGAAGTGGGACTTGTACATCCGCGGATTCGAAACGGCCACCGGCTACTCCGAGCTCACGGATCCGGTGATTCAGCGGGAACGGTTCATGCAACAGGCTGGGCTCGCCGGACTCGGCGACGACGAGGCGATGCGGCTGGACGAGGATTTCCTGAGGGCCATCGAGTACGGAATGCCGCCGACCGGGGGAATGGGTATGGGCATCGATCGCCTCCTGATGGCACTGACCGGACTGGGTATCCGGGAGACGATCCTCTTCCCGTTCGTCCGTCCGGATATCTGATCGACCGCGCTGTTCGACGCGCCACAATGCCGGGCGTTTTTATTTCGCCCCGGTTTGATCTACTCTTCATGGGTCGTATTGTTTTGCGAACACCCCTAGGAGCCCAGACATGGCAATTGTGACGACAGTCTCCAAGGTCGACGACATCGACGGATCGGCAAGCGCCGAATCCGTTTCGTTCGGCCTCGACGGCGTGGTGTACGAGATCGATCTCGGCGCCAAGAACGCGCAGAAACTGCGCGACGCGCTCGCAACCTACGTGGCCCACGCTCGCAAGGTGTCGGGCCGGCGTGTGCGAACAGCTCGTGCAGCGCGCAGCCGTCCCGCCGCGGCGTCCAATCGCGACCAGACGACCGCTATTCGGGCCTGGGCCCGCGCCAATGGCTACGAGGTGTCGGACCGTGGCCGTCTGCCCGCGACCGTGATGGAAGCGTTCGAGGCCGCTCACTGAGACGCTGAGCCGCTGCGACACCGAGTCGCTGCAGCACTGCAACACGCCCGCCGCACCCGTGTGGCGGGCGTGTTCGCGCTCGGCGTAGCGCCGGCGGTGGCGAAACGGCGCCGGGTTCGGCACCGTGGAAGACGTGCCGGGTGAGCGGACGAGTCCGGGACGGACGGCGCCGGGGCATCGGCGTCCGGAACGCGCGTGGGCGCGACCACCGTCATATGCGGTATTGAGCGCCGTCCCGAACCGGAACGGTGCACACGGCGTGCCGCCTAGACTGAAGCCACCAGCCGGGTTCAGGCGCCCGGTCGCGAGTTCCGCCACCCAGCGCACGCCCGTAAGGAGTGCACATGTTTGAACGGTTTACCGACCGAGCCCGCCGTGTGGTGGTGCTGGCCCAAGAAGAGGCCCGCATGCTCAACCACAACTACATCGGCACCGAGCACATCCTGCTCGGCCTGATCCACGAGGGTGAGGGTGTCGCCGCCAAGGCGCTCGAGTCGTTGGGTATCTCGTTGGATTCGGTGCGCTCGCAGGTCGAGGAGATCATCGGGCAGGGGCAGCAGGCGCCGAGCGGGCACATCCCGTTCACGCCGCGCGCCAAGAAAGTGCTGGAGCTCTCGCTGCGGGAGGCCCTGCAACTTGGTCACAACTACATTGGCACCGAGCACATCCTGCTCGGCCTGATCCGCGAGGGTGAGGGTGTCGCCGCGCAGGTGCTGGTAAAGCTCGGCGCGGACCTGAACCGCGTACGCCAGCAGGTTCTGCAGCTGCTGTCGGGTTACCAGGGTAAGGAGACGTCGGCGGCCGAGAGCGGCGGGCGGTCCGAGGGCACGCCGTCCACGTCGCTGGTCCTCGACCAGTTCGGCCGGAATCTCACCCAGGCGGCCCGCGAGAACAAGCTCGACCCGGTGATCGGCCGCGCGAGCGAGATCGAGCGCGTGATGCAGGTGCTGTCCCGGCGCACCAAGAACAACCCGGTGCTGATCGGTGAGCCCGGTGTCGGGAAAACGGCGGTGGTGGAGGGCCTCGCCCAGGCCATTGTGCGCGGCGATGTGCCGACCACGCTGAAGGACAAGCACGTCTACACGCTGGACCTCGGCTCGCTGGTGGCCGGTTCGCGCTACCGCGGCGATTTCGAGGAGCGCCTGAAGAAGGTGCTCAAGGAGATCCGCACCCGCGGCGACATCATCCTGTTCATCGACGAGATCCACACCCTCGTCGGCGCCGGGGCCGCGGAGGGCGCGATCGACGCCGCGAGCATCCTGAAGCCGATGCTGGCCCGCGGCGAGTTGCAGACCATCGGTGCGACCACCCTCGACGAGTACCGCAAGTACGTCGAGAAGGATGCCGCCCTGGAGCGGCGCTTCCAGCCGATCCAGGTCGGCGAGCCGTCGGTGGTGATGACGATCGAGATCTTGAAGGGTCTGCGCGACCGTTACGAGGCGCATCACCGGATCACCATCACCGACGATGCGCTGGTGGCCGCGGCGACGCTGGCCGACCGGTACATCTCCGACCGGTTCCTGCCGGACAAGGCCATCGACCTGATCGACGAGGCCGGGGCACGCATGCGCATCCGTCGCATGACGGCCCCGCCGGACCTGCGCGATTTCGACGAGAAGCTCGCCGAGATCCGGCGCCGCAAAGAATCCGCGATCGATTCGCAGGATTTCGAGAAGGCCGCAGCCCTGCGCGACTCGGAGAAGCAACTGCAGTCGCAGCGCGCGGAACGGGAGCGCTCCTGGAAGGAAGGTGACCTGGACGTCGTCTCCGAGGTGGACGGCGAGCAGATCGCCGAGGTGCTGGCGAATTGGACCGGGATCCCCGTCTTCAAGCTCACCGAGGAGGAGACTTCGCGGCTGCTGCGCATGGAGGACGAGCTGCACAGGCGGATCATCGGGCAGGACGAGGCCGTCAAGGCCGTCTCCAAGGCGATCCGCCGCACGCGGGCGGGGCTCAAGGACCCCAAGCGGCCGAGCGGCTCGTTCATTTTCGCCGGTCCGTCCGGGGTGGGCAAGACCGAACTCGCCAAGGCGCTCGCCGAGTTCCTGTTCGGTGACGAGGACGCGCTGATCCAGGTCGACATGAGCGAGTACCACGACCGGTACACGGCCTCCCGCCTGTTCGGAGCGCCTCCCGGCTACGTGGGCTACGAGGAGGGCGGGCAGCTCACCGAGAAGGTGCGCCGCAAGCCGTTCTCCGTGGTGCTGTTCGACGAGATCGAGAAGGGCCACCAGGAGATCTACAACACGCTCCTGCAGGTACTGGAGGACGGTCGGCTCACCGACGGCCAGGGCCGTACGGTCGACTTCAAGAACACCGTGATCGTGTTCACCTCGAACCTGGGCACGCAGGACATCTCGAAGGCGGTGGGCCTCGGATTCACCCAGGGCAACGACGCCGAGTCCACCTACGACCGGATGAAGCAGAAGGTGAACGACGAGCTCAAGCGGCACTTCCGGCCGGAGTTCCTGAACCGTATCGACGATGTCGTGGTCTTCCACCAGCTCACCACCGACGAGATCCGGCGCATGGTCGATCTGATGCTCGGCCGGGTGGAATCGCAGCTCGCGAACAAAGACATGAGCCTCGAGGTGACGGAGTCGGCGCGGCAGCTGCTCGGCGAGCGCGGGTTCGACCCGGTGCTCGGTGCGCGGCCGCTGCGCCGCACCATCCAGCGGGATATCGAGGACGCGCTGTCCGAGAAGATCCTGTTCGACGAGGTCCGCCCCGGCCAGATCGTGGTGGTCGACGTTCTGGAGGTCGACGGCAAGAAGCAGTTCACGTTCCGCGGCGAGCCGAAACCCGTGGTGCCGGAAGCGGTTCCGGTCGGAGCCGGCAGCTCGGGCGGGGATGCGGATGATGGGTCGGCGAGCGCGCTCGGCTGATCGGTAGCGCGCTTGCGCGTTCGGCTGAGGGGAGTGCGGGTATGACGATGTTCGTGCCCGCACTCTCGTTTCTTCGGATGCGGCGGCGATGACGGGTTCCCGGTTTTCCCTGTCGCGGTCGTAGCGGCATTCCCGGTCGCGGTTCTCGTGGTCTTCCCGGCCTTCGGAGCCTTCCGGACCTCCCCGGCCTTCGGGGCCTTCCCGGTCCCGAGCCGTCGTCGGTCTTGCGGTGTTGGTGCTCGTGTTCGCCCTGCTGGTCGTCTCGCCGCCCGCCCAGTCCCATGCGGGCGCGGCCCTGGATGCGGGCGCCGAGGGACAGGGGGCTAGGGGATCGAGCACCGGGCCCACCGAGTACACCGTGACGATCGGCCCCGCCCCCGACTTCTGCGTCATCGCCGCCCCAGAAGGCCGGCAATTCACTCGCTCTCTCGTCGGCTGGGGCCCGACAACGCTGCCCCTGACCCAGAACTGACCCCGCGTCGCCTGCCCTGTCAGCGGCCCCGGCTCGGGCGTGCGTCTAGACTCGAGACGGCCGAATCGCTACCGATGGCGTTCGTTTGTGGTGCCCCTTTGAAGTGGAGTAGCAGTGTCCGTCGTGGATGCGATCGGCTGGATCGCAGCGCTCTCGTCTGCCTCCCTCGCCGTTCCGCAGGGTGCCCGGATCGCCATGACGCGATCGGTCGCCGGGGGCTCCACCACCACCTGGCAAACCATGCTGATCGCCGGGATCGCTTGGAGCGCACACGGTTTGCTGTACGGCACGCAGCAGATCATCTGGCCGAACGCGCTGCTCGCCGTCACGTCCGCGTGGGTCCTGTGGCAGTTGGTCGCCGCGCACAAGCTGCCGGTGATCACAACATGGTCGATCCCGGTCGCCGTCGCCGCCGTCGCATTCGGCGCCGACATGATGTTCGGGCCGCTCGCGTACGCGGCCGTCGCGTTCGTGCCCGGCTCGATCGGGCAGATCTCCCAACTGCGCGCGATTCTGCGGGTCCCCGATCCATCGGGGGTGTCGATGGTGGCATTGCTCACGAGCCTGCTGAACCAGGTGCTGTGGTTCGCCTACGCCCTTCCCGCCCACGAAGTCGCCGTGTTGGCCGTGTGCGTGCCGATCGCGTTCCTCGTCACCGCGAGCATCATCGCACTGTGGGTCCGGCGCCGGCACCTGGCGCAGCACCGAGCCGCCGACCGGGTGGCGCAGGTGGCCGATAGCCGGGCCGGGGCCGTTGCTGGGAAGAATCCGACGGGGTCGCACGCACTCACCGATGTGATTTCGGTACAGCTCGGGCAACAGCTGTCCGCCGCGGCAAGTTCCGCGCCGGAACCGGCCTGTGACGGGTGTGGTATATAAGGGGCTGTGGACAGTTTCTGTCCGTTCTACTCAAGGCCCTGGTGCCGCCCCGGCGCCAGTTGAAACCCTCGAGGGGTCTCAGGCTGCTGCTGGTCGTGCCTTTCGGCGGCGTAGGCGCGGCGCACGCCGAGTAAGCCCGGGCTCGCCCGCGGCCCGCCACGCGGCCTCCGCCGCGCCGCCAAGCACGGCAATGTTGATCGCGGCGTTCACATCCGCGTTCGCCGCGTGCCCGCACGCCACGCACACGAACTCGGCCTGCGAGACACGGCTCGCCTTCGCCACATGCCCACACGCCGCGCACGTCCGCGAGGTGTATTTCGCGTTCACGATCCAGCACCTGCGACCAGCCTCTTCCGCTTTGACACAGATACGGGTGTGAAGTCTTCCAAGACCTGCGGCGAGCATCTCCCGGTTCAGCCTGGCCTTCGCCGCCACATTCACACCGGGCTTGTCGACCGTGCCCTTCGCCGATTTCGTCATGTTTGCAGGCCGCAGGTCTTCGAGCACGATCACATCGGCCTTCGCGACGATGTCGATCGCGGCCTGCCGTGCCCAGTCGTCGACCAGGTTCGCGGCCCTTCTGCGCAGTTTGGCGATGTCGCGGCTGATACGAATCCACGCCCGCGACCCGCGCTTCTTACCGCTCTTCGCCTCGCCGAGCGCATCAGCCTGCGCGCGGAGGGTCCTCGCGAGCTGCGGGTAGGTGTGCAGGTCGCCGTCGGAGGTCGCTGCGGTGACCGCGACACCCCGGTCGACGCCGACGAGCCGGCCGGTTTCCGGCAGTTTCTGTGCGGCCACGTTCTTGTAGCCGATGGTGGCGCGCCACACGAATCCGCTCGACGCCCGCCGACGCGTCACCGTGAGCGTCGCAGCGACCCCGCCGCGGGCTTCGAGCCGGGCGAGTTGCTTCCCGGCCCTTTTCGACACCGGCACGTCCCCCACCCCACTGATGCGCACCACCCGCCGGCCGCCGGCCTCGACAAGCGCCCAGGAACGGGGCCCGTCCCCGGACGCGGGGTTGTCGCGGTGGCCGGACCGGAAGCGCGGGGACCCCGGCGT
>JAFIHI010000057.1 GCA_017848755.1 Nakamurella sp. | reverse complement strand
GGGCGCCCAGGTCGGTCTCGCCCGGCCCGGGTACCCGGCGTACCGGAACACCCTGGCGGCACTCGGTTGTACGGTCGTCGACATCCCGTGCGGACCCGAAACCCGGTTTCAGCCCACCGTTCCCATGATCGAGCGCCTCGGTCTGGACGGCCTCATCGTCGCGAGCCCTGCGAACCCCACCGGCACCATGCTGTCCGGCCCGGAATTGGCCGGGATCGCTACCTGGTGCGCTGGACACGGGGTCCGCCTTGTCTCGGACGAGATCTACCACGGCATCACCTATCTCACCGATGGCGCCACTGCCGGCAAGCCGGATTCGGCGTGGTCGACCGACCGCTCCGGGATCGTCGTCAACTCCTTCTCGAAATACTTCTCCATGACGGGGTGGCGCATCGGCTGGATGCTGGTCCCGGATGATCTCGTGGACACCGTCGATGCGCTGGCGGGCAATGTCGCCATCTGCCCACCCGCACCCGCGCAATACGCGGCGATTGCCGCCTTCGACGCCTACGCCGAGTGCGACGAGCATGTGCGCCGGTATGCGGACAACCGGCGCATGCTCATCGACGGCCTGCGCGGGCTGGGATTCACGAGGCTCGCGCCGGCGGACGGGGCGTTCTATGTCTACGCGGACGTCTCGCATCTGACCGACGACTCGGAGCGGCTGTGCTGGGATCTCCTGCAGTCGGCGGGGGTGGCCACGGCCCCTGGCCGCGACTTCGATCCCGTGCTCGGGAACCGGTACGTGCGCATGTCTTTTGCGGGGGCGAGGCAGACCCTGGACGGCGCGCTGACGGCGTTGCAGCGCTACCTCAGTTGATGCGCACATGTCGGACTGATCGCCGAGCGGTGCGAAATATCCGGCAAAACGGACCGAGAACGGTGCATTTCGCACCGCTCGGCGCGGCCAGCGCTGCGGGGTATCCTGCGCCGGAATCTGGGGGGAAGCCCGCATGCGATTCGGGGCAAACCCCGACGGCGGCGCGGCTGATCACGTGGCACCGTAGGTGATGCTGCATATGACGGACCGTTGGAGCGGATACCCGGAGGGGACCCATGGAGAAATTTTTCAAGATCGTCGGAATCATCGTCGTCCTGTTTATTGCGTTCAGCCTCGTCGGCTGGATCTTCAGCTTTCTCGTCAAGACGGTCTTCTGGATCGCCATCGTCGCGGGCGTCGTCTACGTCGTCGCCTCGGTGGCCGCGCGGAGGCAGATCGGCAAGCGCTGACCGGACGGGTGAGCGCACGAACATCGTCATACTCGGTTCCGCGCACATAGGTGGGCCGGCGACGGTCAGATCGACACGCCGAGGTTCTGGAGATTCTGCCGCAGCGCGTCTGCGCCGGTGAACGGAATTCCGCGGATCCCGGCTGCCGCGGCGCCGGCGACGTTGTCCGCGCGATCGTCGGTGAAGGCGACGGCGGGCGCGGGTACGTCCAGTGCCTTGAGTAACGCCTCGTAGATCGCGAGATCGGGCTTGACCATCCCGATCTCGCCGGATATGACGATGTGCTGGAACATGCCCGCCCAGGATTGCCGGCGGACCATCTCGCCCAGGGCCGCCGGTGCATTCGACAGCACGGCGAGCGCCACCCCGGCCCGATGCAAGGCGACGATCAGCTCCATCGTGACCGCGTCCACCCGCAACCAGCCGGCATTGTCGATCGTGGTGAGATCGGCGATATCGGCTGCGCGTGGCTCCGGCGCGCCGCAGGCGAGTGCCACCTGCGACCAATACCGCTCGGAATCGGAATGCAGATCGTAGTCTAGGCGGGTCGCGTAGTACGCCGACCGGAACTCCGCGGCGGTGGTCCGGCTGGGCGCACCGATCCGCTCGGCGAGGTGGTCGAGCGCGTCGGTCTCCTGGAGCACGACTCCGCCGAGATCGAAGACCACGTAATCGATGGGTGTGTCAGCAGGTGGATTCACGGCTCTATTGTCCTGTATCCGCTGTGCCCCGCGCGGGCGAACATCGTCATACCCGTTGCTCCGGCAACCGGAGCGGCACGGTCGCCCGCGTGGGGGGCGGGGCGGGCGGCGTCGTAGGGTCACGGGGTGAGTGATTTCGCTGCCGCCATCGACGCTGTCACGCCGGGGGAGCTCCGCGTTCGGGGCAGCCGGAAGTGGACGGTTCCGGCCGAGGGAGAGATCGGGGCGTTCATCGCCGAGATGGATTTCGGTGTGGCGCCGGCGGTTTCGGCTGCGGTAGAGAAGCTCCTCGCAGACGGCAACACCGGGTACCTGCCGCACTGGATGGAGTCGGATTTCGCGTCGGCCTGCGCGGATTTCCAGCGGGCGCAGTTCAGCTGGTCGGTGGACCCGTCGGGTGTGCACTCGGTGAGCGATGTGCTCAAGGTCCTCGAGGTTGCGCTGGACTACTTCGTGCGCCCGGGTGGGGCGGTGATCCTGCCTACCCCCGCGTACATGCCGTTCTTCGAGGTGCCGCCCGCCCATGGCCGCCGCATCATCGAGGTGCCGTGCGATGTCGAGAATGGTTACTACACACTGGATCTCTACGGTATCGACGCCGCATTCGAGGCCGGCGGCGAGCTGCTGGTGCTCTGCAATCCGCACAACCCGGTGGGGCGCGTGCTTTCCCGCGCCGAGTTGGTCGCCGTCTGCGAGATCGTGGACAAGCATGGCGGCAGGGTGTTCGCGGACGAGATCCATGCGCCGCTTACCTACCCGGACTCGCCGCCGCACATCCCGTACGCGTCGATCTCGGACGTCGCGGCCGGGCACACGCTCACCGGCACGTCCGGTTCCAAGGCGTTCAACCTGCCGGGGCTCAAGTGCGCGGCGGCGATCGTCTCGAACGAGCGTGACGCGCGGATCTGGCGCACGCTGCCGGGCATCGTGACGCACAGCGCGGCGACAGTCGGGGTCGCTGCGAACATTGCCGCCTATCGCGACGGCGGGCCGTGGCTCGACGACGTCCGCTCGTATCTTGCCGGGAATCGGGCGGCCTTCGTCGATCTTGTCGCCGATCGCCTGCCGGGAGTGCGCGTTCGTCCGCCGGATGGGACGTACCTGGCCTGGGTGGACTTCCGAGCGCTGGAGCTGGGCGAGCCGGCGGCCGACTGGGTCCATCGGAACGCGGGCGTGGTGCTCAACGAGGGCGCCACGTTCGGCGCGCCGGGCGCGGGATTCGCGCGGCTGAACATGGCCACGCCTCGTCCCGTGCTGCGCGAGATCGTCGACCGGATCGCCGCGGCGATCGCGAAGCGCTGAGCCGCGCGTCGGCGGTGCGTTGACCCGCGGCTAACGCATGTCGGCTCGCAGCAGCACGGCGCGTGCATCGCCCTCCACACGTGGAGTGCGTTACAATGTGATACATGCTTGACGACCTGTGGTGGCGAATCGAAGACGCCGATCACATCCGTCACCGCAGCGACAGGTATCCGGGCGCGACAAACATCGAGCCGGAGTGGACGTTGGAGGCCGCTCGTGATCGCAATCGCATTGTTCGTGACCCCGATCCGAAGAGTCGCACCGGCGCGGTTCGAATCATCGGCTACTCCGAGACCGCTGGATTCGTCATGACGATCATCGCCACCGGTACCGACCACGCCGGCGTGACTGCGTGGCCCACCACCGGCGGCGATCTGGATGCATACGAGAAAGGAAGGTAGGCAGATGACGACAGACCACCGGGACGCGCGTATCGCGGCAGAGGTCAGGGCCGCCCGCGAAGAATATGCCGACGAAGAGGCCGAGGCTGCGGAGATGGAGATCGCCGAGAAGAATGCTGCATTGACGATTCCGCTGAACCTGCGCATCGACACCGCGCTCGACACGCAACTCAAACAGCGTGCCGCGGCCGCTCAGATCCCGACATCGGCACTCGTCAGGCGGCTGCTTCGGGAAGCACTGAACGCTTCCGCGGCCCCCGTCGTGACCGTCGAACAGGTTGAAGCCATCGCACGGCGTGTGCTTGCTGAAGCACGGTAGCCAGACCTCGACGCACGTC
This sequence comes from Nakamurella sp., assembly GCA_017848755.1. Classification (GTDB taxonomy): domain Bacteria; phylum Actinomycetota; class Actinomycetes; order Mycobacteriales; family Nakamurellaceae; genus Nakamurella. The sequence goes on along the minus strand of JAFIHI010000057.1, from coordinate 19,752 downwards.
CCGATCGCCGATCCGTGACTGGCGCGGGCTGCTACGTGAAATCCAACTCGAACGCGTCGCTGATCGCGCGGGCCAGTTGTGGTTCCTGATCGTCGAGGAGGACACCGATGGCTTCGCCGACCGCGGCTCGGCGCACAGTTGTGATGTTGTCGCAGCTCACGACGCTGTCGTGATCGAGCCCGTTGCGTTGCCCGACCGGAACCTCGCTCGTGATGCCGCGGATGGTGCTGGTGATCGGCGCGACGGTAACCCAGGTGAGCAGGTGAAGTTTCGATTGGCGGGTCAAGATCAACGCCGGCCGCCGCTTGTCCATCTGTACCAAGGCGATGGTGCGCATCAGTCAAGCACGGGGTGTGGCGGGTCCAGCATGCCGTCGAGGTCCGGATAGATAGGTTCGCCACGTCGCGCAAGGTCCGCGAGGATCGCCTCTTCGCTTCGATAACGCTGGTCACGCTGGAGGCGGGCGATCCCGTGGCGCACGGCTTCGGATCGGTTGGCGGCGCGCCCCTCAGCGACTTCCGCGTCGAGGGTCGCCAGGTCCTGGTCATCGAGACGGACAGCGATCTGAATGCTCACGCCCCGAGAATACCCGAAGCGTCAACCGATTGGTATGCGATTCCCCTGCGGGCGCTCAAGAAGGCAGCGCTCTGCGCCGCTGACCGATCGGCGTGCGGGCCCTGACGGTAGGGTCGTGCCACAGGCGCACCGTGCCGTTCTCACGGACCGCGCCGCTCCTGCTATCGGGTCTCTTCGGCTCTATCACCAAGAGTTTTCGGCTCCCGTCACCGAGTGTCTTCGGCGCCGGAGCCTTTTCCTGCGACTCGCGCCAGACCTTTCATGTCGGCGACTCGCCCCGGAATCCTTATGTCCGTCGCCGGGCTGCCGATAAGGTTTGTCATCGGTGTCGGCGAAGGAGGCAGCATGTCCGAGGCTCGAGCCACCGCCGCCGAACCCGCCGCCGATACCTCCCGAGCCGCCGCCCTCCCCGCCGCGCCGCGTCGCGCCGCAAGAACGCTCGACAAGCCGGCCGCTACGGCGAAAACTGCGGTGTATCAGCCGATTCCGATACTCGCGCCGGAAGACCTGCACCTGGTGAACCGGTTCACCGGCGGCTGGACTCCCGCGTTGGGCAAGCAGATTACCGCCGCGGGTGGGGCGAGGCGCTGGTTCGCCCAGCAACTCGCGGCGTCGGCGCCGGACACGTTCTATCAGGCGTCGGCAGCGTGGTGGGCATCGAACACGGCCAGCACCAGCACGCTGCTCGCCCGGGATCGGAAGAAGACCGAGCCCATCTGGGAGGCGGTCGCCAACTACGAGCGCTGGTGCCTGGCGCGCCGCATCCACAGCGAACCCCAGGTGCTGGAAACCATGACGGCCTTCTGGGAGAACCACCTCCACGTCCCCGCGGAAGCCGATGCCGCGCAGTACTTTCGGGCGTCATACGGCACAACCATCCGTGCGCTGGCGCTCACCAGTTTCGAGCGGCTGCTGCAGGCCGCGGTCACCCATCCCGCCATGGGCTGTTATCTCGACAACGCGCAATCGACCAAGAAGGCACCGAACGAGAACCTCGGACGCGAACTGCTCGAACTGCACACGGTGGGCCGAGAGGCGGGCTACACCGAGAACGACGTCAAGAACTCGGCCCGGATCCTGACCGGTTACCGCGTCGACGTCTGGAACACCTGGAACGTCCGGTACGACCCGACCGCGCACTGGACCGGCACCGTGAAGGTGTTGGACTTCGAGCATCCCAACGCGGCTACCGATGGACAGGCCGCAGCCCGCGCCTACCTCTCCTATCTGGCGAACCACCCGTCCACAGCCCGGAGGATTGCGCGCAAACTGGCGATCCGGTTCGTCTCGGACGCGCCGTCATCGGAGCTGGTGGATCGCCTCGCCGGGGTCTATCTGGCGAACCGGACGGCCATCCAACCGGTGCTGCTCGAGTTGGTGGACAGTGCCGAGTTCCGCGCCGCGGCGGGCGCCAAGGTGCGCACGCCGGACGAGGATGTCGTCGCCACCTACCGGGCGCTGGGCGCGACCCTACGCCGGCCATCGGCCACCGCCCCCGCCGCCAATGAGATCCTGTGGCAAACAACAGCTCTGGGAATGCGCCCGTTCGGTTGGCCGCGCCCCGACGGGCGCCCCGATCAAGCGGCCGCGTGGGTGTCGGTGTCGCGCATGCTGGCGTCGTTCCAGATCCACCAGGACATGGCGGGCGGATGGTGGCCGAGTGCGGGCGTGACGTACCTGCAGCCCGCCGCTCGCCTGCCGGTCCCAAGCATGGCGTTCGGCGACCTCGTCGACCATCTCTCCCGATCGATCCTGGGACGCCCGGCGACATGGATCCTGACCAAGGCGGCCTGCGACGCGATCGGCTGCGCACCGACCACGACGATCACCGCCGGCCACGACGTGATCCGCTGGCAGATGCCGCGACTGCTCACCGTGTTCCTCGACACTCCCACCCACATGACGAGGTGACCGATGCGCAGCAACGACGAAGCGCCCGCATGCAACGAGTGCGACGACTACCGGATCAGCCGGCGGACGTTGTTGCGCGGTGCGATCGGAATCGGCGCCACCACAGCACTTTTCGGCACCACGCTCGTGCAGACGGCCTATGCGACAGCGCCTGTCGGCAGGGTCTTGGTGGTGGTATCGCTGCGCGGTGCGGCCGATGGGCTCTCGCTCGTCGTACCTCACGGCGATGCCGCCTACTACAAGGCCCGGCCGAATATCGCGATTCCGGCCGCGAAACTGCTTGCCAGGAATGGATTTTTCGGATTGCACCCGAACCTGGCTCCGCTGATGCCGCTGTGGAAGGCCGGCAAGATGGCGGCCGTGCACGCCACCGGGCTCCCCGCGCCGAACCGGTCCCATTTTGCGGCCATGGAAGAGTTGGAGGACGCCGACCCCGGCAGTGCCGCGCGGATCGGTTGGCTGAACCGCCTGGTCGGCCGCGATAGCTCGACGAACGTCCTGCGCGGCATGGGAATGGGCATGTCCACCCCGATCACCGCATTGTACGGACCGCGGGCGACGGTGACGACGACGTCGGTGGACGACATGTCACTCGCCGGTGCGCAGGACAATCCGCGTCGCACCACCGCGATGCGCACTACGTGGAGCGCCGCAGCGGGCGAGATCGGTCGCGGCGGCCGCGCTGCCCTCGCCGCGGTAAACGCGTTCGCCCCGGTCCGTGCCAGCGCAGCCCAACCGGCGAACGGTGCGAAGTACGCCGACGACGACCTCGGCCGGGCCCTCGCAGCGAGCGCGCGCACCATCCGGGCAGGTGTCGGTGTCGAGGTGATCGCGGTCGATCACGACGGCGGGTGGGACATGCACACCGGCCTCGGCACATTGGAGTGGGGCGCGATGTTGCGCGCCTCCCAGTCGCTCGCGCAGAACCTGGCCGCGTTCTACACCGACCTGGGCAGCCGCGGCGACACCGTCACGCTGGTCACCATCTCCGAGTTCGGGCGTCGCGTCAAGGAGAACGCCAACTACGGCCTGGACCACGGCCACGGCAACGTGATGTTCGTGCTCGGCGGCGGCGTCAGGGGCGGCTATTACGGCAAATGGACGAGGCTCGCCGCCACCGACGACGCCGACGTGCCCGTGACGACCGACTATCGCAGCGTGCTCGCCGAAGTCGTGACCAAGCGGCTCGGCGCGTCGAGCGCCACCGTTTTCCCCGGCTTCAAACCCGCCCCGGTGGGAGCGATTCGGTAGGCGGCTTCGCCGCGAAAGTCGTCATAATCGTTGCCCCGCAACGGAGATGACGATGCCCCGGGCCACAGCCGCACCGACGAATATAGGCGCGCGGCGGGCCGGGCCGCTAACGTGGCGATATGCGGATCTGTGCGACCTGTGCCGTTGAATACGATGAGCCACTTCCGGCGGTGTGCCCGATTTGCGCCGATGAGCGCCAGTGGGTGCCCGCAGACGGCCAGCGGTGGACCGATCTCGCGGAACTGCGAGCCGCCGGTCAGCGCCTGACCTGGACTGAACGCGAGCCCGGGCTGGTATCGATCACTGCGGAGCCGCGGGTCGGGATCGGGCAGACCGCACAGCTCGTCACCACCGGCGAAGGATCGCTGCTGTGGGATCCGCCCGGATACATCGACGACGAGACCGTCGGCCGGATCCGTGAGCGGGGCCCGGTGCTCGCCGTCGCGGCGAGCCACCCGCACATGTTCGGCGTGCAGATCGAATGGGCCCAGGCCCTGGACGCCCCGGTGCTGGTGTGCGATCGCGATCGGGAATGGCTGGGGCGCAACGATAGTCACGTGGAACTCTGGGGCGATGCGCGGCGGATCGCGGACGGTCTCGTCTTGTATCGGGTGGGCGGGCATTTCGCCGGGAGCGCGGTCGCCCTCTGGGACGCGGGCGCCGACGGGCGCGGCCTGCTGCTGACAGGCGATACGATCTTCCCGAACCCGGATCGCCGGTCGGTCGGATTCCTACGCAGCTACCCTAACAAGATCCCGCTGTCCGGTGCGGTCGTCGAGCGGATCACCGCGCAGCTCGAACAGTTGCGCTTCGAGAGGATCATCGGAAACTTCGGCAACACCATCGACCATGACGGGCCCGCCGTGCTCCGCTTCTCGGCCGACCGCCACATTCGTTGGGTGCGCGGCGATTTCGACAATCTCACCTGATGCGTTGACCGATCACGATGTCGCGCAGGGTTCGCGCCGCACCCACCGCGCAACCGACCGCTCGGCCGACCGGCGCGCCCCCGCCGAACGCCTCATCCGGCCAGCTTCGGCAGATCCTCCGGGCCTGCGGGGTCGGAATGCGTGCGCGGCCCCGACTCCACCACGAACATCGCCGAGAGCATCAACGCGCCGCCGACGAGCACCCGCCACGTGAACGGCTCCCCGATCAGGGTGATCGCCATCAGCGCGGCCCAGGCCGGCTCGGTGGCCATCACGATCGCGGCGCGCGACGCGGCCATTTGCGACTGCGCCCAGGTCTGTACCAGCATGGCGATCCCGCCGGACACCACCGCCAGGTACACCATGATCAGCCAACCCCCGCCATTGCTGGGACCGGCGAAACCGTGTGGCGCTGCGGCGATCGCGCAGATCAGTGCCACCACCACGAGCTGCACGGTCGCCAGGCCCAGCGCCTCCCGCGACCGCGACCAACGGCCCAGCGCGATGATGTGGATCGCGTAGACCACCGCTCCGATCAGCGTCATGATCTCGCCGATGCCGAGCGAAAGCCCTTGCAGTGCCAGCACCCCCAGGCCGACGACCGCCATCCCGGCGCCGAACCACACCTTGCGGCCGAGATGCGTCTTCAACAGGACCGCCGCGCACAGCGGGGTGAACACGACGTACAGCCCCGTGATGAAGCCCGAGATCGTGGCAGGCGTCGATTGCAGACCCACCGTCTGCAACAACTGGCCGCTGGCGAACAGCACGCCCAACGCCGCGCCGCGCAGCAGCGTGCGCCGGGGAAGCGCACGTACCGATCGCCAGAACGCCGCGAGCATCGCGGCCGCCGCCATCGTGAAACGCAGCGCCAAGAACTGCCACGCGGACATCTGGTGGAACATGATCTTCGTCAGCGGGTAACTCGAACCCCAGATCGCTGCGACGATCACTAGCGAGATGAAGGCCACCAGCGGCGCGCTCAGCCCCTGCCAACGGGCCACCGGCCGCACCGCACTCACCCATCGATCTTGCCAAATTCCCAGGCTCCGGAAGAATAACGATCCCGTGCAACCTGCGGGCCGCCGTGCGCCGTCTAGACATCAGGGCAGGAGGATGAGTGAGGCCGGTCGACGATGCGGAGTTCACGCGATACGTCGCGGCGCGGCGAGACATGGTTCGGCGCACCGCATATCTGTTGTGCGGCGACTGGCATCAGGCCGACGACCTCACCCAGACCGCGTTCGTCAAACTGTACGGCGCCTGGGGCCGGATCCGCGAGAAAGCGGCCCTGGACGCGTATGTGCGGTCGACCCTGGTGCGCGCCACGGTCGACGAGTCCCGGCGTCCCTGGCGTCGGGAGAAGGCCACCTGCGCGGTGCCGGACATACCTGCCCCGTCCGACATCGCGCAGGTGGTGTCCGACCGCGAGATGGTCCGCGCGGCGCTGGCCTCCGTGCCGTCCGGGCAGCGCGCCGTCCTGGTGCTCCGTTATTTCGAGGGGCTGGACGTCGCGGCCACCGCGGCGGCCCTCGGCTGTTCGGAGGGGAATGTGAAATCGCAGACTTCGCGTGGTCTGGCCGCCCTGCGGGAGGCGCTGGCAGCGCGCGGCGATGTGCAAGAGGGGGTGCGGTGACCATGGCGGCCGGCGGTTTCTCCGATGACCCCGATGACCCCGATGACGACGTTCGCGGCGCCCCAGCGCCGGATGGCGGCGACCTTACCTCCGGGACGCCGAAAACCGAGTATGACGATGCTCCGGGCAATTCCCCTCCGCTGGACGAGACCGATCCGGTGGCTGCCGAACTCGGCGTGATCTTCGCGGCAGCGCTGGCCGACGAACCGGAGAGCTCGGTCACGCCGATGTCCGTGCTGCACGCCGTGCGCGCCGATCGGGAGCGGCGCACGGCCGTGCGGTGGAGCCGCGAATGGGTCGCGTGGAAATGGGGCGGCGGCCTGGCCGTCGCCGCTGCCGCGGTGGCCGCCGTGTTCATCGTGGGCTCGTCCCTCGGCACGCACGAAGCGACCAGCACCGCGGGCGCGGCGTCGGGGGCGTCGACCGGTGCGAGCGCCGCGGCAGCCGCGGATTCCGGGCAGCCGACCGCGGCTCTGCCGGCGCAGTCCACCGCGGGTGGCTCGGCGGAGTCGGGCGCCCCGGCGCTGGGTCTCGTGCCGCCGAACTCGGAGAAGGCCCAGGATTCGAGCGGTCAGGCGGCCGATAGCGCCGCTGGAGCTGGGTCGGGTACGGCCGGCGGCGCAGGCATCGCACCCGAATCGGGCGAATCGTATGCGGCCGCACCCGAAACCGGTGACCTGTCGTGCCCTGCGCTCGATCCGCTCAGCGCTGCCGAACGGGCCGCTCTCGTCAGGGCCTTCCCGCAAGGCAGGGTGACAGACGCGCCCAGTGCGGAGGCCTGCCCTCCGAACTCGTTACATGCGTTGCGTGGGTCGCGGGTAGAGACCCCGTGGTCCGGAGCCGAACTGGGGGTGATGATCTACGACTGGTCGCACGGAGCGCCGATAATCCCGCCGTCGCCGGCCATGGCCGTTGCGGTCGCCGGCAACGGCACGGCCGTGTGGGTCATGGCGGATCCGGCCGCGACGGCCCACGTCACGAAGTCGCAGCTGTCCGCCATCGCGAACGCGGTCCTCGCCGCCGCTGTCCCCTGACGTCGCCCCCGCCCCGCACGCGAGCGGCACAGGGCCTGGGACAATGGATCGGTGAGCAACAACCCTGGCGACCCGATCCCCGACGTGCTGGCCGACCGGTACGCGACCGCAGAGATGCGGGCGATCTTCTCGCCCGTCGGCAAGATCATCGCCGAGCGGAAGCTGTGGCTCGCGGTGCTGCGCGCCCAGGGCCGGCTCGGGCTGCCGGTCGACCCGCAGGTGGTCGCCGACTACGAGACCATGGTCGAACGCGTCGATCTCGACTCGATCGCGGCACGCGAGCGGGTGACGAAACACGACGTCAAGGCGCGCATCGAAGAGTTCAACGCGCTCGCGGGACATGAGCGCATCCACCAGGGCATGACGAGCCGGGACCTCACCGAGAATGTCGAACAGGCGCAGGTTCTCGCGGGTTTGCGGCTGGTGCGCGATCACACGGTCGCCATCCTCGCGGCGCTCGGCCGTCGGGCCGCAGAATACTCGGGCCTCGTCATGGCCGGGCGGTCGCACAACGTCGCCGCGCAAGCCACCACCCTCGGCAAACGCTTCGCATCGGCGGCGGACGAGTTGCTCATCGCGTTCGCGCGGGTCGAGGACCTGCTGGCGCGCTACCCGCTGCGCGGCATCAAAGGGCCGGTGGGCACGGCCACCGACATGCTCGATCTGCTCGGTTCTGCGGAGGCCGTCGCCGAGCTCGAATCCGGTGTGGTGCAAGAGGTCTCCGGCTGCGATCGAGTGCTGAGCTCGGTCGGTCAGGTCTACCCACGCTCGCTGGATTACGACGTGCTGTCGGCCCTGGTGCAGCTCGCGGCGGCGCCGTCCTCGCTGGCGACCACGATCCGCCTGATGGCCGGCGCGGAGCTCGCGACCGAGGGCTTCGCCGCAGGGCAGGTCGGCTCGTCGGCCATGCCGCACAAGATGAACGCCCGCTCTTGCGAGCGGGTCTGCGGGCTCGCGGTAGTGCTCCGCGGCTACGAGGCGATGGTCGCCCAGCTCGCCGGCAACCAGTGGAACGAGGGCGACGTGTTCTGTTCGGTGGTGCGGCGGGTGGCGCTGCCCGACGCCTTCTACGCCATGGACGGGTTGCAGCAGACGTTCCTGACGGTGCTCAAGGACTTCGGCGCCTACCCGGCAGTGATCGACGCGGAGCTGCAGCGGTACCTACCGTTCCTCGCCACTACCAAGATCCTCATGGCCGCGATTCGCGCCGGGGTCGGCCGGGAGACCGCGCACGAGGCGATCAAAGAGCATGCCGTCGCCGTCGCGCTCGAGATGCGCGAGACCGCACGGCAGGCCAACGATCTGCTCGACCGACTCGCCGGAGACCCTCGAATCCCATTGGACCGCAGGCAATTACACGACCTCATTTCCGACACCGCTTCCTTCACAGGGCTTGCCGGCGCGCAGGTCGACGCGGTGCTGGGCAAGATCGCCTCGGTCGTCGAGAGGTATCCCGCGGCGGCCGGCTATCAGCCAGGAGCGATTCTGTGACCCCGTCAGCGACACCGCCTGCCACGCCGGGAAGGACCCCGAGGGCGGCCCGCAAGGCCCCGACCATGATCCGCGACGCCACGGTGGCGGACTGGGGCGACATCTGGCCGATCTTCAAACGCATCATTGCGGCCGGCGATACCTATTGTTTACCAACGGCAATGATGGGCGGGGACGCACGTAACCTGTGGTTCGGCGGGCCCGCGACGACGGTGCTGGTGGCGGTCGATCCGCGACGCACGACCATGGTGATCAATCCGGAGAGTCCCGTGGTGGGCGCCGTCGTGGGGACGGCATCGATCCATCCGAACCAGGACGGCAACGGAAACCACGTGGCCAACGCGAGTTTCATGATCGACCCCGACTACGCCGGCATGGGAGTCGGTCGCCAGCTTGGGATCTCGGCGCTGGCGCGGGCCCGTAGCGAGGGGTATCGCGGCATGCAGTTCAACGCCGTGGTGGAGTCGAACACCGCCGCCGTGCACCTGTGGCAGTCGCTAGGATTCGAGATCATCGGCACCGTTCCGGAGGCGTTCCGCCACCCTCGGGACGGCCTCGTCGGCCTGCACGTGATGTACCGCAAGCTCTAGCCCTTCGGGCGGCGACGCGCGGGACATTCGCCCGCGACAGCCCGGGAAGGGAGCGATCATGACTTTTGCTCAACAGTGGCAGGCGATCCTCGACATCGTTATCGCACTAGCACTCTGCGGTGTGATCGGCCTTGAACGCGAGTGGCGGCAGAAGGCCGCCGGAATGCGCACGCACACGCTGGTCGGGGTCGGCGCGGCGCTCATCATGGTGGTGTCGAAGTACGGATTCTTCGACGTCCTCGGCCACGACGTCGCGGTCGATCCGTCCCGCGTGGCGGCCCAGATAGTTTCCGGCATAGGGTTTATCGGCGGCGGCGTCATCTTCGTCCGGCGTGACATCGTGCGCGGACTCACCACTGCTGCGACGGTGTGGCTGGCGGCCGGTGTCGGTATGGCCGCCGGAGCATCGCTCCGCCTCATCGCGCTCGCGGTCACGGTGATCTACCTGATCGTGGTGTTCGGGTTCAACCGGATCGTGCGGGCACTGCCGCGCTCGCGGTTCGCGTTCTCAGTGTTGCGCGTCACCTACCAGGACGGTCGCGGCCTGCTCCGCACGATTGTGCAGATGTGCACCGACAAGGGGTACTTCATCGCGGGGCTCGACCTGTTGCGCAACGGCCGCGCCGGCCGGGGACGCGAGGACACCGGTGAGGACACGGAATCGTTCGACGACCCGAATCGCGGCCGGGTGGTCGTGCTGATCGAATTGGAAGGGCACCGCGACCCGGGGCAGCTCGTGCACGATCTCGCGTCCCTCTCGGGCGTCTACGGCGTGAGCATCGCCGAGGGTGCGGGCAGCGAATAGGGGCGGTGCCAGAGGAACGTCATCCGCGGCTACGCTTCTTGTCGTGGCGGACTCTCCTGCGACCATGTCCGATTACTGGCATCTCGCCTCCGGCAAGGTGCGCGACATCTACCGGGTGGATCGCGAACACCTGCTGATGGTGGCGTCCGATCGGATCAGCGCGTACGACCACATCCTGCCGAGCACCATCCCGGACAAGGGCCGAGTACTCACGGCGATGAGCGCGTTCTGGTTCGAACTGCTCGCGGACGTGGTCCCCCACCACGTGGTCGCCATCCTGGACGATCCGCGGATCCCCGACGAGGTCGCGGGGCGGGCGATGCTGGTGCGCTCACTCGACATGATTCCGGTGGAATGTGTTGCCCGGGGGTATCTCTCGGGCTCCGGTTGGGCGGAGTACCGCGAGGCCGGGGCCGTGTGCGGCGTACCGCTGCCCGGCGGCCTGGTGGAGTCCTCGAGGTTGCCCGAGCCCATCTTCACCCCAGCGACCAAGGCCGAGTTCGGGCGACATGACGAGAACGTCAGCTACGAGGTGATGGCAGCGAAGGTGGGCGCGGAACGCGCCGCGGAGCTGCGCAGGGTGACGCTGGCCGTCTACGCACGAGCCGCCGCGCACGCGCAGTCGCGCGGGATCCTGTTGGCGGACACCAAGTTCGAGCTCGGTGTGGACCGTGCGAACGGGCAGCTGGCACTCGCGGACGAGGTGCTCACGCCGGATTCCTCCCGCTTCTGGCCGGCGGCTGAGTACCGTGCGGGCGGGCCGCAGCCGTCCTTCGACAAGCAGTTCGTGCGTGATTGGCTCACCTCACCGGCCTCGGGCTGGGATCGGGCGTCGGATTCCCCGCCGCCTCCACTGCCGGACAGCGTCATCTCCGCCACCCGCGCCCGGTACATCGAGGCGTACGAGACGATCTCCGGGCGGTCCTTCGCCGACTGGCCCGGCGGCGCCTGACCTGACCGGCCGTCGACCGAGCTCGTCCGCCGCGGCCAGGCGGGAACGGTAGCGTGGGGGCAGCGCGGCGACGGCGTCCGTCGCCGTGACCGGACCGAAGGAGCACGCCATGCCCGAGGCCTATATCGTCGACGCGGTCCGCACTCCCGTCGGGCGCCGTGGTGGCGGCCTGGCGCATGTGCATTCCGCCGACCTCGGTGCCCACGTGATGCGCGAATTGGTCACCCGCACCGGTATCGACCCGGCCGCGGTCGACGAGGTGATCTTCGGTTGCCTGGACCAGATCGGTTCCCAGGCCATGGATGTCGCGCGCACCTGCTGGCTGGCCGCCGGTCTGCCGGACACAGTTCCCGGTACCACGATCGATCGGCAGTGCGGCTCCTCGCAACAGGCCATCTCGTTCGCGGCTCAGGCCGTCATGTCCGGAACCGAGGACCTGGTGGTCGCCGGGGGTGTGCAGAACATGTCCGCGATCCCGATCCAGTCCTCGAACGTCGCGGCCAAGGATCTCGGCTTCCCCGATCCGTTCTCCGGCTCCACCGGATGGACCGAGCGTTACGGCAGTGCGCCCGTGTCGCAGTTCCACGGCGCCGAGATGATCGCCGAGAAGTGGGGGATCAGCCGGGAGGAGATGGAAGAGTTCGCGATCGGCTCGCACGAAAAGGCGCTTGCCGCCCAAGCGGCTGGGCACTTTGATTCCGAGATCGCGCCCATGGCAGGCGTTCTCGCGGACGAGGGGCCACGCGTGCCGAATCGCGAAAAGATCGCCTCGCTCCGGCCGCTCACCGAAGGAGGCCGCATCACGGCCGCCGTGGCGAGCCAGATCTCCGACGGCTCCGCGGCGTTGCTCATCGCCTCGGAGCGGGCGCTGAAGGAACACGCCCTCACCCCGCGAGCACGAATCCACCACATCTCGGGGCGCGGCGCCGACCCGATCATCATGCTGACCGCCCCGATCACCGCGACCGAGTACGCGCTGAAACGATCCGGGATGACGCTCGACGACATCGACCTCGTCGAGGTCAACGAGGCGTTCGCCTCGGTGGTGCTCGCCTGGCTCGCCGAGACCCGTTGCGATCCGGCGAAAGTCAACGTAAACGGCGGGGCGATCGCGCTCGGGGACCCGCTCGGCGCGCCAGGTGCGCGGCTCATGCCCACGCTCCTCGCGCAGCTCGCTCGGACCGGCAAGCGCTTAGGGCTGCAGACCATGTGCGAGGGCGGTGGGCAGGCGAACGTCACGATCGTCGAGCGACTGTAGCCAACCGGCGACAAAAGGTTCGAAACCATGCCAATGGCATGTGTTCACAGACTCGTCGTCATTTCGTGATCCACTCCCGCAAGACGCCGGGCGCGCCGAAGACTAATCTCGGACTGAAGTTCGCAACGTTTCGGATGACGACCGCCGCACGCCCGCGGCAGTGAACCCGGCCGTTGCTGCCCGACTGACTAAGGAGTGTTATGCGCGTACATCGAATGCGGACCGCGGCCCTCGCGGGCATCGCCGCGCTGTCCATGGTGGTAGCGGCATGCGGTTCGTCCGGCGGGACCGGAACGTCGCAGAGCTCGTCGGAGTCCAGCTCATCGCAGAGTTCCTCGCAGAATTCTTCAGGGAGCTCCTCGAGCCAGCAGAGCTCGTCCTCGAGCGGTTCAGGCGGCTCGGGTAGCTCCGTCGACGCCAAGACCGCGACATCGGCGAGCGACTTCGGCGGCATGGACGGTCTCGTCGCGGCGGCCAAGAAGGAGGGCCAGCTGAACGTCATCGCCCTTCCCCCGGACTGGGCGAACTACGGCGCCATCATCAAGGCCTTCTCCGCGAAGTACGGCATCACGGTCAACTCGCAGAACCCGAACGGGTCGTCCGCGCAGGAGATCGAGGCGGCCAAGACCAATGCGGGCACCAACACCGCGCCGGACGTCTTCGATCTCGGGCCGGCCGTCGCCCTCGCCTCGACCGACATGTTCGCGCCGTACAAGGTGCAGTCCTGGGCCGACATTCCGGATGCGAACAAGGAGGCGTCCGGCCTGTGGTTCAACGACTACACCGGCGTGATGAGCGTCGGCTACAACAAGACGAAGTTCGGTGAGATCACCAGCCTCAACGACCTTCTGGGCGCGAAGTTCAAGGGCACGTTCGCGCTCAACGGCAACCCGACCCAGGCGGGGGCTGCATTCAGCGGCTTCGTCATGGTCGCGCTCGCGAACGGCGGCAGCCCCGACAACCTGCAGCCGGGCATCGACTTCTTCAAGAAGGCTAAGGACGCCGGCACGTTCATCCCCATCGATCCGACCCCGGCGACGATCGCGTCCGGCCAGACCGGCGTGGTGATCGACTGGTCCTACAACCAGCTCTCCGCGGCCAAGGAACTCAAGAAGCAGGGCGTGGATTGGGCGATGTATGTGCCCGACAACGCCGCCGTCGGCTCGTACTACGTGCAGGCGATCAACAAGGGTGCCCCGCACCCGGCCGCCGCGCGGCTGTGGGAGGAGTTCCTCTACACGCCCGAGGCGCAGAACCTGTACATGGCCGGTGGTGCGCAGCCTGTGGAGTTCGAGGCCATGAAGAAGGCCGGCACGCTGGACACCGCCGCCGAGGCGAGCCTGCCGAAGACGTCGAGCCCGATCATCCAGCTCACCGACGCCCAGCAGAAGGCTGCGTCCACGTTCCTGAACGCGAACTGGTCGAAGATCGCCGGCTGATCCCACCGGGTCCATGACGACGACAATCGACACGCCCGCCCCCGTGTCCGCGCCTCGCCCGGCGCGGCGCGGACACGGGTGGCGGAGCGCGCGGTCGGCGATCGGGACGATCCCGTTCTTCGGATACGTCGCGGTCTTCCTGATCATCCCGACAGCGATCGTGGTGATCGGCGCCTTCCGGGCGCCCGGCGGCGCGTTCAGCTGGGTCAACATCAAGGCGCTCGGCACCTCGACGGTGATAGGTGCGTTCGTCTCGTCCGTCGTGCTGTCCGCGGTGACGGCCGCGATCGGCGCGGTCTTCGGGGGGCTGCTCGCGTACGTGCTCGTCACCGGCAGACCCGGGTCGATCTCGCGTCGGATCGTGACCGCCGTCTGTTCGGTGCTGGCCCAGTTCGGCGGGGTGATGCTGGCGTTCGCGTTTATCGCGACGCTCGGCCAGGCCGGAATGATCTCGAACCTGTTGCGCGACTGGCTGGGTGTCGAGACGACGGGCGCCTATCTATATACGGTGCCTGGCCTGATTCTCGTCTACACGTACTTCCAGATCCCACTCATGGTCATCGTGTTCCTGCCGGCCGTCGACGGCATCCGCGCCCAGTGGCGCGAGGCGACCGAGACCCTCGGCGGATCGACGTGGGTGTACTGGCGGCGGGTGGCCGGGCCGCTGCTCGCGCCGGCTTTCCTGGGGTCGCTGCTGCTGCTCTTCGCCAACGCCTTCTCGGCATACGCCACGGCGGCGGCGCTCATCACACAGTCGAATCCTATTGTGCCGCTGCAGATCTCAGGCGCCATTACCAACGAGGTAAACGTCGGCCACGCCGATCTCGCCAAGTCGCTCGCGCTCGGCATGGTCGTCATCGTCGCCATCGTCATGTGGCTCTATGCCTTGTTGCAGAAGCGCACGGCAAAGTGGTTGGGGTGAAACGAGTATGACGACATCCGTGGCCGCGCCCCCGCCGCGGGATGCCGCACGCCCCCAGCAACTGCGGCGCACCATGCGCCGTAAACAGACGACGATTCGCTGGATCGTGATCGCCGTCATCATGGCGTTCTTCCTGATCCCGCTGCTGTCGATGCTGTACTTTTCGCTGCGCTTCCCGCTGTCCGGCAAGTGGACCGGGCAGGCGTGGTCGAACGTCATCCACATGGGCTCGCTCGCCGCCAGCGACCCTGCGGACTACGGCCAGCTGTGGACCGGGCTGAAGAACTCCGCCGTCCTGGTCGTGCTGACCGTGGTGATCATGGTGGTGCTGCTGGTGCCGACGATGACGTGGGTCCGGCTGCGCGTCAAGTGGTTGTCGCGGACGGTGGAGTTCATCTGCCTGCTGCCGCTCACGATCCCGGCGATTGTCCTCGTGGTCGGTCTCGGCCCGGTCTACCGCATCGTGTCGAATGTGTTGTCCACCAACACGATCTGGCTGTGTTTCGTCTACGTGGTACTGGTGCTGCCGTTCGCCTACCGCGCGCTGGACGCCGGGCTCGCGGCCATCGACCTGACCACGCTGTCCGAGGCCGCGCGGAGCCTGGGCGCGCACTGGTTCCGGGTGATGTGGCAGATCGTGCTGCCCAACATCCGCAGCGCCGTGGTGTCGGCGTGCTTCATCTCCGTGGCGCTGGTGCTCGGGGAGTTCACGATCGCGCAGCTGCTCGCCCGGGACAACCTGCAGACCGGGATCTTCCTGGTCTCGCAATCCGACGGGCAGCTCGCGGTGACCATGTCGCTCGCGGCTCTGATACTTGCGTTTGTGCTGCTCATGGTGTTGTCGTTGTTCTCCGGCGATGGCCGGCGCACGAAGGGAGCTTCGACATGAGCGCAGCTCGTATGGAGACAGCAGGTGCGGGCACCGCCGCTATCGGCACGGTGGCCAGTGTGGCACCGGCCCACGGTGTGCTGGTCGAATTGCGCGACCTGCGGCGCAGTTTCGGCACGGTCCGGGCGCTGGACGGCATGGACCTGACCATCAACCCCGGTGAGCTCGTCGTGCTGCTCGGGCCCTCGGGCTGCGGCAAGACGACCGCGCTCCGGGTGCTGGCGGGGCTCGAGGACGCCGACTCCGGCCGCATCACGGTGGACGGCAGGGACATCTCGTCGGTGCCGACGTCGAAGCGCGACATGGGCATGGTGTTCCAGGCATACTCCCTGTTTCCGCATATGACGGCGCTGCAGAATGTTGAGTTCGGACTCACGTTGCGCGGCAAGGGATCTGCCGAGCGGAGGCGCATCGCCGGCAACTATCTGGAGCTCGTCGGCCTGTCGGAACAGGCGGGGCGGTACGCACGTCAACTCTCCGGCGGCCAGCAGCAGCGGGTCGCCCTGGCGCGCGCCCTGGCCATCGAGCCGAAGGTGCTCCTTCTGGATGAGCCGCTGTCGGCACTGGATGCCAAGGTGCGCGTCCAACTTCGTGACGAGATCCGCCGCATCCAACTGGAACTCGGAATCACCACCCTGTTCGTGACGCACGACCAGGAGGAGGCGCTCGCTGTCGCCGACCGCGTCGGTGTCATGTGGGAGGGCCGGATCCAGCAGATCGCCAGCCCCGCAGAGCTGTACACCGCGCCGGTCAACAAGTTCGTCGCCGAGTTCGTCGGCCTGAGCAACCCCTTGCCGGGAACGGCATCCGAAGGCGCGGCAACCGTTCTCGGGCAACGGGTTCCGCTGCTGCCGGGGTCGCCGCAATCGGGTTCCGTCACGGTGCTCGTCCGCCCGGAGGCGGTGACGCTGGTGCCGGGACCCGACTCGGCAGTCGGCACCGATGCCCGATCGGGTTCCGTCGCCGGGACGATCGTCGGGACGAGTTTCCTGGGTGCCACGGGGCGCGCGCAGGTGCGGTTGACCGACGGCACGCTGATCATCGCCCAGATCGCGAGCGCGGAGGTGGCGGTCCTCCGCGTCGGCGAGACGGTCGACATTCGTCTCGAACAGGTGCCCGCCCTCGCCGTCGCGCCGCGCGGGGCCTGACGCTGTCGGTGGCCAGGCTTGCCGGATGAACTGGGCCTCATCCGGCTGCGACGCGAGCCTGTACTCGGAGCGGGGGGAATTGGTTTGGGGTCAGGCCATTGACAATGACGCGGTGGACGCGTGATGATCCTGTGGCGCACATCACGGACTGACCGTCGCTCGGTCGTGGCCCCACCAGGGCTCCGGCCGGCGTCGTAACCCATCGCATCACGATCGGGCCTTCCCGTCGCGGGAAGACCGGATCCGACCTCACCGGAGGATCTCGGGTATGTCTTCCACCACCGCCAACGAACATCTGGACGACGACGCCAAGGAACTGGCAGCACTCGGATACAAACAGGAACTGCACCGCCGGATGTCCGGATTCTCGAACTTCGCGGTGTCCTTCTCCATCATCTCCATCCTGGCCGGCTGTATCACGAGCTATGCCATCGCGCTCCGCTCCGGCGGCCCGTCGACCATCGTTCTCGGCTGGGCCATCGTCGGTGTGTTCGTCACCTGCGTCGGTCTGGCGATGGCGGAGGTGTGCTCCCGCTATCCGACGGCCGGTGGCCTGTATTTCTGGGCGGGCCGACTCGCCAAGCGCAACAAGCGCCAGTGGGCGTGGACGGTAGGCTGGTTCAACTTCCTCGGCGAGATCGCCGTCACCGCCGCCATCGACTTCGGTTGCGCCACTACGTGGATGGCGTTCGCCAACCTGGTATGGGGCGTGGACGTGACCGCAGTGAAGACCTTCGCCGTCTTCCTCGTCATCATTCTGGCGCATGCGGCCCTCAACGCGTTCGGCGTGACGCTGGTGTCGTTGCTGTGCAACGTGTCTGCGTGGTGGCACCTGGTCGGCGCCGCGGTGATCGTCGTCGTGCTGTGGGCGCTGCCGAACCACCACGAGACCGTCTCCTGGACGCTCACCGGCTGGCACAACGAGACCGGTTGGGGCTATCTGCCGTACGTGTTCCTGATGGGCCTGTTGATGGCGCAGTACACCTACACGGGGTACGACGCATCCGCACACGTCGCCGAGGAGACGAAACAGGCTGCGCGGCTGGCACCGCGGGGCATCGTGATGAGCGTCGTCATCTCCGTGATCGGCGGTTTCATCCTGCTGTACACGATCACCGCGTCGATCCCCGACTCGTCGGAGGCGGGTCTGTCCAAACTGTTGAACAGCGCGACCGGCTTGCCGCCGGCGCAGATCTTCCTGGACGCGCTGAACAACCCGTTCATGGCGAAGTTCCTGCTGTTCATCGTGTGTGTCGCCCAGTTCCTCTGCGGCATGGCGTCGGTGACGGCGAATTCCCGTATGTCCTACGCCTTCTCGCGCGACAATGCCCTCCCCGGCTCGCGGATCTGGTCGAAGGTCAATCCGCGCACCGGCACGCCGACCAACTCCATCTGGCTGTGCGTGGGCTGCTCGATCGTGCTGACACTGCCGGCGCTGTTCAACACCACGGCCTACCTGGCGGTGACGTCGATCGCGGTGATCGGGCTCTACATCGCCTACGTGACACCGGTTTTCCTGCGTCGGCGCAACCCCGACTTCAAGACCGGGCCGTTCTCGCTCGGCAAGTGGAGCCCGCTGATCGGCTGGATCGCGGTGGCCTGGGTGATCTTCATCTGCATCCTGTTCATCCTGCCGCCGGTCGCGCCGATCACCGCCGACACGTTCAACTACGCGCCGATCGCCGTTGTGTTCGTGCTGCTGTTCTCGGTGGTGACGTGGTTCATCGGCGGGAAGACGCACTTCATGCAGGGTCGTGACGAGGCGTCCCACCTGACGAAGGCCGCCGAGACGGTTCTGGATGACTGAGCTGCTGGAGCATGCCGGGGCGGCCGGGCTCGGGGCCGTCCTGCTGCGGCCGATCCGGGCGCACGCCTTCGAGATGTGCGTCGAACGGCTCGCCGCGGCGATCCGGCTCGGTGTCTATCCGTCCGGATCGCCGCTGCCGCCGGAACGAGATCTAGCCGCTCGGCTCGGTGTCTCGCGGGCGACGCTGCGCGAAGCCATTGCGGCACTGCGGTCGGCCGGAATGGTTTCGACGACGCGCGGCCGCGGTGGGCGGACGACGGTCGAGTACACGTTGCCCGAGCCGGGGACGCCCGGCCCGGGCTGGGTCGCGGAGCGGCGGTCGGAACTGGTGGAATCGTTGGCTTTTCGCCGCATCGTCGAACCGGGCGCGTGTTACGTGGCGGCCTGCCGATCGCTCGGGACGGAGGATCGGGAGCGGCTCGTGCAATGCGAGCGCGAGGTGCGCGAAGCCCCGGACAACGCGGCGCATCGGCAGGCCGACTCCCGGCTCCACCTGGCGATCGCGGCGGCGTCCGGCTCGCGCATGCTCATCGAGGCCGTCACCGACGTGCAGTCGGCGCTGCACGAGATGCTCCTCGCCATACCGGTTCTCGGACGGAACATCACCCATTCGAGCCGGCAGCACTCCGCCATCGTCTCTGCCATCCTGAAGCACCACCCGGAGGCTGCCCGACGCGCCATGGAACAACATTGCGATGACACGGCTGCCCTACTCAGCGGTCTATTGGGCCTGCCCGTCGATGAACACACGACAACACCTGTGGAAGGATCATGACTACACATCCCACTCCTGCCCGTAATCCGCGTCTGCTGTCCATTGATGCGCTCGAAGCACTGATCGATTCGGGTGAGATCGATACCGTGATCGTCGCCTATACCGATATGCAGGGGCGGTTGCAAGGCAAGCGCCTGCACGCCATGTTCTTCCGGGATCACGTGTTGGCGCACGGCACCGAGGGGTGCAATTACACCCTGGCGACGGATGTCGAGATGAACACCGTTCCCGGATATGCGCTCACCTCGTGGGAGGCGGGGTATGGGGACATGGCCTTCAAGCTCGATCTGGGCACGATCCGGCGGTTGATCCACTTGCCGGGCACCGTGATGATCCAGT
>JAFIHI010000056.1 GCA_017848755.1 Nakamurella sp. | reverse complement strand
CCGGCGGCACCTCCGCAGGGGACGGACCTTCCGCGCCGCGCGGTTGAATCGAGGCCACAAACGCCGTGGGATCTTCGTCGCGCACGACCCGGCCGGTCAGGGTCACCGGTCGGCCGCTTCGGGCCACATGGCAGTGCGATTCGTAGCCGCGGATCACCCCCCGCGCCATCAGGTCGAGCATGGGCTGCGGATCCGGGTCAAGGTATTGATCCAGCCGGTGCCCGGCGATCTCCCCGGCGTCCGGAGCGAGAAGAGCCGCCGCTGTGCGGTTCCCGTACAGAATGACTCCACGAGGAAGGTCGCAGATCAGCAGAGCCCGGGAGGATGCGGCAAATGATTGCCGCAACCTCTCCTCCGGTATCACGTCGGCAGTCAGCGCGAGCACGTCGATCACCCACCGTATTCAGCTCAATAAAAATGATTTGCTGTCAATTCGTCATTTCCCGAGGGTGTCGGCGCCGCCCACCGGCGTTTGATTGTCCGGCCCACTGCGGACAGCACCCGAAGCCCCGTCCTGCAGATCAACGAAACCCGTTGCAGCGTACGCAGACATGGCCGACCGGTGCGATCACGCCGTTCTCCGTCTGTCCCATGCCGCCGCATGCAATTCCTCGTGATATGCCAGGTCGTGGGTATTGACGTCCTCCAAAGCGATCGAGCACACCGCGCGGTGTCAACGTTCGGTCATGCGAAGCCGACAGCGCCGCGATGCATCGCCTTACACTGCCCGCGTCCCGCTTCGCGCGCTACACCGGCTCCACGACAACGTCACACTTTCTCACGAATTACGTGACAATCTGCATAGATTACGGATCATTTGGCGCCATCACCACGGTGTTGGGGGATGCTGAACAGGTCGTGGAGCACGGCATCGCCACGGAAGGCAACCCCTCCCCACCGTGCCCCGGCACGCGACCGCGCCGACGCGGAGCCCCGGCTGGCCGCACCTCGCGGTGACTGTGGCGGCCTCCCCCGTGACCGCCACAGTCACCACCCCACAGGCCATGACTGTCGGCGACCTGAGGGCCTCAGCGGTGCCGGGCACCCCGAACCGGAATCACCGCCCGCCGGCGCAGCCACTACCGGGCGGCACCGCCGGTCGATGACACCGGTCCGAAACTTGCTTGCGCACAGTGATGTCGTTGGGCGATGTGGGCGACTGCCGATGTCTCCGGCCCGCCGCACATCCGTCGAGCAACCCCACAAATCCAGCGATACCTGCGTGCACGCCTGTGACAGCTCGTCACCGATCTCGTGACGAAGCGTTGAAATCTTCGCCGGCCGCTGTCCCCGCTGCTCCCGGGTCGGCTACACATAGCCGAACTCCGCGCGCGGGCATGACCTGTCGGCGCAGCGAGCCCTTCCCCGACCTGGGCCACGAACCCAGCGGCGGGGCTTGCTGCCGGATCAGACGGGTCGTGCCTGCGACGGAGCCAGCGCACCGAACCTCCACGATTCACGTACACCGCGAAGGACGACCATGCCATCCACCAACACACGCTCCGCCGCGCGACCCGGGATGCGGCGGTCCGCGCGGCGCGCCGCCGCGGCCGGGGCGGCCGCCGTGCTGACAGCCGGGCTGCTGCTCGGATTCAGCGCGACCGCGCAAGCCAGGCCGAGCTGCATCAGCAATTTCTACGCTCTTCAAACCGCGTTCAACGACGCGACCGACACTGCCAGTACCGTCACGTTCTGCTCGGGCCCGACGAGCGTGACGGTCGATGCAGCATCCACGAGCGGGCTGATGCTGACCGACGGCCAGCAGCTCATCGTCGACCTGAACGGTGGCACGCTGACCGTCCATGGCAGCAGCGGCGACAAAACCGACCCCACGCCCGGAATCCGCATCGACGCCGGAAGCACACTCGTCATCATCAACGGGACCCTGACGGTCGCCGGCGGCGCCGGCAGTGCCGGCAGCCAGGGACCCGCAGGCGGCAACGGCAAGAACGGCGGCGCCGGCGGACCGGGCGGCAACGCCACGGCAGGGGGCAACGGCACGCCCGGGTCGGACGGATCGCCGGGCGACCCCGGCACCGCCGCCACCGGCGCCGGCACCGCCGGCACCAACGGCGCACCCGGCATCGCCAACAGCGGGAACCTCGTCATCACCGCAACCATCGGCGACAGCAGCAACGGCGGAGTCGGCGGCAACGGCGGAAATGGCGGGGCAGGCGGCAACGGCGGACCTGGCGGACCTGGCGGAAAGGCCGGTGACTCCTTCATATTTCCTGAACCGCCGTACAACAGCTACTTAGGCGGCACCGGTGGAGCCGGTGGAGCCGGTGGCGCCGGTGGAATCGGCGGAGCCGGCGGCGTTGGCGGCGACGGCGCACCCGGCATCGACAACCAGGGTGCGCTCTACGTCAGCGCCACCGGCTCGACCACGGCCGCTTCTGGAGCCGGTGGGGCGAATGGCAACGCGGGTCTGGACGGCGCAAGGGGCGGCGGAGGCTCTGGTGGGAATGGGGCTGGCGGCGACGGCGGGAAGGGCGGCACCGGCGGGGCGGGCGGTGCGGGCGGTGCGGGCGCGCCGCTGATCAGCGGAACACCGATACTGCAGGCCGACGCCGGCCAAGGCTCCAACCCGGAAAACCTGTGGCTGTACTCGTCCGGCGATGAGTACCCCGCGCTCGGCGGCGTGGCCGCCTTTTTCAGCGCGGTCATTGATAACGGGTGGTGGCCGGCCACCCGGGCGGGCTACACCTTCGCCGGCTGGTCCATCCACCAGAACGGGAATCCGATCATCGATCCCGAGGATTCGAGTACCAACTATTCGATCATCTACGCGGTGTGGCAGGCCATCCAGACGACGACCAGCGCACCGCCACCCACCACATCGACCGACAGCATCGCCTCGACCACCGAGACGACCCCGCCAACGAGCCCCGGCATGCCGAGCCCGGCGCCCGTCACCTCGGCCGGCACCCGGTCGTCGGCGCCGCTGCCCGCGGACACGGACGCGGCAGACCTGCAGCTCAGCAATCACCACATGCCCGCCGGTTCCGGCGTCGTGATCACCGCCCACGGTTTCGCCCCCGGCACGACCGTGGACTTCTGGATCTACTCGACACCGCACTACCTGGGTAGCGCGATCGCCGACAAGACCGGAACCGCCACCCTGCACGTCACTCTCGATGCGAGCCTGGTGGGCGTGCACCACATCCAGGCGCTCGGAGTCGGGCCGCAGGGACAGCCGCGGAACCTGGCGCAAACAATCACGCTCACCGCCGCGCCGTTGGCGAGCACCGGCATCAACGTCGCCGCGTTGCTGTTGCTCGTTCTCGTCCTGGCCGGCGCCGGCGCCGGGCTGCTCCACGTGGGCAGTCGCCGACTCGCACCCCGACAGCACTGACACGCGGCGCCGGGCAGCAAAGCTCGTCACAGGGTGGGTGGCGGCGGTGTGCGGCCCCGGCGGCTTCGTCCACCGGGGCCGCACCTGTACCAACAGGTAAGCAACGCCCTCCATCAAGCCGGCCCGATCATCGGAGAGGATGACGGCGGAACGTTTCACCAGCGCAAAGCACAGGGCGGCGCCCCGCGCCTGCCCGCAGCCGGGCTATCCAGCAAGCTGGACCGCTCGGAGCGCTCCGTGGTGGTGCCGCCAGCTTCACGTGCGGCACCAGAGGCCGTCGCGGCGCTGGGCCAGGCCGAACGTCCGCAGCATGGCGAGGGCGCCGATCACATCGGGCACCGGTAGGGCGGCATCCCCGGCCAGGGTGTCGACGCTAACTGCGCCGCGGGCGGGCAGGGCGTCGTGCACCCGGCTCGTGACGAGGTCGAGCCCGTCGGTGGGCCGATCTCCCGGGCGGTGCGTAGGTGCGGCGGGGGCCAGCGGCTCGAGCATGCCGACGAGGTCCGGCCACCCGGTGACCAAGCCGGCGCGGCCCTCGCGGATCAGGTCGTGGCAGCCCACGGACATCGCGGAGCTGACCAGCCCCGGGACGGCAAACACCTGGCGGCCGAGGTTCGCGGCGGTGGTCGCCGTGTTCAGCGAGCCGGAGCGCCGCCCGGCCTCCACCACCACAGTCGCCTCGGCGAGAGCGGCGATCAGCCGGTTCCGCACCAGGAAGCGATGCCGGGCCGGCACGCTGCCCGGCGGGTACTCGGAGATCACGGCGCCGCCCTGCGCGATCGCGTCGATCAGCGCCCGGTGCGCCGCCGGGTAGGCCCGGTCGATCCCGCAGGCGAGCACCGCGACGGTGGTGAAACAGCCAGCGGCCGACCCACTCTCGCCTCTACCCCAATCATCCCCGAGTCTGCCCCCATGGCTCGCCTCACCGTCGACCGCGTGCAGGGCGCCGCGATGCGCGGCGGCGTCGATGCCGTAGGCCGCGCCAGACACGACGGTCCATCCGAAGCGCGCGGCGTCCCCGCCCAACTCGGTGGCAACCCGCATGCCGTACGCGGTCGCCGCACGCGATCCGACCACCGCCAGCCCCCCACGATCACCGGTCGCCCAGCCACGGCCGCGCCGATACAGCGCCAGTGGGGGCGCGGCGTGTGGGCACTGCTCGTAGGGGCGCACCCAGTCCAAGGGCGCGAACAACTCTTCCGGCCAGTCTGGGTCGCCGGGGCCGACGAGCACCGCCCTACTCTCCGCCGCGATCGCAACGTCGCGCGCCGCCTGGGCCTCCAACTCGTCCCGACCGAGCCCGCCGACCCTCGGTTGCACCACGGACGCCACCTCGTCCGGCGCGAGACCGCCGGCGATCGCCGCCCATGCCTCCTCGGCGCCCAGGGCATCGACGAACGCAAGCACCGCGGGAGCCACCGGCGGCTCCGCGCATCGCAGCAGTCCGGCCAGGGCGATCTCCCGATGCGTGGGCCTCATGCTGCCTCCCCGCACCGCAGCGCCAGCGCGCGAGCCACATCCGACTCGGCCGGCCGGCCGCGCTCGGCCAAGTCGGCGGCCGTCAAGGCCAGTCGGAGCACCCGGTCGTAACCGCGGGCGGTGAGCGATCCAACCCGCACGGCGTGGTCCAGCAGCGACGTGCGCGGCCCACGGGATTTCCACAACTCGCGCACGTCCGCGCTGGCGGCCTCGGCATTGCAGCGATACCCGAAGGCCCGCCACCGGAATGCGGCCCGCTCACGCGCCTGGACTACCCGCTGCCGGATCGCCTCGGACGATTCCTGCGGCGGCGCGTCCCCGGTCAATGCCACCAGATCGACCGGCGGAATATCGACACGGATGTCGACTCGATCCATCAGCGGCCCGGACAATCGGCCCAGGTATCTCTGCCGTACCCCCGCCGGACACGCGCAGTCGACGTCCCGCGCCGCGGCGCAGGGACATGGATTCGCCGCGAGAACCAATTGAAAACGCGCCGGGAAACGCGCCATGTGCTTCGCCCGCATCACCAGCACCGACCCCGATTCCATGGGCTGCCGCAGTGCGTCGAGCACCGACCTGCGGAATTCGGGGGCCTCGTCCAGGAAGAGGCACCCGCGATGGGCGAGACTCACGCTGCCAGGCCGGATATCGCCGGAGCCGCCGCCGATCATCGCGACCAGCGACGCCGAATGGTGCGGGTCGACGAAGGGCGGGTCGACCTTGAGAGGGGTCCGCGGATCGAGCACCCCGGCGACGGAGTGGATCGCGGTCACCTCCAGCGACTCCTCCTCCGTCAGCGGCGGCAGCAGCCCCGGCAGGCGCGCCGCCAGCATGGTCTTCCCCGCGCCGGGCGGACCGATCATGGCCAGGTGGTGCCCGCCCGCGGCCGCGAGTTCCAGGGCGTATCGCGCCTGGCCCTGCCCGAACACCTCGGCCATATCCGGCCCGCGGCCGGCCACCACGCTCACCCCAGGACCGGGCTCGATCAGCCGCCCGGGTTCGCCCTTCAGGTGCGCCACGAGATCGGCCAGTGACCGCACGCCGCGCACTTCCACCCCCCGCGCCAGCGACGCCTCGGCAAGGTTGTCCGGCGCCACGATCGCCGAATCCCGTCCGCTCGCGGCCGCCGCCAGCAGGCAGGGCAGCACTCCCGGCACCGGCCGCACGCTGCCATCCAGGCCGAGTTCGCCGACCAGCACCGCCTCGCGCGCCCGGCGGGCCGGAACCACGTCGGCAGCGGCGAGCAGCGCCACCGCGATCGCGAGGTCGAAGCCGGCGCCGCGCTTGTGCACACCGGCCGGGGCCAGCGACACGGTGAGCCGGGTCTGCGGCCATTCGAAGCCCGAATTGAGCACCGCCGCGCGCACCCGGTCCCGCGCCTGCGCCACCGCCGTATCGCCCATCCCCACCACCGTGATACCCGGCATGCCCGGCGCGATATCGGCCTCCACATCCACCACGGAGCCCACCACGCCCAGCAGGGACACGGCCGCCGTATGACCGATCGCCATCAGAACGCCCCGGCCACGTGCCGAAGCTGCGGCCCGCCACCGTCCGGCATCAGGATCCCGATGACATCGAAGCGCAGAATCGGCCAACCCGCCGGCCGCATCGACGTGATCCACAGATACGCAAGCCGCCGGATCCGCCGCCGCTTCGCCTGCGTCACTGCCTCCACCGGTGTCCCAAAACCCGTGCCGCGCCGCGTCTTCACCTCGCAGAACACGACGGTATCGACACCGTCCGTGGCGACGATGTCCAGCTCACCCTCGGCGCAGCGCCAATTGCGAGCCAGGATCACCAACCCCTGATCCGCGAGGAAGTCCGCCGCAAGTTCCTCGCCGCGCCGCCCGAGTTCGTCCTTCGCCGCCATCTCCCGCTCCCCATGCCACCGATATCCGGCACAGAGCCCCACAACGGAAAAACGTCATAGGCGTGCCGTGACCGTCAGCATGCGGCACGCACCCAAACCAGCCACCACGATCTCGGGAAATGTGGATGGATTTCGGACAGGGGGACAACCCGCCGCCGCACAACAGCGACACAGGCACCAGCCGAGAAACGGCCCGCCTCAGCGCATCTCGTCGGGTAGCCGGATCTCCGGCGCGTCCAGCTCCTCGACGTTCACGTCCTTGAACGTCACCACGCGCACGTTCTTCACGAACCGCGCCGGCCGATACATGTCCCACACCCAGGCGTCGGACATGCGCACCTCGAAGTACATGTCGCCGCCCGCGTTGCGTACCTGCAGGTCGACCGCGTTCGCCAGGTAGAACCGCCGCTCCGTCTCCACGACATAGGAGAACTGGCCGACGATGTCGCGGTACTCGCGATAGAGCTGCAACTCCATCTCGGTTTCGTACTGTTCGAGGTCCTCAGCGCTCACGCCGCCCGTCACGCACCCTTCCCACCGGTTGAACCAGGCCGTAAGCCGCACGGCCGTCACCCCATCATCCCCCACGCGGGGCGAGGCAAACGACTGCTCAGCCTGCCGAACCCGTCGGCGCCGCGTCATCGGCTCGCGCCGGCAGCGACCAGGAGCGGCGGTGCATCTCGCACGGGCCGTGCCGCGCGATCGCCGCGAGGTGCTCCGCCGTTCCGTACCCCTTGTTGCCGGCCCATCCGAAGTGCGCATACCGCCCATGGAGATCGACCATGAGCGCATCGCGCGCGACCTTCGCTAGGACGCTGGCGGCGGCGACCGATGCGCAATCGCGGTCCGCCTTGATGCGCGTCACCACCGGACCGTGAAAAGAATCGAGTATGACGCTGTTCGCGCCGCGCGCGGCGAGAACGCTTGCGGTATCAGCAATGTCAATGGGGCGGCCGGTGCCCGAGTCGCCGACGCCATCGACACCACCCGTCTCGAACAGTCCGGCGGGGCCGTCCGCAACCGTGAACTCCGCAGCCGCGTAGTCCGCCGAGAGGTAGTCGACGTTGCCGTCGAGCAGCACAGCGTCCACGGGTGCGGACAGCTCCGCCAGGGCGCGCAGGGCCGCGAGCCGCAACGCGCGCATGATCCCGATCCGGTCGATCTCCGCGGCAGTCGCATGGCCGACGGCGCACTCCGCGGCCCACACGCGGATCGGCCCGACCAGAGCCGTGCGAGCCGCGGCGGACAGCAACTTCGAATCCTTCAGGCCGGCAGGTACGGGGCCGAGATGCTGCGTCACTACGACGGCGCCCACGCTGACCGGACCGGCCAGCGCCCCACGGCCGACCTCGTCGAGCCCGGCAAGGCGTCGGCAGGAGCGGCCCATCATGGACCGTTCGGCATCGAGCGTGGGCATGCTCAGCCCGAGGGTGCGCCGGACATAATGTCCGGACTGCCGATCCCACGCCATCGGGACGGCGGCATCACGATCGCCACGGCCCGCCCGACCACGTCCGTGACCGGGATCGGGCCTTGACATTGGACATTCGGCGCGGGCACCAGCCCCCGGCAGTTGTACGTCGAATCGGCCGAGTCGGAGCGGTGATCCCCCATGACCCACACGGACCCCGCCGGCACCTTGTACGGCCCGAAGCACCGGATCGAGTTGAAGTGCGCGGGATCGGCCGGCTTGCGTTCGCAATTCGATTCGCCGACGGTCCAATCCCATTCCGTGCGGTCGGCATCCATCAGGATGTACGGCTCGTTCAACGACACTCCGTCCACCTGCACGCGGCCCTGCGCGTCACAGCAGGAGACCGTCTGGCCGCCGACCGCGATCACGCGTTTGACGAAGTCCTTCTCGTTGGGCGGCGCAATGCCCACGACCGAGCCGAGCGCCTGGCCTATCTTGCCGAGCCACGTCGACGGACCGGGGATGCTGGCCTCGGGTGTCCATGTCGGCGGGCCCTTGAACACCACCACATCGCCCTGCTGAGGCGAGCCGAAGTCGTACCCGAGCTTGTAGGCGAGGATGCGATCGCCGCCGTGCTCCACGCCGTGCAAGGTGGGTTCCATCGAGCCGGACGGCACGTAGTAGACGCGGGCGACGAACGTCTGGATGAGGAACGTGAGCAGGAACGCCACCACGATCAGGATCGGTAGTTCGACCCACCACGGCCGCTGCTTGCGTTTCGCGGCTGCAGCCCCTGCCGCATCCGCGGTGACTTCTCCTTCGTGGCCTTCGTCGCGGGCCCGCCGCTTCTCGTTGCGGGCCTGTGAGAGCTCCCGCCAGCGCAGGACGTTGGCCGCATGTCGATCCACGTCTACCTGATCGGCCGTCGGCTGTGAATCGTGATCATTGTGCCGCGCGCCGCCTACCGCGCGATGCGCACCGCCGCCCGGTGGTGGCACCGGCCGTACGGGCTGTGCCGGCGCCTCGCCCGCGGAGTCGTCACCGTTCGCCGGCCCGACCGGGTTCATGTCTCTGGGACCGACCATTCCCGCGCCCGTCATTCCTGTGCCGCTCACTATTGAAGGCTACGTGGCCACGCAGAGACACCGGCCGACGCTACGGACGCACCGGCCGACGCCACAAAGGCATCGACGGGCCGGACATCCGGCCCGTGCGCCGCAGCGCACACGCGATCAGCTCGCGTTCTCGCGCTTTTCCTTGATCTTGGCGGCCTTGCCGCGTAGATCGCGCAGGTAGTAGAGCTTGGCACGCCGCACATCGCCGCGCGCGGTGACCTCGATCTTCTCCAGGTTCGGCGAATGAACCGGGAAGGTGCGCTCCACGCCGACGCCGAAGGAGATCTTGCGGACGGTGAACGTCTCGCGGACGCCGCCGCCCTGACGCCGGATGACATGCCCCGCGAACACCTGCACACGGGACCGGGAACCTTCGATGACCTTCACGTGCACCTTGACGGAGTCGCCCGGGCGGAAGTCGGGGATATCGTCGCGTAGCGATGCGGCGTCCAGCGCGTCCAGGGTGTTCATGATGCTCTCTCGATTCCTGCGTCGTACAACTCGTGGGCTCATCTCGCCGCGCTCGGGTCGAGCGGGCGGCAGTCAGCCCCGGTTATCCCGTCCACTGCGGGCGATGGCTGACGATCGGTGCCGTCTGCGTGCGGCGACATCCGTCGCAGGGCAACCGCTCTATTGTGCCAGATTCGTCCGCCAGCCCCAAAACCACCGGGTATGACGACGTTCGCGGCGGGCAAGCCGCCGAAGGGCTCATGTCTCCGGCCCATCACCCTCGAAGGCAGTATCTATCGCAAATGCGGCGTCGATCTCGGCGCGGTGCCGCCGGAGCACTGTGTACGTGATGAGCGCGACGACGGTCGCGGACCCGCCCGAGATCATCAGCACCGCCGGCAGTCCGATCACGCCACCGAGCGCGCCCCCGGCCAGGGCTCCCAGCGGGATACCGCCCCAGATGACGGTGCGGTACACCCCCTGGACGCGCCCGAAGAGGTGTTCGGGAATGATCGCCTGCCGCACCGACACGATCTGCACGTTGAACGCTGTCACGGCCGCAGCCGAGACCGCGTAGAGCGCGACGCCGAGAACCTGCTGCGGGAAGGCGCCGATCAGCAGGGTGGTCACGGCGGCGACGGCCTCGCAGAGTCCCATCGCCAATGGGCGTCCGAACAGTGCGGAGATACGCGGCGACAGGATGGATCCGATGACGGCACCGGCTCCGGCGATCGCCAGGGCGATGCCGAACCCTCGCTCGGTAAGGTGCAGGTTTTCCAGCGCAAAGAGCACCATGATGCCGCTGGCCATCGAGTGCAGCACCCCGGACGTTCCCGTCGTCACCATCAGGGTGCGCAACAGGCGATGGTGCATCAGCCAGCGCAGACCTGCCGCGATGTCGGTGCGCATCCGCGTGGGAGCTTCGCGCGGTGTGTGGAACCTGCCCGCCAGGGTGAGGACCAGCCCCGCCGACACTAGGTAGGCGACGGCGTTGCTCCAGAACGGGATCGAGACGGCGATCGCGAACAGCCAGGCGCCGATCGGGGCTCCGAGGAATATGTTGCCAACGCTCTCCGCGGTGGCGAGCAGGCTGTTGCCGCGCTCCAGTCTGCCCTTGCCGACAACGGCGGGCAGGATCGCTCGCGCTGCGTTGTCGTACACGACCTCCGCGCAGCCGAGGACGACGGCGGCGGCGTAGAGCAGCGACAGCGTCGCCGCGCCGGTGGCGGTGGCCACGGCCATTCCGGCCAGGACGGCCGCGCGCACCGTGTTGGCGGCGGCCATCGCCGTCCGGCGATTGACCCGGTCGATCAGCGCGCCGGCCGGGATCGCGAAGAGCAGCCAGGGCAGGAATGCGAGGGACGCCATTGCGGACACTGCCAGCGGATCGCGCGTGAGGCTGGCGGCAAGCAGCGGCAACGCCGCCTGCAACATACCGTCGGACAGGTTCGAGATCCCGCTCGAGGTGAACAAGCGCCAGAACGGCCTGCCCAGGCCGCTTCTCAGCGCGGCGGTCGGCTCATTCAGCGGGCGTGTGGGCGGTTCGGATCCCGCGGAAAGCGTCGTCATGCCCGCCGGCCCACCTCTTCATCGGGAGCGCCGCCGGGCTCGTCGCTCGTGTCACCGTCCGGGTCACCGCCCGCCGGGATGTCCACGGCGCGGTCCGTCGGGGTGGTGTTGATCGTCAGCACCACGCGACGGGCGCCAGCTCCGGCGGCCTGCGCACGGAACCGTTCGACGACGGCGTCGAGTTCGCGATTCAACTCTGCGGTCTGCTCGGCGGACAGGCTCAGGTGCACCTCTTCGCGGCGCAGCACGTCCCGCCACTCGGCCGGCCAGGCGGGCGCCTGGTGCACCACCGCGAGCGCCCGTTCGAAATCAGCCTGCAGATACGCCCGCAGGATGAGATCGGCTGCGGCCCCGGTGGTCTCGTCATGCATCAGATCCAGCACCGGAAGCTCCCAGCCGCCCGGCGTCGGCCGCCACACCCGCTCTCGCCCGGTCCCGGCAGCCGGATCTTCGACGATGAAGCCGTGTCGGTGCAACTGTCGAAGGTGGTAGCTGGTCGAGCCGCTGGATTCACCCAGCGCGGCGGCCAGTGCGGTGGCGGTGGCGCGTTCCCGGTTGCCCAGTTCGGCGAGCAGCTTGAGGCGCAACGGGTGTGCGAGGGCCTTGAGCGCGGCGGGCTCGGTGATCGACCGGCGCTCGGCGGCGGATTCCGTCATACAAGGACAGTATTCAATGCAAACGTTACTTTGCAAGTGTTTCTTTGCATTCCGTCCGCTCCCCGCTCGTGTGTGCCAGATGGCGCCCCAACGCCACGAGAGACACACGAGGCACAGAGCGAGCCAGTGCCGTGTCAGTGCGGGGCCAGTGTCAGTGGGGTGGCCGCCGGCGCTTCTTCGCGGCTCGCGCCGCCCGCGCCTCGCGCTGCACGGCGACCCGTTCGGCGAGGCCCGCGGGCAGCTCGAGACCGAGTTCGGTGAGCACGTCGAGATCGTGCTCGTCGCAGCCCTCGGCAGCCAGACCGGCGAGCAGGTCGGGCCGGAAGCGCGCGGTGCGGCGCAGCGACTCGTCGCGCCGGTACCGCGCGATCTGCGCGTGGTGGCCGGACAGCAGCACCTCCGGGATGCCAAGGCCCCGATAATCGGCCGGCCGGGTGTAGACCGGTCCCTCCAGCAGTCCGGCCGCGCCGCGCGAGAACGAGTCGTCGCCCACGGAGTCCGCGTTGCCGAGCACGCCCGGCAGCAGGCGGCCGATCGCCTCGACCATGACGAGCGCCGCGGCCTCTCCTCCGGCGAGCACGTAGTCGCCGATGGAAAGCTCGCGGACCGTCATCCGGCGCGCGGCGTCCAGCGCGAAACGCCCGTCGATGCCCTCGTAGCGGCCGCACGCGATTACGAGCTGCGATGCAGTGGAGAGTTCCTCCGCCACGTTTTGGGTGAAGCGCTCCCCGGAGGGGGTCGGGATCACCAGGACGGGGCGCTGCGGGATCTGCGCCCCCGCGGGTTCGGCCTCGCCGGAATAGGTTTCGCCGAGGACATCGTCATACTCGCTGCCGTATTCGGGATCATTTCCAGGTTCATATCCGGCGTCATAGTGGGTGGGCGGCCAGGCGGAACCCGTCACGGAATCGAGTGCCCGGCCCCAGATGTCGGGACGCATCACCATGCCGGGTCCGCCGCCGTAGGGCGAGTCGTCGACGGTGTGGTGGTTGTCGTAGGTCCAGTCGCGCAGGTCGTGGACCTCGAGTTCGATGATGCCGTCGGCGATCGCCTTGCCGATCAGCGATTCGTGAAGCGGCGCAAGGTATTCCGGGAAGATCGAGATGATGTCGATGCGCATGTGTCCTCCCGAGGTGGTGCTCAGGCGAACATACCGTCCGGGGGGTCGATGGTCAGCCGCCCCGCCGCCAGATCGACCACCGGGACGATCGCTTTGACGAAGGGTACGAGTTCCTCGGATCCGTCCGGGCGGGTCACGTGAAGGACTGGGGCGGCGGGCGCATGCAGCACGTCGGTCACGCGGCCAAGGTCGCGTCCGGCGGTATCGACGGCGGCGAGCCCGATGAGCTCGTGATCGTAGAACTCGTCGGCATCGGCGCGCTGCGGCAGCTCGTCGGTATCGATCTGAAGAACGGTGCCGCGCAAGGCTTCTGCGGCGTCGCGGTCCTCGATTCCGGCAAAGCGCAGCAGGGTGATCTGCCCGGAGCGGCCGGTGGATTCGACGCGGAGCGGGCCGACGGCCGCCGGGTCCGTGAGCAGGACGGAGCCGGGCGCGAATCGGGCGCCGGGATCGTCGGTGCGTACCTCGACGGTGACGTCACCTTTGATCCCATGCGGGCGCCCGATCCGCCCGACCACGACCCTCATGCGATCAACAGGGCGGTGAGACGACGGTCAGCGTTCGTCGGTGTCGACGACGTCGACACGCAGGCCCTTGCCGCCGACCGCCGTCATGACCGTGCGCAGCGCGGTGGCGGTGCGCCCGCCGCGTCCGATGACCTTGCCGAGATCGTCCGGGTGGACGTGCACGCGCAGGGTGCGGCCGCGGCGATGCGTTGACATCTCGACGCGCACGTCGTCGTCGTGCTCGACGATCCCGCGGACCAGGTGGTCCAGCGCCTCTTCCAGGGTGTCCACGGTGCTCAGGCCTCGTCGGCTGCCGGGGTGTCCGAGCCGGTCTCCGCAGCGCCGGCGTCCGTGGCGGCTGCGGGTTCGGCGGCGGGCGCTTCCGCGGAGCTCTCGACCGGCTTCTCGGCTGGCGCTTCGGCTGGCGTCTCGTTGGCGGCCTCGGCGGGGGTCTCAGCCTTCTTCGGAGCGCGCTTCTTCGCGGTCGTCGCGGCCGGGGCGTCGTCCGCGCCGATCGCGGCCAGGGCGGCATCGTAACGGGCGCGCTTGTCGACCTTCGGCGGCTGCGGCTTCAGGGTGCCCTCGGCGCCCGGCAGGCCCTTGAACTTCTGCCAGTCCCCCGTCACCTTGAAGAGCGCTTCGACGGCCTCGGTCGGCTGGGCTCCGACGCCCAGCCAGTACTGCGCGCGATCGGAGTCGATCTCGATGACGCTCGGCTCCGCCTTCGGCTGGTACTTGCCGATCAATTCGATCGCACGGCCGGAGCGGCGGGTGCGGGAATCGGCGACGACGACGCGGTAGAACGGCTCGCGGATCTTTCCGATGCGGGCGAGTTTGATCTTGACGGCCACGGTGTGCGGTGTACTCCTCGTGATGTGTGGCGGGCCTGGTGGAGAACGGTGAAGAACTCTGACCCGTCGTGCGGCGGGCGCCAACAGTCGCGTGGGGTAGCGAACGTCGACACACCAATGGCGGCCGCATCCGGGTGAGAGGGTCCGGGCGCGACCGTGACGGCGTTCATTATGCCAGACGGATGCCCGGCCCCGGACCATGGTGCGGGCCGTCATCGCCGCCATCGCCGTTATCTCGGTGGCTGCCGGCGACGATGCGGCCGGCGCGGATCACGGCGAGCGGGCGGCGGAGGCGTTCCAGATCCTCGGCCGGATCGTCGGCGAAGACCAGCGCGTCGGCGCGGGAGTAGGCGGGCTCGCCGAGCCAGGTGCGGGCGTCGTGACCGGCGGCGCGCAGCACAGCGCGGCGGTCCATGCCGGTCCGGGTGAGCGCGATGATCTCGTCCACGATGCGGCCGTGCTCGATGTAGCCACCGGCGTCGGTGCCGGCGTGCACGGGGATGCCCGCGTCGACGGCCTTGCCGAACGTTTCGTCGCTGCGCGCATGCAGGTCGCGCATGTGCTTCGCGTAGGCCGGGTACCGGTCCGCGGCGTCGGCGAACTGCGGGAAGTTCGCGATGTTGATCATGGTGGGAACCAGATGTGTTCTGCGGCAAACCATCTCGCGGATGGTCTCGTCGGTGAGGCCGGTGCCGTGCTCGATGCAGTCGATGCCGGCGGCGAGCAGGCCGGGCAGCGCATCCTCGCCGAAGACGTGCGCGGTGACGCGGGCGCCGGCGTCATGCGCGGCGGCGATGGCCTCGGCGAGCACGTCGTCCGGCCACAGCGGCGCGAGATCGCCGATGGACCGATCGATCCAGTCCCCCACCAGCTTCACCCAGCCGGTGCCGCGCGCTGCCTGCCGGGTGACTTCGGCGACCAGGTCGGCCGGATCGTCGAGATCGACGGACAGGTCACGGATGTAGCGCTTGGGTCGCGCGATGTGCTGCCCGGCGCGGATCAGCACGGGCAGGTCGTCGCGGCCGGCCAGCGCGGAGGTGTCCAGCGGCGAGCCGCAGTCCCGGATCACCAGGACGCCGGCGGCGAGGTTGCGGCGCGCCTGCCGCTCGGCCTCGCCGATGCCGACCGCCCCGCTCATGGAGTAGCCGATGTGGCAGTGCGCGTCGACGAAACCCGGTAACACGTAACCGTCCACTGATATGACGGGGATGACGCTGTCCGTGGTTTCGCCGGTTCCGACCACCCGCGCCCCGTCGAAGTACAGATCGATCGGGGCCCTCGTCGCGGCGTCGATGCCAGTGAGGTGCAGCGCGGGTGACATCCCCCCATCGTCGCATCTGCGCGCTCTTCGGGATGGCGGCTGCGGTGAGCGCGCCCAGCTCGGCCTGCCGGCCGACGAACAGCGTCATACTCACTGAGCCGATCCGCGAGAGCGGACGAAGCGCATCATTCCCCCGGTCACCGTGGAATATTCACATCGCCGGATCCGCGGCGCCAACCTCAGGTCCTGTCAGGTCGCGAAGTACGAGGGCGGCGCCGCCCCGTCGATGGCGAGTGCCACCGCGGCTCGCGCCGCGATCGGTCCGACGAGATTGCCTGTGCCGCAGTAGCCTCCGCACGCCACCACCCCGGTATCGATCTGCGTCACCAGCGGCCGGCCATCGGGTGTGTAGCCGACCGAGGCGGCCCAGCGATGGGTGACCCTCGGCGCGTCGATCGACGCGGCCCGCGCGACCCGCCCGATGAGACCGTCGATCCACGCCTGCACCGGCGCGGTCGGGCGCTGGTCGGCCGTCCACTCCGCGTCGACGAAGCGGTCCCGCCCGCCCCCTGCGAAGATGCGGCCGGCAGCATCCTGCTGCAGGTAGTCGTACCCCCGGTTCGCGTAGACGGGGCAAGGCAACACGGCCCGCCCCGATGGTTCCACGGCGGCGGTCGCCGCCATCTGCAGCCGCGTGGTGCGCACGCGGCCGTCCAGGTGCGGCAGCAGCGCGTCCAAGTGCCCGTCTACCGCGACGATGACGCTGTTCGCATGGATCACCCCGTGCGGGGTCTCCACGCGCCCAGGGCGGATCGCGGTGGCCGGGGTGTGTTCGTGCAACCGTGCGCCGGCCGCGTAGCGCGCGGCCAGGCCCATCGCGCGGCGCACCGGGTTCATCGCGGCATCGCGGGGGAAGTACAGCCCCGTGCCGAGGGGCCCTTCGTAGCGCTCCACGGCGAGGTCGTGCGCCCGCATGAAGGCGTACTGCGCGTCGCAATCGGCCAGCTCACGCCGCCGAGCGGCGTCGTCATCGTGATCTCCGTCGCCGCCGCGCCCTGGGAGCCCGGCCACTCGGATCGAACCCACGCGCCGGATCACGTCATCTCCGAGAAGCGTTTCCAGACGGTCGATCTCGCGCAGAGTCTCCCGGTAGAACGCGACGGCCACGTCGGCGCCGAACGTCGCGGCGAACTCGTGCACGGCCTGCGCAGGCCCGCCGAGCAGGAAACCGCCGTTGCGCCCGGCGGCACCGGCGGCGACGCGGCCGGCGTCGATGCCGATTACGTCCAGGCCGCGGTCGAGCAGATCGCCGATCGCCGCGAGCCCGCTGCCGCCCAGGCCGACGACGCATACGTCCGCCGTGGCGTCACCGGCCAGCGGCGCGAACGTCTGCCAGGCGACGCCCGGCTCGGCATCCCAGCCGACCGCGGGGTCGGGCCCGCCGGCGCTCACCGGCGCGTCAGTTCTTCGGGAGGTTGAGCTTGGACAGGTCGAAGTCGGCGGGCAGTTGGTCCAGCCCGGGGAACCCGCCGGGCAGCCCGCCCGGCATGCCGCCTGCGCCCGGAATCCCGCCCGGCACCCCCTGGAACCCACCCGGCATGCCGCCAGTCAGACCTCCGGGCATTCCGGGGAACCCGCCACGCACCTTCGGCGGTGTCGGGCCGCGCCCGGCTGAGCCCTTCTTCTTCCCCTTCTTGCCCTTCGCCGACTTCGTCGCCTTACGGGCGCCCGGGAATCCGAATCGCCCGGCCATCGAGCCCATCATCTTCTTCGCCTCGCCGAACCGCTCGAGCAGCGCGTTCACCTGCGAGACGCTGGTGCCCGATCCGGCCGCGATACGCCGGCGCCGCGACGCGTTGATGATCTTCGGGTCAGCCCGCTCCCCCGGGGTCATCGAGCGGATCATGGCGGCGGTGCGGTCGATGTCGCGCTCGTCGACGCCCGCCAGCGCGTCCTTGATCTTCCCGGCGCCCGGCATCATGCCCAGGATCCCCTGCAGCGGGCCCATCTTGCGGATCATCAGCATCTGCTGCAGGAAGTCCTCGAGGGTGAACTCGCCGCCCATCATGCGGCTGGCCATCTGCTCGGCCTGCTCCGCCTCGAAGTGCTGTTCGGCCTGCTCGATCAGCGTGAGCACGTCACCCATGCCCAGGATGCGGGACGCCATCCGGTCGGGGTGGAACGTGTCGAAGTCGGCAAGCTTCTCACCGGTGGACGCGAACAGGATCGGCACGCCCGTCAGCTGCCGCACCGACAGGGCCGCGCCACCGCGCGCGTCGCCGTCGAGCTTGGTGAGCACCACGCCGGTGAAGCCGACGCCGCCCAAGAACGCCTCGGCGGTGACCACCGCGTCCTGACCGACCATCGCGTCCAGCACGAACAACGTCTCGTCCGGCTGCACAGCGTCCCGGATGGCGGCAGCCTGCGCCATCATCTCGGCGTCGATCCCGAGCCGGCCGGCGGTGTCCACGATGACGATGTCGTGCAGTTTCGCCCGCGCGTATTCCACGCCGCCGCGGGCCACCGCTACCGGGTCGCCCGTGGCGACCACCGCGTCCGTCGAACCGGTATTCCCCGGCTCCAGCGCGAACACCGTCACACCCGCCTGCCCGCCCACCACCTGCAACTGGGTGACGGCGTTCGGGCGTTGCAGGTCGGCGGCCACCAGCAGCGGGGTGTGCCCCTGCTCCTTGAGCCACAGGGCGAGTTTGCCGGCCAGCGTCGTCTTGCCGGCGCCCTGCAGGCCCGCCAGCATGATCACGCTCGGTGGGTTCTTCGCGAGCTGCAGTCGCCTGGTCTCGCCGCCCAGGATCGCAATGAGTTCCTCGTTGACGATCTTGATGACCTGCTGCGCCGGGTTCAGCGCCTGCGAGAGGTCCGCCGCCGACGCTCGCTCCTTGATCGCCGCGATGAACGTCTTGACCACGGGCAGCGCGACGTCCGCCTCGAGCAGGGCGATGCGAATCTCCCGCGCGCTCGAGTCGATGTCGGCCTGCGATAGCCGGCCCTTGCCGCGCAGACCCGTGAAGACGCTCGAGAGCCGGTCGGAGAGGGTGTCGAACACGGGCACGGACCTTTACGCGTGGGGGTGGGCGTCCTGGTGACTGACAGCACCATCGAGGCTAGCGGAAACCGCGTATGACGCTGTTCGCGCGCTCCGCGCGCCGGGCCCTGACCCGGAGACGAGGCTATCGGACCGCTATCGCACCACACCTTCAGTCGCCGACGCCACCGCGACGGTGACGGAGTTCACGACCGCCTCACACACGTCGTTGTTCAGCGGCCGCCCGCCCTGCTGCAGGTAGAAGGCGTCCACCACGTCCGCTCCGTAGGTATCCACCCGCGCGGCGACCACGTCGATCCCGACGTCGCTCACGGCTGTTGCCACCCGGAAGACCAGCGTCGGACAATCGGGGGCCCGCACCTCCAGGACCGTGCTTCGCCGAGACGCGCTTGCCACGACGACCACCGTTGGGGTGGCGGCACGACCGACAACCGCCACGGCCCCGGAATCCGCTTCCCGATGCAGGCCCGCGGTCGCGGATCCCCCTTCCCACCGTCGGGACAGCGCGGCGGGGACGTCCCATGCTCCGGTCAGGGCGCGCACCAGATCGGTCTGCAGCACCGCCGGGTCGGGTGGGTCGCCGAACCGGGGTGCGACCACCCAGTCCTGCCGAGCGGCCCTTTCCGAGGTGAATACCGATGCGGACCGAATGGTCAGCCGGTGCAACGCGAAGACACCCGCCGCGGCGGCGAGCAGCCCGTGCCGGTCGGGCGCCTGCACCGCTACGGCGATGCCGTCCGGTCGTTGGACTATCCGCACGGCTACGGGCGCCTCCGGCCCGCCGCGAGCGGTGCCGCCCGGAGCAGCGCCGCCGGGAGCGTGTCCGACGGCTGGGGCACCCACGGCGGAATCGCCGGGTACACCGCTGCGAACCGTGGTGCCGCCCACCGCTGCGCCATCGCCGCCGAGCAGCCGCCGGGTCCGGGACACGAGGATCCCGACCTGGGCCGCCTTCCATGGGGACCAGGCCGCCGGACCGGCCGCCGTCGCGTCCGCCTCGGTCAGGGCGGCCAGCAGGTCCAGGGTGGCGACGCCGCCGACCGCAGCCGCGACCGACTCGATGGTCGCCGGATCGTCGGGATCGCGGCGCACCGCGGTCTGCGCGAGTAGCAGGTGCTCCCGCACCAGCGTCACCACCAGGGCTGCATCGTCGAGCGGAAAACCCATGCGCGCCAACCACTCCGGTGCCATTTTTGCTCCGGCGGCGCTGTGGTCGCACCCGGTGCCCTTGCCGATGTCGTGCAGCAGCGATGCGATCCGCCACAGGTCGGGGCGGTTCACCCGCCGCACCAGCGCCGCGGCCTGGATGGCCGTTTGGATCAGGTGTCTGTCGACGGTGTGCCGGTGGACCGGATCGCGCTGGGGCAACGATCGTAGTCGCTCCCAACCTGGCAGCAGCGTCCCGATCACCCCGGCCAGATCCAGGGCCTCCCACACCCCGGCCAACGGTTCGCCGGCCCCGAGCAGTTCGAGAAGCGCCCGCCGGGCGTGCTCCGGCCACGGAACCGGCATCGGCGGCGCCGCGCGCACCACCCGCGCCAGTGCCGCCGGGGACACCGGGATACCGGCGAGCGCAGCGGCAGCACCGAGCCGCAGCGGCAACGCGGGATCCTGAGCGGGATCGACCGACCGGGCGAGAACCGCCTCGCCCCCGTGTTCGACGATGCCGTCGGCAAGCGGCCGGCGCATCACCGCCGGCCCAGCCCCACGAACGGTCCCACGGCCGGGCATCGAGTGCGAGTTCCCGGCGAGCACACGGCCGACCCGAAACCAGGTCAGGTCCGCGGCG
Organism: Nakamurella sp.; assembly: GCA_017848755.1. Lineage (GTDB taxonomy): Bacteria > Actinomycetota > Actinomycetes > Mycobacteriales > Nakamurellaceae > Nakamurella. The sequence continues at coordinate 8,193 of JAFIHI010000056.1, read as the reverse complement.
TGCGCCACCACCCGGCCAATCCCGGATATCCTCCGCATCAGGCCGTCACGGTCGTCCAAGCCGAGGGCTGCGGCCAGTGCGTCCTGGTCCTGGACCTGCACCCGGTCGGTGGCGCGGCCGGCCAGCAGCCGCAGCGCGTCCCGAATGTCCAGCAGGTCGTCGCGCGCCTGCGCCAGCCCCTGGTGCGGGCAGTCCGCGACCCAGGACGCGGCGACCGCCCGCATCACCGTGAGATCCCGCAGGCCGCCCCGGGACTCCTTCAGGTCGGGCACCGCGGCATAGGCGAGGTCCCCGCTCCGTGCCGCGCGTGCCCGGCAGCTCGCCAACAGGTCCGGCAGCCGTCGGGTCGCGTCCGCCCGCCAGTCGGCCAGCACAGCCCGCTGGAGGTCGGCGGTCAGCGTCGGATCGCCGGCAATGTGCCGCAGGTCCAGCATCCCGAGTGCGGAAGGCAGGTCCGCCCGGGCTACCTGGCGGCACATCTCCACGGTCCGGACCGCGTGGTCCAGCTGGATGCCCGAGTCCCAGATGGGGTACCACAGCCGCTCGGCCAGTTGCGCCGCAAGGGATTCCGGGGTTGTCGAGGTGTACAGCAGCACCAGGTCGAGGTCGGAATGCGGGGAAAGTTCCCGCCGGCCGTAGCCGCCCACCGCCGCGAGCGCCACCCCGGTATCCGGAAGGTCGGCGGCCAAGGCCAATCCGGCGAGCGCTCGGTCGACGAACTCCGCGCGTCGCCGCCTGGCTGCGTCAGCCCCGTCACCGCCCGCCGCACCGGCGGCGTGCGCCGATCTGTCGACGGCGGCGAGCCCGTGCCGTAGCGTCCCGCCCGGCGGCGCATCCGACATGGGGTCCGCAGGCGCGCCCGGCGGCGCCGTCATCGTCAGATCGCCGCCGCGTCACGCTCACCGGTCCGCACCCGGACCGCCGTGGCGACCGGCACGGCCCAGACCTTTCCATCACCGATCTTCCCGGTCCATGCGGCGCGCACAATGGCGTCGATCACGTCGCCGGTGTCCTCGTCCGCAACGAGCAAGTCGATGCGGATCTTGGGCAGCAACTCGACGGTGTATTCGGCGCCCCGGTAGACCTCGGTGTGACCGCGCTGCCGACCGTAGCCGGACGCCTCGCAGACCGTCATGCCCGTGACGCCGTGGGCGAGCAGCGCGGTCCGGACATCCTCGAGCTTGAACGGCTTGATGACGGCCGTGATCAGATTCATGCAGGGGCCTCCTCGGGCTCCGGCGCGGGCTCCGGCTCGGACTCTGGCGCGGGCTCCGACGCGCGGGCGGGTGCCCCGTGGCGGGATGCTTGCTGGTGATGGGTGGCACCACGCAGAACACCCGGTGAGCCGATCCCGGTGCCGCCCTCGAAGTCGTAGGCGGATTCGCCGTGGATCGCCGTGTCGCCGTCGTACTCCTCGTCCTCGGACATCCGCAGGCCGAGTGTCGACCGGAGGATCAGGCCGATCGCCAGCGTCAGCCCGCCGGAGAACAGGATCGCAGCACCGGCAATGATCGCCTGCGCCATCAGTTGGTCCGCGTTGCCGCCGTAGAACAGGCCGGTGCTCGTCGAGAAGAACCCGAGAGCGACCGTACCGACGATGCCGCCGACAAGGTGAACGCCGCCGACATCGAGCGCGTCGTCAAGTCCGAGCCGGCTCTTCAGGCCGATAGCCCAGGCGCAGATTCCGCCCGCCAGCGCGCCGATGGCGACCGAACCGATAGGACTGACGAATCCGGCCCCCGGGGTGATGGCCACCAGCCCGGCCACCGCCCCGGATGCCGCACCGATGCCGGTCGCCTTGCCGTGCAGAACCCGCTCGACGGCCAGCCAGCCGAGCATCGCCGCACTGGTCGCGGTCGACGTGTTGATCCAGGCCAGGGCGGCCAGGCCGCCTGCGCCGCCCGCAGAACCAGCGTTGAACCCGAACCAGCCGAACCACAGCAGCCCGGCACCGAGCATGACGAACGGCACGTTGTGCGGTCGCATCGGGTCGCGACCGTGACCCTTGCGCCGGCCGAGCAGGAACGCCAGCACGACGCCGGCGACGCCGGCGTCGATGTGCACGACGGTCCCACCCGCAAAGTCCATCGGCGCGATGGTCGCCGACCCGCCCGGACCACGCCCGAAGATCAACGCCGACAGGCTGTCGGAAGCGCCGGACATCAGTCCGCCACCCCAGACCATGTGCGCCAGCGGGAAGTAGACGACGCTCACCCACACGACCGAAAACACCAGCCAGGTGGTGAACTTCATCCGGTCGGCCACTGCCCCGGAGATCAGCGCGACGGTGATGATCGCGAAGGTGAGCTGGAATGCGGCGAAGGCCAGGCCGCTCACCCCGGAACCGGCGTCGGCGGAGTTGGCCAGGCCGTTCGGATCCGCCGCGGTGAGCCCGAGCTTGGCCAATCCGAATGCCGTGACCGGATTCCCCACCAGACCGCCGAGCACGTTGCCGGCAAACGACATCGAATAGCCCCACAGCACGTACACGACGCCGACGGTGCCCATGGCGGAGAACGACATCATCAGCATGTTGATCACGCTCTTGCGCCGGACCATGCCGCCGTAGAAGAACGCCAGGCCCGGCGTCATCAGCAGCACCAGCGCCGCGGACACCAGCATCCATGCGTTGTTGCCGGCATCGAGCTGCGGGATGCCGGCCCTCCACCGGTCGAGCACCTCGGGTACTACCATGCAACCTCCCCGAACCATCGCGCCGCGGCGAGGGCCGCACCGGTTCGCGCCGACCGCAATAGCCTAGCGATATGGGATTACCGCAGGTGCGCCACCTCTTTGTTGACCGGTGAGTCCCCGCCGGGGCCGGCGGTGATGTGGATCCCGTCAGCGCGCCAGCAGGTCGGTGCCCGGACGGGTGAGCATGGATAACACGCCGCGCAGCACCTGCTCGCGCACCACACTGGGCAGGGCGTCGAGGAGCGCGTTGATGGGAGCCATGCGCGCCGGTAGCGCGAGCGCACCGCCCTCGCCGAGCAGCCCGAGCGGGCCAGCCGCCGCGGCCAGTTGCTCGGGGGTGGACAGGTCCGCGGCCATGACGGTCTCGACTACCTCCGGGGGGAAGCTCGGTTCCGGCTGCGCGGCGGCGGCCGCCGCCGAGTCGGCGAGCGCGCCCACGAGCTCGGTCTCGTTCCCTGCGTTGGCCGCGGTGATGGTGATGTGCAGGGTCGCGGGCGCGCCGCGGAACGCGAACTGCGGCTGAATGTAGTAGCCGCGGGCAGCCATCTCGTCCGCGATGGCGAACACGTTCGGGCCGTCGTCGGTCGCGGCCAGGGCGATGAGCGTGGCATCGGGCTCGGCCAGTACGCGCAGCCCCGAGATGTCCGCGATCCCCGCGCGGATCCTGGTGACGGCATCCGCGGTGCGCTCGGCAATATCGCGATAGCCCTTGTCCCCCAACCGCTTCGCCACCGCCCAGGCCGCCGCGATAGGCCCGCCGGACCGCGTGGACTGCAGGGTGGTGTTGAGCATGGCGTAGCCCGGCCAGTTCGTGTGCACGAAGTACTGGGCGGCGCGCAACTCGGCGTTAGCGTGCAGCAGCACGGACGCGCCCTTCGGCGTGTAGGCGTACTTGTGCAGGTCGACCGAGAGGCTCGTGACGCCGGGCACGGACAGGTCGAACGGCGGCACCTCCCGATTCCCCGGCCGGATCCCGAACCGCCGCCAGGAACCGAGGATCCAACCGCCGATGCACGCGTCGACGTGACAGCGCACCCCGCGCGTGGCGGCCGCCGCAGCGATCTCGGGGATCGGGTCAATGACGCCGTGCGCGTAGGACGGCGCCGAGGCGACGACCAGCACGGTGTCCGGGCCGATCGCCGCGGCCATCGCGCCGGCGTCGGCCCGCAGCGTCACCGGATTCACATCGACCATGTCGATCGCGACACCGAAGTAGTGCGCGGCCTTGTGGAACGCCGCGTGCGCTGAGGAGGCGATCACCATGCGGGGATGCTCGATGTCGCCCCGTGCGTCGCGGGCGGCGGCCACCGCGAGCATGCAGGATTCGGTGCCGCCCGCGGTCACGGTGCCGACGGTCTCCGGGCCGCCGCCCAGCAGCGAGGCGGCGGTGGCAACCAGGTCGCCCTCCATCGCGGGCAGCGACGGAAACGCGGTGGGGTCCAGGGCGTTCGCGTGCATGGCGCTCGCATAGGCCGCTGCGGCCAGCTCGTCCAGCCCGGGCACGCCGGAGTCGTACACATAGGCGAGGGTGTGCCCACCGCGGGTCGGCAGGTCATGCGCCTGCAGGGCACGGATGGCGGCAAGGATCTCCGTGGACGCATCGGCGGCCGCGGCGAAGGTCGTCATACTCGTTGCCTTTCTTGGGGTTTCGACACCCGCCGGAGCAGCGGCAGGGCGGCCAGCACACACACCGCCGGAATCACGGTGAAGCCAACCGCGATCGCGATCGCCGCGGACATCGGCTGCCGGTCGGCCGCGGTCGCCGAAAGGTACCCACCGATCGCCAGCACGATGCCGTAGATGCCGGGGCCGAGGGCCAGGCCGAACGTCTCGCCCGCGGTCCAGACCCCGGCGAACACGCCCGCCCGTTTGCCGCCGGACTCGGTCTCCGCCTCCGCGGAGAGGTCCGCGAGCAGCGATAGCGGGAAAACCTGCTGGCCGGCGTAGCCGATGCCGATGATCACCACCAGCGCGATAACGACGGCGGTCGGGGGGCCGTAGAAGTGATGCTGTGAGTCGATCTCGGTCCCGTCGGGCTGCATAAGGGCCGCTCCGCCGCCCGTTGCGTAGGACGTGAACAGCGTCACCACGATGATCCCCAGCGCACCGGCGGCGAACAGGACCGACGCGGCGACATAGCAGGCGACCTTCGAGAAGCGCGCGGCGGCGAGTTGCCAGAGCGGCATCACCAGCAGGGCGGGCGCCACGAACGCCGCGAACAGCACCGAGGACATGCCCACCGAGCCGAGCACCACCCGGGCCAGGTAGTCCACCCCAGCCAGCATGGTGCCGATCCCCACGGCCTGGATCACGAACACGATCCACAGCCGCGCGAACCGCGGCGCACCGCGCACGGCGGCGACGGTCTGCCGCCACCCCACCGCGCTGGGCCGCGGGGCGCCGATCGGGGCGCGGGCGGTGCCGAGGAACGTCCACACCGCGCCGATCGCGATGAGCGCCCCGACGGCCAGGCCCACCAGGCGGTAACCGTTGACACCGCCGGCGGCGTCCCGGATCGCCGGCGCACCGGCCCCGGAGATGAGGATCGCGACGGCCAGCACGGCGATGCGGCGGGTCATCAGCCGGGTGCGCTCGGCCGGGTCCGACGTCATCTCCGTGGGCAGGGCCACATACGGAACCTGGTACAGCGCATAGGTTGTCGCGGTCGCGAGGAAGAGCACCACGACCCAGATCGCGACACCGGCCCGGCCGAAAGAAGGGTGCGCGAACATCAGCGCGAACAGGATCGCGGTACCGAGCCCGGCATAGAGCAGGTACGGGCGGCGCGGTCCGAGCGGGCCGGTGGTGCGGTCCGAGAGGCGCCCGGCGACCGGGTTGAAGACGACATCCCAGGCCTTGGGCAGCAGCACCAGCACGCCCGCCAGTGCCGCGCCGATGCCGATGGTGTCGGTGAGGTACGGCAGCAGCAGCAGCCCTGGAACGGTGCCGAACGCCCCAGTGGCGAGCGACCCCGCGGCGTAGCCGATCCGGACGCGCGTGGGCAGACGCTCCGTCATACCCGGAAGTTTGTCACATTTCAGTCGCCGAGCAACGCGTCGACGAAGGCCTCCGGCTCGAACGGCGCTAGGTCGTCCGGGCCTTCTCCGAGACCGACCAGCTTCACCGGAACGCCGAGTTCCCGCTGCACAGCGATCACGATCCCGCCCTTCGCGGTGCCGTCGAGTTTCGTGAGCACGATGCCGGTCACGTCCACCACGTCCGCGAACACCTTGGCCTGGGCGAGCCCGTTCTGCCCGGTCGTCGCGTCGAGCACCAGCAACACCTCGTCGACCGCGGCCTGCTTCTCGACCACGCGCTTGACCTTGCCCAACTCGTCCATCAGCCCGGTCTTGGTGTGCAGCCGACCCGCGGTGTCGATCACCACCACATCCGCGCCGGCCTCGACCCCCTTCTTCACGGCGTCGAAGGCGACGGCGGCCGGGTCGGCGCCCTCCGCGCCGCGGACGATTGCCGCACCCGCCCGTTGCGCCCAGGTAGCGAGCTGGTCGGCAGCGGCGGCCCGGAACGTGTCGGCCGCGCCGAGCACCACTGAATGTCCGTCGGCGACCAGCACCCGCGCCAGTTTGCCGGTAGTGGTGGTCTTCCCCGTGCCGTTCACGCCGACCACCAGCACCACGGCCGGCCGATCGTCGTGGGCCAGCGCCCTCACCGACCGGTCCGCGCCCGTGCCGACGGCGTCGATGAGGACAGACCGGAGCATCGCCCGGGCGGCCACCGCGTCGGCAACACCGTCGGTCGCCACGCGTGTGCGCAGCGCCTCGGTGACCTCCAGCGCCGCCGCGGTACCGAGGTCGGCCATCAGCAGCGTGTCCTCGATGTCTTGCCACGAGTCCGCATCGAGGTCACCAGCACCGAGCAGCCCGAGCAGCGACCGACCGAAGACGGACTGCGAGCGCACCAACCGGCCGCGGAGCCGGGAGAGTCGGCTGGCGGTGGGCGCGATCTCCTCGGCCGCCGGTTCCGCCGGGGTCCTTTCAGCGGGTATGACGACGTTCTCGGGCTGGGCCCGGTCGGCTCTGGGATGCGTCGTGTGCGGGCTCGTCGGGAGAGTCGTTCTTTCGGGCGAGAACTCCGTCGTTTCGGAAACCGCTGGTATGACGACGTTCTCGCGCTGGGCTTCGTCGGGGGCCGGCCGGGCTACCTCGGGCGCGGGCTTCGCGGCGGTCGGTTCGGTCGCTGTTTGTTCGGTCGCTGTCGGTTCCGGCCGGGCCGCGGGCGGTGCCGTCGAGGAGGCTCGCTCCGCGGTCGCCGCGCCTCCGGCGGAGAACGAGATCGAGCCGCCCGCCCGGTAGCCCCCGCCGGCCGGGGACTTGCGCTCCTCGCCGGCTTTCGGCGGCGCAATGGTCACCCTCCGGCGCCTGCCGATGACGAGCCCGGCGACGACGGCGAGCACGAGGAGTACCGCGACGGCTATGACGATCCAGATCCAGGTGGGCACCCGGTCATCATCCCAGAACGGGATCAGTGGCTATGCCGCGAACAGCGTCATGCCCGATCGAACAGGACGTCGACCGCGTGCCGGGCGTGCCGCGTCGCGCGCCGGTAGTCGTCGACGAACTCTCCCGGATCGGCGTCCGCCGGATAGCCGCAGGCACGCGCGATGCCGGCGAGAACCCTTCCGTGCACGGGGATCTCGTCGCCGGGCTTGCCGGTCACGAGCATGATGGCATTGCGCGCTCGACTGGCCATCGTCCAGCCTTCGATGAGCGCGCGGCCGGCGTCGGCGTCGATGAGGCCGGCGTCGACCGCGGCGTGGATGGCCGGGATGGTGCCGGTGGTCTTCAGGGCGGGGATGCGGTGAGCGTGCTGGAGTTGCAGCAGTTGCACGGTCCACTCCACGTCGGCCAGACCGCCGCGGCCGAGCTTCGTGTGCAGGGTGCGGTCGGCCCCGCGCGGGAGGCGTTCGGTGTCGACGCGGGCTTTGATGCGGCGTATCTCTCGCGCGTCGGCCGGGCTTAAGCCACCGTCGGGATAGCGGATCGGGTCCACAGCCCGCAGGAACGCAGCGGCCAGGTCGTCGGCATGCTCGTCGGCTCGCTCGTCAGCCGGGCCGTCGGCCGGATTGTCGGCAGCAGAACCGCCACGGCCGAGCGCCCGGGCTCGCAGCAGCGCCTGCCGCTCCCACGGGCGGACGTTGCGCTGCCAGTACTGCGCGTACGACTCGACGGTCCGCACCAATGGCCCGCTGCGGCCCTCCGGACGCAGGTCCGCGTCGATGAGCAGAGCGGGGTCGGGGCTGGGCCGGCCGAGCAGGCGGGTGGTGATGTCGGCGATCGCGGTCCCGTCCGCGAGCACCTTCACGGGGTCCGCCCCGGGCCACGCCGGCGCAACCACAAACAGCGCGTCGGCATCCGAGGAGTAGCCCATCTCGGCGCCGCCGAAGCGGCCCATGGCGATCACCGCCACTCGTGCGGACGGCGGCTTGTCAGGTGTTGCAGCCGCCTGTCGGTGGGCAGCCGCGAGCGCGGCCTGCACGGT
>JAFIHI010000055.1 GCA_017848755.1 Nakamurella sp. | reverse complement strand
GGCGACGCACGGCTCGGCTACGGCCGGGAGTGCGGTGCCACCGGGGCGACCACGAGTAGGCCGGCCGGCTCGGTCCATACCCGCAGCGGCAACGGCCCGACCCGCTCCCCGTCGGCATAGGCGACCAGGCCACGATCATCAGGCGTGTCGACAGTGACCTCGTACACGGACCGCAACAGCACCCGCGGGTGCGTCGCGTGACCGGCGCGCGGCAGCGTGGGCGCGCGGCGAGCCAGTGTCCAGCGCGAAACCGGGCCGATAACCGTCATCCCCAGGAGCCCGTCGTCCCACTGGGCGTGCGGTGCGATCCACTTGCCGCCGCCGTAGTGCGAGCCGTTGCCGACAGCGATCAACGTCGCGGGCACGCGCCAGAGCCGTCCCGCCTCGGCGAGCTCGAACGTTCGGGCGCGCAGCCGGGCGGTCTCGATCGCCAAGGCAAGGTTGTACCGTGCTGCGCCGCGCGGCCAGCGCAGGCGGTTGGCGAGATCGTTGACGATCGAATCGAAACCGGCGTACACCAGCCCCACGAAGGCGCGCGGCGTTCCGGCGAGCAGCTCCGGGCCGTCACACCGCCCGATGTCGATACGCCGCACCGAACCGGCGGCCAGCGCGGCAAGCACCTGCGCGGCGGCTCGCTCTGCATTACCGGACATGCCAAGCGCGGTCGCGGTGTCATTGCCGCTGCCCGCGGGGATGACTGCCAGCGGGACGCACCCGCCGGCCAGCACATTGGCCGCAAGGTGCACGATGCCGTCCCCGCCGCACACCACTACCGCGTCGGGCACGGTCCGGGCCGCTGCGCGCAGCGCGTCGAGCGACCCGGCAGCCCCGCCGGACGGCCGCAGGACGGTGACGTCAGCGCTGCGGGCGAGCGCGCGTGCGGCCCGTTCCCCCACCCTCATGGCGGCACCGCGTCCGGCGGCGGGATTGATCACCACGGTCACGGCCGGCCTACGGGCAATGGTCATCGGGACATCGTCGCAGACCGGCCGGGCACGGGCAGGGCACAGTCGGACGACCGCGACGACTCGGTCAGTCCACCCCGCCGCCGCCACCGCCACCCCCGGGCGGCAGGACGATCACCCGGTCGTCGGACGGGCCCGGTGTGCGCGCAGGCGCGGGGCCCGGATCGCGTGCGGCGCCGTCATACCCGATCCCGGCGGGCCGGTTGGCGGTCGTCAGCCAGACCTGTTCGCCCGGGCCGGTGACGACGGTGCGCAGCAGCCCGTATTCCCCGTCGAGAAGCGCCTCCGGTTCGCCGCTGAACCCGCCGCCGGGGCGCATCTGGATGCGCGTGACGCGCTGTGTCGTGCGTCCGGTCGCCAGCAGCGCCCCGGCTGACACGGCGCAGTCGGACGCTCCGCCGTCGCCGGCACCGAAGGTCCACAGCGTGTCGCCGTCGGCCAATGTGCGGTAGTCCGCGCCGTCCCTGACGAGGATCAGGGCATCGCCGGTGCCGCGGTGGTCGACGACGGCGACCCGGCCTCCCGGAATCGGGCAGATCCCGGTCGGATCGACGAAACCCGTTGCGATCACGGCGGTTTTCGCTGCGCCCTGAGTTCCCGGCGCGCCCTTACCGGCGGGCTTGCCGAAGGCGTCGAACCGGAGCACGGACAGCGCTTCTGCAGCGCCCGCCCCGCCTGACCCGCCGCCGCTCGGCCCCGCCCCGCCGGACTTATCCCCGGCAGCGCTCCCCGTCGCGACGTACAGCAGCCCGTCCGTACCGAAGGCGATGGCACCACCCGGATGTGCGCCCCCGGCCGGCAGTCCGCTCACGATCACCTTCGGCTCGCCCTTCGGCGCGATACGCACGATCCGCGCGTCGGTCGCCGTCGTCACGTAGGCATAGACCAGCGAATCCTCGACGTAGTACGGCGACAGCGCGATCCCCAGCAGCCCGCCGCCGCGCGACGCATCCACCCCGGCGACCGTCGCGACCAGCCGCGGCTGCTGCCCGGCCGCCACCGCGAGGATCCGCCCGCTCGCCCGCTCGCCGACCAGCGCGGATTCGCCGTCCGGCAGCGGCGCGAGGCCCCACGGGTCGTCCAGGCACACGGCCACCACCGGCAACGCGGGCGGGGCGCAGGGATCGGGCGCCTCAGTACCGCCCCCCGGCGGCTCGGCCGGGTCGGCCGTGCTGGAAGTGCCGGGCGCGCCGCCGGTCGCGGGGGTGGTCGCCTGGCCGCCGCCGTTCGGCAGCGTCGGGGTTCCGATCTCCGATGACGTCGTCCCCGTGCGGGCCACCGGCGTCGGTGGCACCACGCTCGCCACGTTCGGAGTGAGCTGTGGCTGCGCGGAGAAGTCCGCCGGAGAATCGGGGAAGGAGGCGCAGCCCGCCAGCGCCCAGGCCGCGACCACGCAGCCCAGCAGACACGCGGCCGGCGCCGTCATACGCGGTGACGGCGCTCGGCCGCGATGGCGCTCCGATGCCGGCCCGGGGCGCCGACGTGCGCGGATGCGGCGGCGCGTGATCATCGCGTTCCACGGTACGTGGCGAGTCGCCGATCCGCGGCACGTTGCACGGTGTCGGCTGCGGAGGCAGCCGGGATGACGACCGAGATGACGACCGAGATGACGGCAGAGCTGGCCACAGCGATAGCCGAAGCGATGACGGAGCGGTTGACCAAAGACAGAGCCCCCATAAGACACCCACAAGACAGAGCCCCAATGGTGATGCCGAGGTGACGCCGGGGTGTCAGAATAGGCGCGTGCCGAAGATTATCGGGAGCTCGCTCGCCGACCACCGCGATCAGGTCCGCCAGCGATTGTTCGAGTCGATGATGCAGCTCATCGTCGAGCAGGGGTACGACTCCGTGACGCTCGCCGATGTCGCCGCCGCAGCCGGTGTCGGCCGCACGGCCGTGTACAACCACTTCCCGGACAAGGAATCCGTGCTGCTCGCCATGGCGGACGACGCGACCGAGCGTTACCTGGTCCGTCTGCGGGCCGCGATGGCCGACGACGGTGCCCCGCTGGCGAAGCTGCGCACCTTCCTGCGGATGCAGATGACCGAACTCGCCGGGCACCACGCGCGCATGGCCGGAATCGGAACCGCGCTCTCGGCGGAGGGCCGCGCCCGCATCCGCGAACATATCGCCCCGATGATGGAGACGCTGCAAAGCATGCTGACGGACGCGATCGCCGCGGGCGACATCCCCGAGCAGGACGTGTCGACCGTATCGATGATGATCTCGTCGATCACCGCCGCGCGGTTCACCGTAGGGCTCACCGGCGATGCGCTCGATCATGCGATCAGCGTGTGCACCGATTTTGTGCTACGCGGGGTCGGTGCCGGGAGTCTCGTCGATGACGACGCTCCGGGGCTGGGCCGTGACGATGTTCTCGGTGACGGCGGTGTCGACTCCGGCGGTGCGGGCGACGGCGCGGCCGGCAGTGCCGTCGACAGCGGGACCGCCGCCGACAGCGGGACCGACAGCGGGTCGCTGCAGGAATAGCCGTCCCCCGGCCGCGCGCACCAGGCGCGGAAGGTCCTTCGGCCGCACCCCCGGCAGGGTCATGCGACGCCCCGAGTGGGTGACGGCGACCGCCCACCGCGAGCCCGGGAACTCGAGGCGGTCCAGCTGATCCCACGGGATCCGGCGGCGCCCGTTCCACCACCGGGTCGAGAGATCGCGCGATGTCGCCGTGGTGCCACCGGCCACCACCAGCACCAACACGGCGAGTGGCAGCAGGAACGCCACCGCCCAGAGGCCCCCGGCGGTCGCCAGCGGCAGCACGCAGAACAGCGTCACCACCGGTGCGATGAGCGCGGCGAACGGCAACCGAACCCGTGCCAGCGGCGGCGCGGCGGATTCGGCGACGGATTCGGCGGCAGTGGCCGGGTCCGGGTGCGCGCTCATGCGGACATCGTGCCAGTTTCCCGGCCCTTCTCCGGCAGCGGCCCCGGACGGTAGCGTGAGGCTCGAGTCGACGATCCGTCGGCGATCCGCCCGAGGTCAGCAGGAGATCCCATGGCCTTTCCCGACGGTCTCATGTCCCGCGGCGAGCGCGTCGTGGTGCACAAACACCCGCACTGGAAGGTGCTGGTCTTCCCCACCGTGCTCTTCCTGGCGATCGTGGCGGCGTTGGCCTTCATGATCGTGTGGATCGGCAAGTGGGACGACGCCGGTTTCACCACGCACCGCTGGTGGTATCTGGCGATATCCGCTGTGGCGGCGGTGCTGTTCGTCGTGTTCTGCCTGGTTCCGTACCTGCGATGGGCCACCGAGCACTTCGTGCTGACCACCGCGCACGTCTTCTTCCGCACCGGCATCCTGCACCGCCGCCAGCATCAGATCCCGCTGATCCGAGTGCAGAACATCGAGACGATCGTGACCTTCTGGGGCCGGATCTTCGGTTACGGCACGCTCATCGTCGACTCGGCAGCCGACGAGCCGCTCGAGTTCTCCAACGTCGCGTCGCTCAGCCGCATCCAGGGCACGCTGAACCAGTTGATCTCCGACGACCGCGACCGGCTTCCCGACCCGGACCCCGGCGACACGCGCATGATGCGCAGGCCCTCCGGCGAGGATCAGCCGGAGGCGAGTGGGCGGTGACGGCGGGACTGCCCGATGTGGTGCCGGCGGCCGATCTGCCGTCTCGGATCCAGATCGTGGAGGTCGGCCCGCGGGACGGGCTGCAGAACGAATCGAAGCCCATCGACGCCGCCGCGAAGATCGAGTTCATCGATCGGCTGGGCGCGGCCGGGCTCACGGTGATCGAGGCGACCAGCTTCGTCGACCCCGGCTGGGTGCCGCAGCTCGCCGACGCGGGGCAAGTGTTCCCCGCCATCTCGCCGCGGCCCGGCGTGCGCTACCCGGTGCTGGTGCCGAACATGCGGGGCTTCCAGCGGGCCGTCGCCGCCGGCGCGTCGGAGATTGCCGTCTTCGGATCGGCCACCGAGGCGTTCGCGCGCAAGAACCTGGCCAGCACGTTCGAGCGGCAGTTCGACATGTTCCGCCCGGTGGTGGACGGCGCGCTGGAGCGAGGCATGCGGGTGCGGGGCTACCTGTCGATGTGCTTCGGTGATCCGTGGGAGGGCCCCGTCCCCGTGTATGACGTTGTTCGAGCCGGCAAGCGGCTGCTGGACCTCGGCTGCGCCGAGTTATCGCTCGGCGACACGATCGGGGTCGCGACTGCCGGGCAGGTCTCCGCGCTGCTCGGCGCGTTCAGCGAGGCGGGCGTGGGGCCGGATCGGCTGGCCGTGCACTTCCACGACACCTACGGGCAGGCGCTGGCGAACACGCTCACGGCATTGCGGTTCGGGGTCACCACCGTCGATGCCAGCGCGGGCGGGCTCGGCGGCTGCCCGTACGCGAAGTCCGCGACGGGCAATCTCGCCACCGAGGACCTGGTCTGGGCGCTCACCGGCCTCGGCATCGACCACGGCGTCGACCTTCCGGTGCTGGTGGCAACGAGCGTGTGGATGGCGCGCCTGCTCGGCCGGCCGAGTCCGTCGGCAGTCGTCCGGGCGCTTGCGGCCGGCGCGATGTGACCGTCCGGGCGCTTGCGGCCGGCGCGATGTGACATTCGCACGCTCGGGTTCGGGTCGTAGTTCGAGTCCGGGGCATGGCCCGGGCTGTCGCCCGGGCCATGCTCATTCCCCGTCGAGTTGGCGCTTCTTCCGCCGCCCCGTCACGAATCCGATGGCGGCGAGCACCACGCCGAACGCGAAGATCAACGTGCCCATGACGTTCACCTGCGGCGGCACACCGGTGCGCGCGGCGCCGAACACCCACAGCGGGAACGTGACGGTGGATCCCGCGTTGAAGCTCGTGATGATGTAGTCGTCGATCGACAACGCGAACGTGAGCAGCGCGCCGGCCATGATGCCAGGTGTGATCATCGGGATCGTGACCCGGAAGAACGTGACGATCGGCCCAGCGCCGAGATCGCGCGCGGCCTCCTCGACCGACGGGGCCAGGCCCGCCATCCGCGCCCGGACCGTCACAGCGACGTACGCGATCGAGAACATCACCTGAACGATGACGATGGACCAGAACCCGAGCGGAAAGCCGATGGTGAGGAACAGGCTCAGCAATGCCGCGCCGAGCGCCACCTCGGGCGCCGCGATGTTCGCGAACATGACGAGGTTGATCGATCCGGCGCCGCGAATCCGGTAGCGCCCCAACGCGAATCCCATGAGGGTGCCGAGGGCCGTCGCGATGATGGTGACGATCACCGAGATCTCGATCGAGGTGATCAGCGAGTCCGTCAGTTGCGGAATCACGAAGAGGTTCCGGTACCAGGTCAGCGTGAAGCCCTGCCACTGGATGTTGAACTTGCCACTCGTGTTGTTGAAGCCGAACACGATCATCACGATGACGGGGGACGCCAGCCAGACGATCACGATCCAGCCCCAGGTGGGCAGCAGCCACCCTCGCCGCACCTTGTGGACCGTCGGTGGCGGCGCCACCGCTCCGGACGTCGCTGTCGATGATGCTTCGATGGTCGTGCTCACGCGTTCGCCCCCCCTCATGCCACGGCCATGTCAAGCACTTCACGGGTGCCCAGCACCTTGGCGTAGATGAACACGCCGATGAGCAGCGCCGCCATCAGGATGAAGGACAGCGCAGACGCCATCGGATAGTTCGTGTTCGTGAAGTACTCGGTCTCGATCACATTCCCGATCATGGTCTGGTCGGTACCGCCGAGGATCGACGCATTGACGTAGTCAGCGGCGGCCGGAACGAACGTCAGCAGGACACCGGCGAACACGCCGGGCATCGACAGCGGGAGCACCACGCGCCGGAATGCGGCGCGTCGGGTCGCGTACAGATCGCCTGCGGCCTCCATCACCTCCGGGTGGATTCGTTCGAGCGCGACGTAGATCGGCAGGATCATGAACGGCACGAAGTTGTAGGTCAGCCCGCCGACCACAGCGGTAGCGGTCGCCAGGATGTGGAAGTCCGCCGGCAGCAGGTGGATGGCCTTGAGCGGCTCGAGGATGATGCCGTTGTCGGCCAGCATGAACTGCCACGACACGACCCGGATGACGAACGAGACGAAGAACGGCAGCAGCAACAGGAACAGCAAGCTGGATTTCCGGTGCCCGCCGCGGAACGCAATCCAGTACGCCACCGGGTATCCGATGACGATGCACAGGATCGTCGCGATCGCCCCGTAGATCACGGACCGGATAAACTCGACGTGGTACTCGTTCCAGCCGTCGAGATAGTTCTGCCAGTGGAATGTCTGGGTGAATCCGTCGATCAGATCGCCCGTTTGGGTGGACAGCGACAGCATCGCTATCACCGGGATCACGAAGAAGATCACCAACCACAGCCAGCCCGGTAGGACCAGCAGATACGGGGCCAGCCGGCCCATGAGCTTCCTGCGCACCATGACGGCCTCACCCTCCTCCCGGTGCTGTCGGCGCGGCTCGACGGTTCACGACTGGTAGATCGGCTCGAACATCGCGTTCCAAGTTTTCAGCTCGGCCTGCGTGAGGACCCGGTAGTAGTGCAGCCGTGACAGCTCGTCCTGTGGCGGGAAGATCAGCGGCGACGAGGCGAGTTGCTGAAGCGAGGCCTTGTCACTGCCCGTCGCCTTCGCTGCGTCGGCTTCGATGAACGTCTTGGCCGACCGGACCGGCGTAATGTAGTTGATCGCCTCGGCGAGCATGGCCGCGATCTTCGGCTCGTACACGAAGTCCATGTATGTCATGGCGTCGAGTGGATGCTCGGCGCCCTTGGCGATGCACATGTTGTCGGTCCAGATCGGCGCGCCCTCCTCGGGCACCACGAACTCCAGGTTCGCGCCGGATGCGTTGGCCTGGAAGATGTCTCCGGACCAGGCCATGGAAACCCAGATGTCGCCGCGAGACAGTGGCTGGATGTAGTCCTGGTGGTAGTACTGCCGCACCAGCGGCTTGCCCTTCTGCAGCCAGGCAACGGCTTTCTGCCAGTCCGCCTGCGTGGACGTCGCGGGGTCCACTCCGATCGCGCACAGTGCCGCGTTGGGCAGGTCCTCGTTGTCGGCGAACATGCCGATCTTGCCCTTGAACTTCGGATCCAGCAGATCCTGCCAACTGGTGATCTTGCGGCCGACCAGCTTCGGGTTGTAGCCGATGCCGGTGATACCGGATTGCCAGGCCATGGAATGGACGTTCCCTGGGTCGAAGCTGGGGTTCTTCACCGCGGAGCTGGCGTTGGCGTAGAAGTTCGTCATCTTCGATTGATCGAGCGGCGTCAGGTAGCCGAGCTCGATCAAGAGGGTCAGGTAAATGCCGTTGGTGATGACCATGAGGTCGTAACCGCAGTACTGCCCGGCCGCGAGCTGGGGGCGGATCTTCCCGAAGAACGGCGCGTCGTCCTGGATCACCTCGCTGTAGTTGACCTTGATGCCGGTCTGCTGGGTGAACAGGTCGATGGACGGGTGGTCGTTCTTGTTGTTCGGGTTCACGTCGATGTAGAGCGGCCAGTTCGCGAAGTTGAACTCACCGGTCTTCGTCTGCGCCGCCCAGTACGCAGCGTTGACATCGGCGGTCGTCGATGTGGTCGCGGCGGATGACGAGGAACTGCCGGCATCTGCCGCGGACGTCGCTCCGCCGGCGACGGACGTGGGTGCGGGCGCGGACGGTGAACTCGGCGTCGACTGCGCCGCTTTCACGCCGGCGACGCCGCACGCGGACAGCGCCAGGGCCAGAGCCGATGCGCCGCCCGCTTGCAGCGCCATGCGCCGGCTCACGCGGGGCATCAGGAGCCCGCGCAACCAGTCCGGGCTCATCTGTGGGTGTTCTCCGGGGTTGTTGCTGCCCATCGTGTCAGTCACGGGATCTCCTAGGTGGGGTTCGATGCGTGCCTCGCGCATCGTCATTGCGGGGCGACGGCCAGGGAATGCGCGGGATCCCAGCCGAGCCAGACCTCAGCGCCCCGTTCTGCCGCGTCTTCCGAGTTCGTTGCGTTCTGGATGAAGACCGTCAGTTCGGCGCCGTCGGCCAGTCGGACGGCGTATTGCGTCCACGCCCCCATGTAGACGACGTTCGTCACCGTCGCACGCAGCGAACACATCTCGCCGCCCGCGGGCTCGGTGCCCAGGGTGATCTTCTCCGGGCGCACGGTGACGTCGATCTTCCCGCCCGGAACTGCTCCCAACGCCGCGGCGTCGCGGACGACGAACCTTTCCCCGGCGCCGCATTCGAGGATCGCCGTGGTGCCGTCCATCGACGCGATCGAGCGCGTCATGAGATTGGACGTGCCGATGAAGCCGGCGACGAAACGGGTCCGCGGGCGCTCGTACATCTCCCGGGGCGAACCCACCTGCTCGATGTGCCCCTCGTTCATCACGACCAGTCGGTCGGACATCGTCAGCGCCTCGTTCTGGTCGTGTGTGACGAACACGAACGTGATGCCGACCTCGCGCTGGATGCTCTTGAGTTCGATCTGCATGGTCTGGCGAAGCTTGAGGTCGAGCGCCGCCAGTGGCTCGTCGAGCAGTAGCGCCCGCGGGCGGTTGATGAGCGCCCGCGCCAGCGCGACGCGTTGTTGCTGGCCACCGGACAGTTGGCTGGGTCTACGCCGGTCCTTGCCCTGCAGCTGCACGAGTTCGAGCATCTCGCCGACGCGCCGTTTCACCTCGGAGCCGGCGACCGCTTTGCGCCGGAGTCCGAACGCGACGTTCTCGAACACCGACATGTGCGGGAAGAGCGCGTAGGACTGAAAGACCATGTTCACGTCGCGCTTGTTCGGTGGCGTACCGACGACGTCCTTGCCGTGCAGCAGGATCTCGCCCCCGGTCGGCTGTTCGAAGCCGCCGATCATCCGCAGGGTCGTCGTCTTGCCGCAACCCGACGGGCCGAGGAGCGAGAAGAATTCTCCCTCGCGGATCACCAGGTTGACGTCGTCGACGGCGGCGACCGCTCTGCTGCCGGTGCCAAACCGCTTCGTGATGCGAACGAGCTCGATAGCGGTCGCCGTCTCCGGCGGGGTGGGGCCGGCCGGCGGGCCGCCTGCGCTGTGGCCCACCGGGTTGGCCTGTTCCGGCGCGGAAGTGATCAACGTCCCTGCCTCCAGTGGAGAAAATCGTGTCAATTCAGGATGTTTGCACCGCGTGATCGTCGACACAAGCATTTACCGAGAAATTCGTTGCCAAACTCGATATTTCCAACTGATTCCCTCGTATTCCCAGGAATCTCACACGGTTTACGCAGTCTGCTCGCATCTGGTGTCGCCTGCCGTTTCCCAGCGGCCGCGTGAACTAGCGTGGGCGGTATGGCGGCCACACCCGAGAACAGCGTCATTCCCGATGCCGGTGCTGATGCCGACGGCGGATCCGGATCGGATACCGAGGCGCGGCCCGCGTCGACCCCGTCGTCGTCAACACAGCCGTCGACCCCGCCGCCGTCGACCCAACGTTCGGGCGCCGCGCTGCGCGAGGAGATTATGGCCGGCGGCGCGGTCAAGTATCACCAGGCGAACGCTGCCAAGGGCAAACTCTTTGCGCGGCAACGCATCTCGCTCCTTGTTGACGAGAGCAGCTTCGTCGAGGACGGCCAGTTCGCGAACGCGCTCGCGGGCGACCTGCCCGCGGACGGCGTCATCACCGGGACCGCGCGCATCGACGGCCGGCCGGTTGCGCTGATGGCCAACGACTCCACCGTCAAAGCCGGCTCCTGGGGCGCACGTACCGTCGAGAAGATCATCCGGATCATCGAGAAGGCTTATGTCACAGGCGTTCCCATGATCTACCTGGTGGACTCCGCGGGGGCTCGGATCACCGACCAGGTCGATCTGTTCCCCGGCCGCCGCGGCGCCGGCAAGATTTTCCACACCCAGGTGCGCGCGTCCGGCTCGATTCCGCAGGTCTGTGCGCTGTTCGGGCCGTCGGCGGCGGGCGGCGCCTACATCCCGGCCTTCTGCGACATCGTGATCATGGTCGACGGCAACGCGTCCATGTACCTGGGCTCGGATCGCATGGTCGAGATGGTGACCGGCGAGAAGACGACGCTCGAGGAGATGGGCGGCGCGAAGATGCACACCACCGTCTCCGGCGTCGGCCACCTGCTCGTGCAGACCGAGGACGAGGCGCTCGCGGCCGTCCGGCGGTACCTCTCCTATGTCCCGGGCAACTACACCGAGCAGCCGCCGAGGGCACAGCCGGCCGGGCCGGGCAAGGGCGACCTGCGCGCGCTGGTGCCGGATTCCGAGCGCCAGGCGTTCGACATGCGGCGGTACCTCAGGGCGCTCGCGGACGACGGCTCGCTGTTCGAGATCCACCCCGGCTGGGCGCGCGAGCTCACCGTCGCCTTCGGCCGGCTGAACGGCGAGGCGGTCGGCTTCCTCGGCAACAACTCGCTCTTCCGCGGCGGTGTGCTGTTCGTCGACTCCGCCGACAAGGCAACGCATTTCATCCAACTGTGCGACGCGTTCAACATCCCGCTGGTATTCCTGTCGGACGTGCCCGGATTCATGGTGGGCGCCGCGGTGGAACGCCAGGGCATCATCCGGCACGGCGCGAAGATGATCACCGCCGTCTCCGAGGCCACGGTCCCGAAACTCTGTGTCGTGGTGCGAAAGGCCTACGGCGCCGGGCTCTATGCGATGGCTGGCCCCGGATTCGACCCCGACGCCACCATCGCCCTGCCCACCGCGAAGATCGCCGTGATGGGGGCCGAGGCCGCCGTCAATGCGGTGTATGCGAAGAAGCTCGCGGAAATCGTCGATGACGTTGTTCGCGACGAGACCATCGGAAGGCTCCGTGCGGAATACGACGCGGACATCGACATCGTCCGGCTGGCGTCCGAACTGGTCGTCGACACGATCGTCGAGCCGGAGGACCTGCGTGCCGAGCTCATCGCCCGGCTCGCAGCCGCCCGCGGCAAAGACCGTTCCTTCTCCCGCCGTCGGCACGGTGTGAGCCCGGTGTAGCGCTGCGGTTCGGTGTCATGCTGCTGCATCGCCCTTCTCCCGGCCCACCCCGGTCCATCCACGTCGTCGGCCCGGCGGCGTAGCCGCGAACGGCGTCATACTCGGCCTCCCATCTGCTACGAAACGGGACGGGAGACGCGCAGGAGTCGGCGAAACCTGCGCCGAAAAGTAAAGTGGTCCTTGTGGCGACGGTACTTCTGGCAGAAGACGACCCGGCGATCTCGGAGCCGCTGTCGCGGGCTCTCGAGCGCGAGGGCTACAGCGTGATCGCGGCACCGGACGGCGCGGCGGCCGTCGACGCGGCGCTCACCGGCGACATCGGGCTGGTGATCCTGGATCTGGGCCTGCCGCAGGTCGACGGGCTCGAGGTGTGCCGCCGGATCCGCGCGTCCGGTCGGGACATCCCGGTGCTGATGCTCACCGCCCGCACCGACGAGGTCGATTTCGTGGTCGGGCTGGACGCCGGCGCCGACGATTACGTCGGCAAGCCGTTCCGGCTCGCCGAACTGCTCGCGCGGGTGCGGGCGCTGCTGCGGCGCCGCGCGCCCGAGGTGATCGAGATCGGCGGAGTGCGCATGGAGACCGGCGCGCGTCGCGTGATGGTGGACGGTGAGGAGATCGGGCTCGCGAACAAGGAGTTCGAGCTGCTGCGCGTGCTGATGGCGCGCGCGGGGCAGGTCGTCACCCGCGAGGAGATCCTCGCCGAGGTGTGGAACGACCCGGGCATGAAGACCTCCAAGACACTCGATATGCACATGTCCTGGCTGCGCCGTAAGCTCGCCGGAGACTCCAGCGACCTCGATCGCCGGATCGCGACCGTGCGCGGCGTCGGTTTCCGCTTCGACGCGGGCTGATCGGCCGGGTTCCACGTGCGCCGGCGCATCCTGATCTCGATCCTCCTGGTGGTCGCCGCCACGGTGCTCACGCTCGGTGTGCCGCTGTCCGTGGTGTCCTGGCGGCTGGTCGCCGACATGATGCATCAGGATCTCGCCAGCCGTCTCGACTCGATCTCCAAGGTGCTCACGTCGCAAATCGCGGAGGGCCAGGACCCGCACCTGAGCCGCCTCGACTTCCTGGTACCGCAGGGCGGTCGGCTCGTCATTAAGATGCCGGGGCACATCGACCAGACCGTGGGGGATCGCGTCGCCGGCGAATCGATCAGCGAAAAGCTCGTCATGACGGGCGGTGGCGAACTTCGCCTCACCGTTCCTGCCGATGCGGTGCGCGCGGAGCAGTACGAGGCGCTCGGGCTCGTCGGGCTGGCGGTGCTGCTCTCGATCCTGGTCGGCACCGTGATCGCCATCATCACCGCGCGACGCCTCGCGACACCGATGACGGACGTGGCACGGCGGGCTGCCAGACTCGGTGCCGGCGATTTCCGCACGTCGTCACGGCGCTACGGCATCAGCGAACTCGACCGGGTGGCCGAGGTGCTGGACTCCTCGGCCACGGACATCGCCGCGCTGATCCGGCGCGAACGGGACCTGGCCAGCGACATCTCGCACCAGTTGCGGACCAGGTTGACGGGCCTGCGGCTGCGCCTCGAAGAGCTGGCGCAGCATCCGGATCCGAACGTGGTGAGCGAAGTGCACGCGGCCCTCGACCAGACCGACCGGCTGGTCACGGTGGTGGACGATCTGCTGGCCAACGCGCGTTCGCGGCGGGCCGCAGGTGCGACGGAACTCCGCTTGGCCGACGAACTCGCCGAGGTGCGCACAGAATGGGAATCGGCGTTCACGGCCGCCGGCCGCACGCTACAGGTGCGCTGCCCGCGCCGCACCACCGTGCACGCCACGGGTGTCCGGCTCCGCGAGGCGATCGGCGTGCTCGTCGACAATGCGCTGAAGCACGGGGCGGGAACGGTGCGCATCACGGTGCGCCCGGGTTCGTCGATGGTGGTGGTCGAGGTGGCGGACGAGGGCCCGGGGGTGGCGGACGCGCTGGTCGGGCACATCTTCGACCGGGGCGTGTCGACGGCCGACTCGACCGGTATCGGGCTGGGCCTCGCGCGCGCGTTCATCGAGGCGGACGGCGGGCGGCTGGCGCTCCGGCGGGCGCGGCCGCCGATCTTCGGGGTGTTTCTGGTCGCGGGTCGGGGGCCGGAGGCGCCGGAATCGTCTGAGTCGCCGGAATCGCCGGCGGGCGAGGATGCCGGTGCGGATGCAGCGGATGCGGATGTGGCTGGCCCGGGAGCGGCTGCTCCGGGCGCTCCGTCCGGCCGCGCGGCCGAGGGAAACGCCGACGAGCTGGCGACCGCGGACGCCGCCCGCGCCGATTAGCGAGCCGATTAGCGAATGGGTGTTGCCGACTTCCGTGCCCTGGCTGGTGCCCCGCCGGGTCCTGCTACTCCACCCCCGCCGCATCTGGCGTGGGCGCCGCGATCTCGTGCGGGAAGACGAACCGGCGATACGACCAGTACCGGAAGACCATCGCTATCAGCGTGCCCACGATGTTGGCGGACACCCAGTCCGCGATCGACACCGTCAGGTGACTGTATCCGCTTTCCAACCTGATCCCCAGCAGGTAGTGGCTGGTCGCCAGCGGCGCGAGGTTGATCGCGAAGCCGAGCCCGTTGAACAGGAAGAACAGCAGCGCCTCGTGGTGCATCTCCCGCCCGCCGCGGCCGCTGAAGGACCACTCCCGATTGAGCACGTACGACACGATGGTGGAGACCAACATTGAGATGATCTTGCAGGTCAGCACCTTCTTATCCAGGATCGTGTGCGCCAGGATGGTGAACAGCCCGGCGTCTACGACCCACGCGATGCCGCCGACCACCAGGAACTTCGCGAACTCGCGGTACTTCGGCGGAAGTATCGCGCGCACCTGGTCGACAAGACTCACCATGCGAGTCTACGGTTCGCGCTTGGCTTCCGTTCGCGCCTCGGACGGCAACCCTGCGCTGCGGCGGCTCCGTCGGTCGGTCGCCCCTGTTGAGTGGGAGTCCTGCAGAGTTTTGAGGCGCCCATACTCTGCAGGACTCCCACTCGACGGGTGCCGCGGCCGCGGACCGCCGCCGAACGAGCGATAGTGTTTTCAGCCGTGGACACTCGCACGCAGCTGCCGATCGTCGGCATGGTCGGTGGCGGCCAGCTCGCGCGGATGACGCAGCAGGCGGCGATCGCGCTCGGCCAGTCGTTGGCCGTGCTCGTCGAATCGCCGGACGATTCTGCGGCGCTGGTGTGCCGTGACGTCTCCGTCGGCGCGCCGAACGATCTCGCTGCCCTGCGTGCGTTCGCGGCCCACTGCGATGTGCTCACCTTCGATCACGAGCACGTTCCGGGTGAGATGCTGCGCACGTTGCTCTCCGAGGGTGTGGCGGTCTACCCCGCGCCGGACGCGCTGATCTATGCGCAGGACAAGGCGCGGATGCGGCTGCGGCTCGCCGAGCTCGACATCCCCGTGCCGGTCTTCGAGGTGTGCGTTGCCGGCGAGATGCCCAGCCGCATCACGGCTTTCGCCGAGAAGAACGGCTGGCCGGTCGTCGTCAAGGCGGCGGTCGGCGGGTATGACGGGCATCGCGTCTGGATGGTTGAGGATCTGTCCGAGATCCCTGCCGTGCCGGCTGCGCCGACTTTCCCGACCATCCCAGCT
>JAFIHI010000054.1 GCA_017848755.1 Nakamurella sp. | reverse complement strand
GCCCCAGGGCCCGGTACCGCTTCTCCCGCACCATCCAGGTCAGCAGCACCTGGTCAACACCGACCATGAACGTCCCGACCGCCACCAGCCACCAGACGTCGGCGAGGCCGGGGCTGGCGAACAGCCGGCCGAGCGGTGCGGCGACCACGGGCTGCAGCAGCCAGATGACTGCCGACCCAACGGTGGTCAGGCCGAGTGCCCACCAGGCCACCCCGGCGGCCACCCGATCGGCCTTCGGCAGTGGAATCGCCGCATCCAGCCGGAACAGCACGCCCGTTCCGAGGATCGAGATGACGGAGACGAACACCGTCATCAGACCGAAGTCGGCGGTCGTGTACAGGCGGGTGAGGATGGGCGAGACGGCGAAGGCAACACCTTGGCCGATCAGACTGCCGATCAGTATGACGACGACGTTGCCGCCGCTCGCTCCGGCGACGAGTCGCCGGATCCGCGCGAGGCTACCGTGCGCAGAGGCCGGGGCGGAACCCGCTGGCGGCTCACCGACGTCGCGCTCCACGTCACCGCCTCTCGGCCGAACGACATGCGGGATCTCCCGGACCGGCCACGCGCGTTCGACCCTACAACGGGCGCCCCTGGCTACGGCGACCCTGTCAGGTCGCGTCGACTAAACTCGCAGACCGTGAGCAGCTCTGCGCCGATGCCCTTCCGCAAGGAGCACGCTCGAATACTCGTCTTCGCCGGGACGCTGACGCTGATTGCGGCGCTGCACTTCTCGTACCAGTACCTCATCGCGCCGTTCTACTCGTACGCGAAGCTCACTTACACGAGCCCGGATCCGCTGATCTACGGCCTGCTGATCGTGCTGATCCTCGCGATGGCCTTGATCATGCCGCTGCGGCTGGCCCGGCCGTCCGACTTCGTGCTGTGGGTGCTGTACGCCGTCATGGTGATCCCCAGCATGATGATCCCGTACCTGACCCGCACGCTCGGCACCACGACGCAACTGATGATGGCGTTCGTGATCACGGCCTGCTTCTCCGGCGTGATCCTTGCCGCGCGCATCCCGGACCACGCGTTCCGCGCGACGATCCGCACGGTGAGCCCGCGCGTCTTCTGGCTCGGCATCATCCTGTTCAGCGCGGCGACCTACGGCGGCCTGGCCGCGTCCGGCGCCATCAAGTTCGCCATCCCGTCACTGACCCAGGTCTACGACGTGCGTGCCCAGTTCTCGGACTACCTCGCGAACAACCGCGTCGTCGGATACCTGGTGCCGAACCAGGCGAACGTGATCAATCCGCTCGTCATCGCCACCGGGCTGTACCTGCGACGCTGGTGGATGGTGATCGTCGGCATGCTCGGCGAGCTGGTGATCTACGCGGCGGCGGCGTACAAGACCGTGTTGTTCGCCATCCCGGTGCTGCTGATCGTCGCGTTTGTGTTCCGCAAGAGCCGTCCGCGACAGAGCGCGCTGATCCCATGGGCGTTCGTGGGCGTGATCAGCGTCTCCGCACTGATCGACGCGGCGCTGCACACGCCGTGGATCACATCGCTGTTCACCCGGCGGTTCATGGACCTTCCGGGGTTCCTCACCGGCGCCTGGGTGAGCGTCTTCTCCGAGGGGCCGAAAGCCCTGTTCGCGTACAGCTTCCTGTCGAAGTTTTTCTTCTACGATTACGCGACCCCGCCCGCGTACGTCGTGGCCGCGCAGGTCCTCGGGTCGCCGGAGACGAACGCCAACGCGAACCTGTTCGGCGACGGATACGCAAACTTCGGCTGGTGGGGCATGGCCTTCGAGTCGGCCATCCTGGCCGTCGTGCTCGTGCTGGCGAACAAGTTCAGCCGCGGCATCCCGCTGATGATCGTCATCCAGCTGTTCGTGATGGCGTCGATCACGCTCGCCAACACCTCGGTCGTGACGGCGCTGCTGACGCACGGACTCGTGGTCAGCCTGATCGTCCTCGCGGCGGCGCCGCGGTCAATCTGGGCCGAACGCAGTCGACGATCCCATCCGCCACCGGTCGCCGCGATGACGACACCCTCCGATGACGGCGCAGCGTCGTGGTGGCAACGCTCTAAACTCGCGGCGGTGGCCGCCCGGCAGAATCACGAGGGCTGATATGCCGGCGACACCCGCCGACGAGCCTGTGCCCGCCGGGGGGCGTGCGTGCGCCGATGACGGCCGGACGGCCTCCGGGGATGCGCTCACTCTGTGGCTGGTGAACCAGTACGTGAACAAGTACCCGGATGCCGGGTTCACCCGCCACCACCTGCTGGCGCACGCGATGAGCTCCGACGGCGTGGACACGACGATCTTCACGGCGGCGAACGCCGGGCCGCACAAGCAGTCCCCGGGTGGGCGGCGTCCGCGGCAGGCTCGGGCGGAGACGGCGCTCGATACCCGGTTCGTGTGGCTGCCCGCACACGACTACACGGGCAACGGGCTCGGGCGGATCATCAACATGGTCGGCTTCGGCTTATCCGTCGTCCGGCACGGGTGGAACGTGCGGCGCTACGGCGTGCGCCCGCCGGATGTGGTGCTCAGCTCCGACCCACAGCCGTTCGCGAGCCTGGCCGGTTGGGTGCTGGCCCGCCGGTACCGGGTGCCGTTCGTCTACGAGGTGCGCGACATCTGGCCCGAGTCGCTGGTGCAGATCCTGGGAGTCCCCCGCTACCACCCGCTGGTGGTGCTGTTCGACTGGATGGAGAAGTTCCTCTACCGGCGCAGCAGCCTGCTGGTCGGCGTCCTGCCGGGTATCGGCGAGCATGTGAGGGCCCGCGTCGGCCGGAAGGCGCCGCCGTTCGTGTGGGTGCCGAACGGCATCGCGGTCGAGACGATCCCGGGGCTGAAGGCGGCGGCGGCGGTGCCGGCCGAGCCGGCGCCCGTCGAACCGGCGCCCGACCAGCCGGCCGCGGCACCGGCCGAGGAGTTCGTCATCGTGTATGCGGGCGCGCACGGCCCGCCGAACAGCCTCGATACGATCATCGACGCGGCGCAGATCCTCGAGAACTCCGCCGGTGAGACCGGCATCCGGGTGCGGTTCGACCTGTACGGCTCCGGGGTCTCGAAGGAGGATCTGATCGAGGAGGTGCGCCGCCGGGGGCTAACCTCCGTGCACTTCCACGATCCGGTCCCCAAGAGCCGGGTAGTGGACCTGGTGCGCGCGGCCGACGCGTCGATCATCACCTACCGCAGCATCGACCTGTACCGCTTCGGTGTCAGCCCGAACAAGGTGTTCGACTATCTCGCCGCCGGTCGCCCGGTGATCGTCGCGCTGGATGCGCCCAACGATCCGATCGCGCTCGCGCACGCCGGGGTCTTCGCGCGCGCGGAGGACCCGGCCGACCTGGCGGCGGTCATCCGCTCGCTCGCTGCCATGCCGGCCGCGGACCGTGACCGCATCGGCCGCAGCGGGCAGCGCTACGTCTGCGAGAACCACGACATGGCCGAGCTGGGCAGGAGACTCGCGAACGCGCTGCGGGGCACCGTGGCGCGGTTTCGACGCGCGGGCTGACCACCGAACAGCGTCATACCCGTCACTCACCCGGATCGAAACCGGCGGCCGCGACGCCGCGTTGCGCACCCCGTTGCCCGGCGACCTGGGGAGCCTGCGAACAGCGCGGCCACTCACGACGACGCGGCTCGGCTACGCGGCTGCTTTCTACTCCGCAGCGAGACTCGCTGTGCGGCCGGTCATGTCGGCGCACATGTCGGCGAGCTCGGCAATCACCCGGTCGTGGGTCTCGTCGTTCATCAGCTCGAGCCGGAGGCTGGGGTGCACAGCCGGCACGCGGCAGTGCGAGATCATCGGATGCGAGATCCGACGGCCCTCCTCACCGGGCGCGAACAGCTCCTCGCTCAGCTTCTCGCCGTGCCGCAGACCCGTGTACTGGATCTCGATGTTCTTGCCGGACATGCCGATGAGCTGGCGGGCGACGTCGTCGATCTTGACCGGTTCGCCCATGTCCAGCACCAGCACCTCGCCGTCGCGACCGATCGCCCCGGCCTGGATCACCAACTGGACGGCCTCCTGCACCGTCATGAAGAACCGCTCGACGTTCGGATCGGTCACGGTCACCGGCCCGCCAGCGGCGATCTGCGCCGCGAAGGCGGTGAGCACCGACCCGCGGCTGCCGAGCACATTGCCGAACCGCACGCTCAGGTACGTGCCGTCCGCCTCTCCCGCGACGGCGGAGGTCAATCCCTCGGCGATCCGCTTCGTGTAACCCAGCACGTTGACGGGGTTGGCGGCCTTGTCGGTGGACACGTTGACGAACCGCCGAACCCCGGCTTTCCGCGCCGCATCGAGCACGTGCCAGCTTCCCCACACGTTCGTCTTGACGGCCTCGGTGGGGTACTGCTCCAGCATCGGCAGGTGCTTGAGGGCGGCGGCGTGGAACACGACGTGCGGGCGGCGCTCCTCGAAGATCTCCGCAATGCGTTTGGCGTCCCGGATGTCGGCGAGCACCACGTCGGGCGTGTCGAGCATCGCGCGACCCTCGATCGAGAGCTCGACGGCGTGCAGGGCGCTCTCGTCGCGGTCCAGCATGATCAGTTCCGCGGGGCCGAACTGGTGGATCTGGCGGCACAGCTCCGAGCCGATGGAACCGCCCGCACCGGTCACCAGGACGCGTTTGCCGGCGAGGTATCCCGCGATCGCGGCGATGTCGGTGTCCACCTGGTGGCGGCCGAGGATGTCGGGGAGGTTGATGTCGCGCACGTCGCGAATGCCGACCTGGCCGTCGAGCAGTTCGCTGATACCAGGCACGACCTTCAGCTGGAGCTTGGCGTCGAACGCGATCCGCGAGAGCCTGCGCAACAGATCGGATCCAGCGGTGGGGATCGCCACCACCACGGTCTTGGCGCCGACCTCCGCGGCGACGGTCGCCATATCCGCCGTGGTACCCAGCACCGGAACGCGGTCGATCCGCAGATGCCGCCGCCCGGGCTCGTCGTCGAGCAGGCCAGCCGGCGCCCATTTCGACGTCGGATCGTTGACCATGGACCGGATGAGCTGCAGGCCGGCGACGCCCGCGCCGATCACCAGCACCGGCTCCTTACCGCGCTCGGCGCGCTTCGCCACCCGGGTCTCCCGCCGCCAGCGCACCATGGCGCGGCCCCAGGCCATCACGATGAGCGCCGCCAGACCCGCCGTCACCGGGATCGATCGCGGTATGTAGGAGGGGTTGGTGACGTAGTTCGCCACGAAAACCAGTGCGGAGACGATGAGCACCGCGACGCCCAGGCGGAGCATCTCGTCGAGACTCGCGAGCGGAGCCCGGCCGAGGTGCAGCCGCAACGGCCAGCTCACCAGCGCGTAGGCGATAACGACGACCGCGAACACCACGACGACGTGGGTCCACGGCACCTTTCCGGCATCCAGGTTCAGCCGGACGAACGCGGCCACCAGATACGCAGCCGCCCAGACGACACTGTCGAAGGCGAGCAGCTTGACCAGCCGCTCCGGTCCGTGTTGCGCGCGAATACTTTCGTAGATCTCGTGGTCCCGAGAGTCGTCCCGCGCGCTGTTCACCGGCACCCCACAAGCATCTTCTGCAACGCCGCACATTCTTGAAAGTCGTATACACACCAGCCGGCGGCACACCGCAGGCAACCATTCGTAGCATAATCGACGGAGCCTTTGCGGCCGTTCGGCGCGTGCCGACGGTGTGAGATCCTCATCGAACTTCTGGAGTGGCCCGTGAACTTTCGTGATGTCGTGCGCTTCGTGCGCGGCCGGTGGTGGGTGCTGATCGGCTGCATCGTGCTCGGCGTGCTCGTCTCCGGCGTGCTCACGGCCGTGTCCACGCCGAGCTACCAGTCGTCGACCCGGGTGCTCGTGGCCACACCGGAGACCTCGCCGACCTCGCTGGTGCCACCGGGCGGGCTGGCGCCGCCGCAACGTGCGATGAACTACGCACAGCTCGTCACCGGCACCACGCTCGCACAGAAGGTGATCAATGATCTCGGTCTGAAGGAGACGGTGCCGTCGCTGCTGAAGCAGACGCAGGCGACGGTGCTCAACGGCACGACCATCATCCAGATCGACGTCAGCAACGCCGACCCGCACCAGGCGCAGCGGATCGCGCAGGCGTTCGCGACACAACTCGTCGCCTACGTGCCGGCGATGGAGGCATCGGCCGGGGCCACCGGCAATCCCGTGAGCTTGACGGTGACCGATCCGGCGAACCTGCCGAACACACCGAAGGGCGCGGGGCTCGTGACGATGACCGGCCTCGGCTTCGTGGTCGGCTTGGTGGTCGGCGCCGGTGCGCTGTGGCTGCTCGCCTATCTGCGGTCGTCGACGCTCGGCGCGGCGCGACTGCGGGAGGTGACCGGTAAGCCGGTGCTCGGCGTGCTGCAGCGCGGCACAGGGTCGGCAGGCGATCAGATCTGGGCCGGGCACGATCCTCGATCCGAGTCCATCCGGGCGCTGCGCAGCGCCGTTCAGTTCATTCCCGTCGCGAGCGTGACGAGCCCGGGGGGCACCGGCGGCACGGCACCGATCTTCACCGTCGTCGGGGTGCGCCCCGGCAGTTCGGCCAGCACGGTCGCGACGAACCTGGCGCTGTCGCTGGCGTCCGCCGGCCAGCGCACACTGCTGATCGACGCCGACCTGCACCGGCCGCGCGTCGCAGACCTGCTGTCGCTCGGGAGCGGCCCGGGGCTCTCAGACGTCCTGGCCGGGACGGCCGAGTTCGCGAGTGCGGTGCGACGCTCCGCCGCCGGGTCGCTCGACGTGCTGACCGCCGGGGCCGTCCCGGACGATCCCACCGAGAAGGTGCAGTCGGACGCGATGGATTCGCTGCTCGCGAAGGTGCGCGACGCTTATGACGTTGTTGTCGTCGACGCGCCTCCGCTGCTCACGGTCAGTGATGGTGCGTTGCTCGCTGCAGCCACCGACGGCGCCATCCTGGTCGTGCGCTACGGCCGGACGACGGAGGCCGATCTGCGCGCCGCAACCACGCGGCTCGACCTGGTGCACGGCACGGTGCTGGGTTCGGTGCTGACCGGGGTGCCCAAGGTCGATATCGGTGCCGAGGCGGGCGCCACGGCCGACCGCATCGTGCCGGCGATGGATCGCTGACGTCCGGCGCGCAGCGGCGGGAGGCGCCAACAGCGCCGCAAGCGGCCGACCCAGCGCGCCGAAGGATCCCCCGGGTCGGTGACCTGGATGTCAGCGAGCTGCCGCGCCTCGGGAGGCGCGGATCCGCCGATAAAGATCGTCCGCGGCCGACACAAACCCTTGCGGCGAATGGTGCCGTAGCGCCCACGCCGCCGCGGCGACCGCGCGGCTGCGAGCTGCCCGCGGATCGTCGAGGACGGCGCGCACCGCATCGACCGCATCCACCTCCGCCGTGTTCCAGATCGGCGGCTCGCCCCCGTACGCCGCGCCCGCGGTGAATCGCGCGACGAGCGGGCGCTGCATCACCATGGCCTCCAGATCGGAGACGCCCAGGCAGCCGCTCGCCAGCTGTCCGATGACGACGTCCGCTGCCGAGAGCAGATCCCGGAATCGTGGCGCCGGGATCATCGGGACCAAATCCACGCCGGCAGCCCGGGCGCGCGCGGCGCCGACGCCCCAGTCGATCCCGATCAACTGGACGTCCGGCCGCTCGGCACGCAGCCTGGTCGCGGTCTCGACGAGCAGATCGAGCCCCTTGACCGGGTCCCACCGGCTGGCGAACACCACCCGCGGCCTTCCCCCCGCATCACCGTCGATGCCGAACGATCGTAGATCGCCGGTGGGTTGCTCGCCGTGGCGTTCGACCGCATCGGCGCTGACGGGTGCCGGCAGCCACACCGCGTCCGGGCGCAGGCCCAGTACGATCTCGGCGAGGTCCGGCGTCGAATACGCGACGATTCCGGCCCTGCGCACCCCTGCGCGAACCAGGTACCCCAGACCGCGCTGCGAAAGGTTGCGCCGCACGTCCGTGCCGTGCAGGTGCAGCAGGTAGGGGCGCCGCACACTCCACCCGTAGTAGCCGAACAGCCCGTAGTGGATGTGCAGGACGTCGGCGGCGCGTCCGGCGGGCCGAAATCGAGCGAGGTCACGGACTCGCCGCGCGATCTTCACCGGCGTGGGGGCACCGCGCACCGCCGGGAGCGGCCACAGCGACCAGTCCAGCCCTTCGCACTTCGCCTGCCGCACCGCTGTCGACGCCACCCCCGCCACGTCGTTGACATGCAGCACCCGAATCGGCCCCGCCGCGCGCTGCGCATCGTCAGGCATGGGACGGCACCCGCCAGGCGCGCAGGATGCCCCGCAGCTCGGGCAGTACGGCCGTGGCCGCGACGATCGCCGCGACAACGCCCACCGACACCTGCACGATGATCGGCCGGTGGAGAACCGACATGCCGACCACGATGCCGAGGGCCGCCACGAGAACGGACCGCAGGCCCAATCCCATTCGCAGGCCGCCGTGCCTGCGGGCGGCCACCACCACGGGGATGACGCTTTGCACGACCGAGCCGGCGAGGTATCCCCAGGCGACCATGACGATCGACGTGCCGAGCGCGAACCAGAAGGCCAGCCCGATCGCGAAGCCGATCACCGAC
This sequence comes from Nakamurella sp., assembly GCA_017848755.1. Classification (GTDB taxonomy): domain Bacteria; phylum Actinomycetota; class Actinomycetes; order Mycobacteriales; family Nakamurellaceae; genus Nakamurella. The sequence goes on along the minus strand of JAFIHI010000054.1, from coordinate 15,805 downwards.
GCGGCCGCCGGGACCAGGTAGGCGCGGCCCGGGTCGCTGGACAGCGCGTTCACGGCGGGAACGCTGGCGATCGACACCCACGTCGCCCACAGCATGATGAGCAGCGTGGTCGCTCCGCCGTGGAAGGACGCTCCGTACAGTGCGAGCAGCGCACTGGCGATCATCCCGGCGAACGCGAACGCGGGGAGCATGGCCGCCGCGAGCACATCGGTGCCGACGACGAGCTGTCGTCGCACCAGGGCCGCGTCGGACCTGCCGGCCGCTCGCGCCATCGCCGGGAACAGCACGACGGACAAGGCCCTGGGCAGTAGGTAGGCGGGCGTGACCAGGCTCATCGCGGCGGCGAACAGGCCCGAGCCGTGACCGGGATCCGCGTGCGCCGCGAAGATCTGCGACAACTGCAGGAATCCCGCGCTGGATGCGGTGCCCGCGGTCGTAACCGCGGCGAACGGTACGACCACCCGCCACAGCCCGGTGCCGCCGTGCGCTTCACCGTTCGCGCGGCGGCGCCAGCCGAAGAGCGAGACGTGCGCGCCCAATGCGAATCCGAGGTAGACCAGCACCATGGGGGCCAGCAGCCAGGAACGCGCCGCGGTGACGGCGACGAGCACCAGCGTCCCCGCGAACAACGCATCCCAGATCAGTTCGAGCGCCGCGTACCGGGCCACCTGGTCGACGCCGTACATGACGGCCTTGTAGTACGTGTAGCAGCCGTACCCGAACGTCAGCGCGAAGGCCATGACGGCCTCCGCCCGGCCGTCGGTCGGGATCAGCAGGACGGCGATCGCCGCGACGATCAGGCACACCAGATGGTGGCCGGCGGTGGCGCGCGCCAGAATCGTCCTGCCCTGCGGTGAATCGACCGCCAGGCCCCGCGTCGCCATCTGCCGCGCCACCGATTGTCCCATGCCGGGCGAACACAGCAGCGTCGCGAACACCGCGCCGGAGATGATGACGTTCGCGTGGCCGAGCGTGGGCGGACCGAAGACATGCCCGACCAGCAGGGAGAACGCGAGGCGGATCGCCCCAGAAGCGGCGATCGTGACCAGGGACAGTGCCGTCTTGTAGATCAGCCGCTCGCGGACCACGCGCTGCCTTCCCGCGTCCGAGACGCGCCGTGAGTACCATCTCTGTGTGCGGGCACTGCTTAGGGGAGCCTTGCGTTTTTACTCTATCGGCACGGCCCGCGAGCGCGATCGGTCGGTCACATCGAAGGGGTTCGCGTGCGCGTCTGGGTGGATCTGACCAATTCTCCCCACGCACTGTTCTTCGCACCCATCGCACGGGCGATCGCCGCCCGCGGTGACGAGGTCCTCGTCACTGCACGCCACTTCGCGTACACGGTCGAACTGGCCGAGAAGTTGTTCGACGCGCCGCTGGCGATCGGGTCGGGCGCACGGCAATCGCTCGCCGGCAAGGTCGGTTCGCTCGGCGCGCGGGTCCGTGAGCTCCGGCCCGTGATCCGGCGCTTTGCGCCCGACGTCGCGGTGGCGCACGGCTCCTACGACCAGCCGATCACCGCCCGTCTGCTGGGGATCCCGCAGTTGACGATGGTCGACTACGAATATCATCCGGGCACCCACCTGCTGTTCCGGCTAGCGACGAGACTGCTTCTCCCCGAGGCATTTTCGCGAGATCTGGTGAACTCGCACGGGGGGCGCGGCAAGACCTGGCGATATCGCGGGCTGAAGGAGGAGGTCTACCTCACCGGTTTCCGGCCGAGCGAGGCGGAGCGCACCGACCTGGGTATCGCCGATCGGCAGGGGCCGGTCGTCACCCTGCGGCCGCCCGCCGTCGGGGCGATGTACCACCGGCAGGAGAACCCGCTCTGGCCGACGCTGATCAACCACCTTCAGCAGCAGACCGACGTGCTGACGTTCGTTCTCCCCCGGCATCCGTCGCACGTGCCACAGGTCAAGGAACTCTGCGAGGCCCCGAACGTCCACGTGCTGGAGCACACCGTCGACGGACCGGCGCTGGTGTGGTGGTCGGACGCGTTGATCTCGGCAGGCGGGACGATGAATCGTGAGGCGGTTGCCCTGGGCACACCGGTGTGGTCGATGTTCAGCGGGCGCCTGGGCTCCGTGGACCGGGCGCTGATCGCCGCCGGCCGGCTTCGGCGGCTGACCTCGGCATCGGATGTGTCGGAGTTAGTCTTCACCAGGCGGAAGCGCCCGGACGTCCCGGAGTTCCCGAACGATGTGCTGGGCCAAGTGCTGCGCGCGATCGACCGGACCGCCCTGATCGGACGCCGGAGACACCGCCCGGGAGGAGCACGATGACCGACGTCGGCAGCACAGCACCAGCTCGCCGCGCTCGTCATACGGCGGACGCGGCCCCGACCTCGCGCGCGACCGTCGCGTTCACCGCGCTGATCGCCATCGCCCCGGCCACCCCCCACGTTTCGGTGGCCGGTACCTTCCTCGACTACAGCGATCTCAGCACCCTGGCCGCCGCAGCCGTGGGCCTGATCGCGGTGTTGCGGAGCGGCCGGTGGCGGGAACTTTCCGTCCGGCGGGCGCCGGAGGCGTTCGCGCTGGCGCTCGTCGTGCCGTTCACACTCGTCGCCGCACTGCTCGCCGGGTCGGCCCACTCGCTGGCCTCCGGGCCGGTCCGGTGGTTGCTGAACGCCGTGGTGGTGGCGCTGGCCTACCTGCTGATACGCAGCCCATCGGACGGCCGGCGCATGATCCGCGCCCTGGTCGCGGTCTCCGTATTCGAGGCCGTCTTCGGTCTGGTCTCCTACGCGCTGCGGTGGTACGGGCCCGGCGGGCTGATCGGAATCTCGTACACCGAGGGCGTGATCGGCGGCATGTTCGTCTGGGGCCGGATCACCGGCACCACGGCGATGGCCTCGACGTTCGTCGGCGGCTTCTTCGCCATGACACTGCCGATGGCGGTGGGGCTCGCCGTGGCGGCACGTGGGCGTGTCCGCTGGGGGTGGTGGGCCAGCGCCGTCCTGATTCTGGTCGCGCTCGTCTTCACGTTGTCACGGACCCCCATCGCCCTCGCCGGGGCCGCCGTGGTGATCTTGCTGCTGGCGGCGGCGCGACCACGCGTCTGGGTGCCGATCGTCGCGGTCTGTGCGGCGGTTTTCTTCGCAACTCCGCTGCGCGCCCGCATGTTCAATTTCGAGAACGATCGGCTGGCGCTATGGGACGCGGGGTGGCGGATGTTCCGCGACCACCCCTGGTTCGGCGTGGGCCCCGATCAGTACATGAAGTATTTCTACCTGTACAAGAACACGCCGTTCGGGGTCGCCGACGCGACACCGCACAACTCGCTGCTGTATCTCGGCGCCGAATCCGGTGTCTTCGCGGCCTTGGCGCTCGCGCTCGCTATCGCATTCAGCCTGCGCTTTCTCCGGTCGCGTGATCCCCGCATCCTGGGCCCGATGCTCGGGCTGGCCGCATTCATGATCGACGCGATGACGACGAACCTCTACTCCATCCCGTCCATCGCGATCACCGCGTGGATGATCGCACCCGCCGTCGCCCCGATGGTCCTTGCGGCTGGGCGGCGACGGTCCGGCCGACGCGCGGACTCCGGTGACGTCGTTTCGCCGACGCAGGACGACGCGTGAAGATCGTCTCGATCGTCGGCGCCCGCCCGCAGTTCGTGAAGCTGGCGCCGATCGCCCATGCCTGCGCCCGGCACGCGGATATCGAGCATGTGATCGTGCACACCGGGCAGCACTACGACCAGACGATGTCCGACGTGTTCTTCGAGATGCTCGACATCCCCGGCGCCGATGTGGATCTCGGCATCGGCTCCGGACCGCATGGCGCGCAGACCGGGGCCATGCTCGCCGCCATCGAAGAGGTGCTGGAGCGGGAAATGCCGGCGTGGACGCTGGTCTACGGGGATACCAATTCGACGTTGGCCGGCGCGCTGGCCGCGGTCAAGGTGCACGTGCCGGTGGCTCATCTCGAAGCCGGCCTGCGCAGTTTCAACCGGCGGATGCCCGAGGAGCACAACCGGGTGCTCACCGACCACGCGGCCGACCTGCTGCTGGCTCCGACGGACGTCGCCATGCGGCATCTGGCCGATGAAGGCTTGGCCGCGAGGGCCGTCCTCGTGGGCGACGTGATGACGGATGTGTGCCTGCGCACCGCGGCGGCCCTCGACGGCCGGCCGACGCCGCTCCCCGTGGGCGTCGACGCAGCCGCACCCTACCTGGTAGCCACTATCCACCGCGCGGACAACACGGACGAGAAGCCGCGCCTGGCAACGATCCTCGATCAGCTTGCGGCACTACCGGTCCCGGTGGTGCTGGCGGCGCATCCGCGCCTCGTCGCCCGCGCGGAGGGCTTCGGTCTGGAGCTTGCTCGCGGCGCGATCCGCACGACCGAGCCGCTGCCCTACCCGGACATGATCGCCGCGGTCTCCCGATCGATCGGCGTCGTCACGGACTCCGGCGGCCTGCAGAAGGAGGCCTACCTGCTCGGCGTGCCGTGCACCACCGTGCGCACCGAGACCGAGTGGCCCGAAACACTTGTCGGCGGATGGAACATGCTCGACCCGGATCTGGTGGACCTGCCGCGCATCGCGCTCCGGCCGGTGCCGACGGCCGAGCGCACCCACCCGTACGGCACGGGCGACGCCGCCGAACGCGCCCTGGACGCACTGCTCAGCGCCGGGAGGTAAACCGCGACAGCGCGAACATCGTCATACTCGGTTGCTCCCGCCCGATACGGGAGCTGGACGCGGGTCCGGGCGTCGCAGCGGCGCCTATCGAACGGCCCGGCCGATGACGCGGACGTCCACGCCGGGGAACGCGCTCGCATCCAGGATCGCGCGCCCGTCCACGATCACGGTGACCCCCGGGAGATCCTTCGCCGCCAGCGATCGATACTCGTCGTGGTCGGCCTGCAGAATCGCCACGTCCGCGGCATCGCCGAGATGGTAAGGCGCCCAACCGAAGTGCGCGATCTCCTCGTCGGTGTACATCGGGTCGTGCACCAGCACGGTCGCGCCCGCGTCCCGGAGCGCGTCGACGGTGGCGAACACGCCGGAGAACGCCGTCTCCTTCACGCCGCCGCGATACGCCGCGCCGAGCACGGCCACGCGAGCGCCGGCGAGATCGCCGTACGCCCCGGCGGCCAGGCCCACCGCATAGGACGGCATGGCGGCATTCGCGGCCCGCGCTGACCGCACCACCGTCGCGGCGGGGTCATTGAACAGGTAGAGCCGCGGGTAGACCGGGATGCAGTGCCCGCCGACGGCGATGCCAGGGCGATGGATGTGGCTGTACGGCTGCGAGTTGGACGCCTCGATCACCTGGTAGACGTCGATGCCGTGCTCGGCGGCGAACGTCGCGAACTGGTTGGCGAGGCCGATATTGACGTCCCGATAGGTGGTCTCGGCGAGCTTGGCCAGTTCCGAGGCTTCAGCGGAACCGAGATCCCAGACGCCGTTACCGCGCGGCAGGTCCGGCCGCTCGTCGAACTGCAGCACCTGCTGGTAGAAGGCGACGCCGCGCGCCGCGCCCTCGGGCGACAGCCCGCCGACCAGCTTCGGGTACTTGCGCAGGTCCGCGAAGACCCGGCCGGTGAGCACCCGTTCCGGGGAGAAGATCAGGTGGAAGTCGCGCCCCTCGACCAGCCCCGACCCGGTCTCCAACATGGGCCGGAACCGGTTCCGGGTGGTGCCCACCGGCAGTGTCGTTTCGTAGGAGACCAGCGTGCCGGCCTTGAGGCCTCGGGCGACGTCGGCCGTCGCCGCGTCCATCCAGCCGAAGTCGGGCTGGTCGTGATCGTCCACGAAGAGCGGCACGACCACCACGACCGCCTCGGACTCCGAGACAGCCTGCGCCGTATCCGTTGTCGCGGTGAGCAGGCCGGACGATACGACCTCCGCGAGCTTCTCGGCGAGATGCGCCTCCCCGGGGAAAGGCTCCTGGCCGGAGTTGATCGTCGCGACCGTGTTGGCATTGACATCCGCCCCGCGCACCCGATGCCCGCTCGAGGCGTATTGCACGGCGAGCGGCAGGCCGATCTTGCCCAGGCCCACGACGGTGATGTTCATGCATTCTCCAAGAGGCTGATGGTGGTGCCGGACGCGGCGGACCGGACGGCCGCCTCCGCCACGATCACGGTGTCCAGGCCCTGCTGCATCGTGACGATGTCGGTGTCTTTGCCGAGGACGGCATCCCGGAAGTTCTTGTGTTCGATCTGCAGCGGCTCCGGCTTGTCGATGCCGTAGCGGATCACGTCGCCCTCGGTCACCCCGCGGAACTGAGCGAGGTTGTCCCAGGTGTTCAGGTTCGCGCCGTTGGCGTAGAACGTGAGCTCGGCGGTGAGCGTATTGGCGACGAAGGCGCCGCGTTCACCGGTGATCGTGGTGACCCGCTCCTTGAGCGGCGAGAGCCAGTTGACCAGGTGGTCGGTGACCGTGCCGCCCTCGAGTTCGCCACTCATGGCGACCAGGTCCTCGTACGGCCGACCGGACCGTTTGGCGGTGAACGCGGACACCTTCGCGAAGCGTTGCCGCACCACCCACGCCGTGAGATCGATGTCGTGCGAGGCGAGATCGAAGATCACGCCGACGTCGGAGATACGGTTCGGGAACGGGCCCTGGCGGCGCGTCGCGATCTGGAAGACCTCGCCCAGGTCGCCGTTGTCGATCCGGGCGCGCGCCGACTGCAACGCGGGGTTGTAGCGCTCGATATGCCCCACGCCGCCGATCACGCCGGCCGAGACGAACGCGTCGGCGAGGCGCCGTGCGGAGGCCACGTCCCGCGCGAGCGGCTTCTCGATCAGGGTGTGGATCCCCGCCTCGGCCAGCGCGAGCCCGACCTCCTCGTGGTACGCGGTCGGCACGGCCACCATGCAGTAGTCGACCCGCGCGTCGATGATGTCCTGCACCCCGCCGAGCACCTGCCGGTCCCCCGCGACATGGTGCGGGTCCCCTGCCGGGTCCGCGACCGCCACCAGATCGACGCCGTCCAACCCGGAGAGAACCCGGGCGTGGTGCCGGCCCATCATGCCGAGGCCGATCAGGCCCGCCCGCAGCTTCGCCATGGTCACGCGCCCGCGGAGGTGAGCGCGTTGACCGCCGTCACGATCCGGTCCAGGTCCGCGTCCGACAGCGACGGGTGCACCGGCAGCGACAGGCATTGCTGCGCAGCGAGTTCCGTCTCGGGGAGGTCCTGCCCGGTGGCGAACGGGGCGAGCCGGTGGTTCGGCACCGGGTAGAACATGCCGGAGCCCACCTGGTACTCCTCGCGCAGCGCCTTCGCGACCCCGTCGCGATCCTCGGCGATGCGCACCGTGTACTGGTGGTAGACGTGCACCGCCCCGGGGGCGACCGGCGGCGTCACCACGCCGGTGAGGTTCGCGGACAGGAACGCGGCGTTGGCCTGCCGCTTGGCGGTCCAGGCGTCGACCTTGGTGAGCTGCACCCGGCCGATCGCCGCGTGGATATCCGTCATCCGGTTGTTGAAGCCCACGACCTCGTTCTCGTACTGCCGCTGCATGCCCTGGTTGCGGTACAGCCGGACCAGCCGCTCGACCTCCGGATCGGCGACCGAGACCATGCCGCCCTCACCGGACGTCATGTTCTTCGTCGGGTACAGCGAGAACATGCCGAACGTGCCGAAGGCGCCGACAGGCGTGCCGTTTAGCGAGGCGCCATGGGCCTGCGCCGCATCCTCAAAGAGCTTCAGACCGTGCTTGTCGGCGAGAGCCGCGAGAGCCGTCATATTCGCTGGATGCCCGTAGAGGTGGACGGGCATGATGCCCACCGTGCGCTCGGTGATGGCCGCCTCCACCGCCGCCGGATCCAGGCAGAAGTAGTTCGGTTCGATGTCCGCGAACACCGGAGTGGCCCCGGTGAGCGCGACCGAGTTGGCCGTCGCCGCGAAGGTGAAGGACGGCACGATCACCTCGTCACCGGCCTTGACGCCGGCGGACAACAGGCCGAGATGCAGGCCGGAGGTACCCGAATTGACCGCCACACACGCCCGACCCAGCCGGAAGTGCTCCGCGAACTCCTTCTCAAACGCCGCCACCTCGGGGCCCTGCGCCATCATGCCGCTGCGCAGCACGTGCTCCACCGCGGCGACCTCTTCGTCGCCGATCAGCGGCTTGGCCGGTGGGATGAACATGTCCATGTGTCGGATGTCTCCTTAACCCTGTAGATCCGTCTTGCCCGGAATCGCGGTGCCGATCGTGCTCGGCGGCGCTACGCGTCCCTGGTGAGGACGCCGTCGCGCTCGGTGTAGGTCTCGCCCGTCTCGGGGCACTCGAAGGTGCCGTTGCCGCGGTCGGTGAGCGGCACGCCCGCGCGACCGACCCAGCGGATGCGCCGCGCGGGAACGCCTGCCACCAAAGCGAAGTCGGGTACGTCCTTGGTGACGACGGAGCCCGCGGCGACCAGCGCCCACGCGCCGATCGTCACCGGCGCCACGCACACCGAGCGTGCGCCGATCGACGCGCCGGTCTTGATGGTCACCCCGACGGCCTCCCAGTCGTCGCCGCGCTTGAGCGTGCCGTCCGGCGTGATGGAGCGCGGGTAGTGGTCGTTCGTCAACACCACGGCGGGGCCGATGAAGACGCCGTCCGCCAGCACAGCCGGCTCGTAGACGAGCGCGTAGTTCTGCAGCTTGCAGTTGTCGCCCATCCGTACGCCGGTGCCGACATAGGCGCCGCGGCCCACGATGCAGTTCTCGCCCAGCACCGCGTTCTCCCGCACCTGCGCCAGGTGCCACACCGAGGTGCCCTCTCCCAGCTGCGCGGAATCCGCGACATCGGCACTCGGCTGCACACGGGGCATGGGCGTTCCTTCTCTCATAGCGCAGTGCTTTAACAGCGGTTGACCTGGGCCGACGCGATGGGGGCGAGGCGGCACGCGAGGGCCAGAATACCGCGCGACGCCCATACGGGTCGAAGCGCGCAACCGCCGATGACGTTGTTCCGTGGTGATCTCGCCCACCGAGCCGCGCCCGATTCGGCAATCGGCGCCGTTGGCATGCCCTGCTGATGCGCACAGTTTCACGACGTCAGCCGCACCGCGGCTTTGTACGATCGAGGTATGGGTTCTCCCGCTCCCGTCGCGCTCGGCGACGCCACGTCCGCACGTGCGCCGGCCACGTCGGCCGCTTCTGTTGCGGTTCCGCCGCGCCCGGCGCTGCCGCCGCATCTGGCGGGGGTGGTCGCGGATGAGTCGGCGCTGCGCCGGTTCTTGTATGGTCTGCCGGGGGTGGATCCGGTCGGTGTCGAATCGCGGGCGGCTTCGCTGGCGACGCGGTCGATCAAGAAGGGTTCGAAGCTGGCGGCGTTGGATCTGGCGATCTCGATGGTGGATCTGACGACGTTGGAGGGGGCGGACACGCCCGGCAAGGTGAAGTCGTTGTGCGCGAAGGCGCGCCGGCCGGATCCGGATGATCCGTCGACCCCGCAGGTGGCGGCGGTGTGCGTGTATCCGGATCGGGTGTCCATCGCGGCGGCCGAGTTGGCCGGTACCGGGATCGGTGTCGCCTCGGTGGCGACGGCGTTCCCGTCGGGGCGGTCGTCGCTGTCGATCAAGTTGGCCGATACGCGGCTGGCGATCGAGTCGGGGGCGACCGAGGTGGACATGGTGATCGACCGCGGCGCTTTTTTGGCTGGGGAGTACGGCCACGTGTTCGACGAGATCGCTGCGATCAAGGCCGAGTGCGGGGAGACCCGGCTGAAGGTGATCTTGGAGACGGGTGAGTTGGCGACGTACGACAATGTGCGGCGCGCCTCGTGGTTGGCGATGTTGGCGGGGGCCGATTTCATCAAGACGTCTACCGGGAAGGTGTCGCCGGCCGCGACGCTTCCGGTAATTCATGTGATGCTGCAGGCGGTTCGGGATTGGCGGACGGCCACGGGCCGGCAGGTGGCGGTGAAACCGGCGGGTGGGATCCGGTCGGCGAAGGACGCGATCCGGTTCCTGGTGGCGGTGCACGAGGTGGCCGGCCCAGAGTGGTTGGACCCGTTCTATTTCCGGTTCGGCGCGTCCTCGTTGCTGAATGATCTGATCATGCAGCGGCGCAAACAACTATCGGGCCACTACTGGGGCCCGGATTATGTGACGGTGGCGTAGATGGCAGACAGCACCAGGGCTCTCGCGCGGCGCGGCAGCGGGTCGGGCGGATCGGTGACGCCCGGTTCGGCGGCGCCGTGGGAGTACGCGCCGGCGCCGGAGTCCGCCGCGAGCGGCCGGATCAAGCCGCGGTATCAGATGTTCGTGGATGGGCGTTTCGTCGACGGCCGCGGCGGCGATGTGCCGACGATCAACCCGGCTACCGAGGGCGAGTTGGCGCAGGTCTCGTGGGCGTCGGTAGATGACGTGGATGACGCTGTTCGCGCGGCGCGCCGCGCCTACAACACCGTCTGGTCGAAGATGAGCGGGCTTGCCCGGGGCAAGTACCTGTTCCGAATCGCCCGCGGCATCGCCGAGCGTTCCCGCGAACTCGCGGTCGTCGAGACACTGGACAACGGCAAGCCGATCAAGGAGTCGCGGGACGCGGACATTCCCACGGCGGCGGCGCACTTCTTCTATCACGCCGGGTGGGCGGACAAGCTGCAGCACGCCGGTTTCGGGCCGCACCCGAAGGCTTTGGGGGTCGCGGGGCAGGTGATTCCGTGGAACTTCCCGCTGCTGATGGCGGCGTGGAAGATCGCCCCGGCGCTGGCGGCCGGGAACACGGTGGTGATCAAACCGGCCGAGTCGACGCCGCTGTCGATCCTGGTGCTGGCGGAGATCATGCAGGATGCCGGCCTGCCCGAGGGGGTGGTGAACATCGTCACCGGCGCCGGGGATATCGGCGCGTATCTGGTGAACCACCCGGGAATCGACAAGGTGGCATTCACCGGATCCACGGCGGTCGGCAAATTGATCCAGCAGTCGCTGGCCGGCACCGGCAAGAAGGTGACGCTGGAGCTCGGCGGCAAGGCGGCGAACATCGTGTTCGACGACGCACCCATCGACCAGGCGGTGGAGGGGATCGTCAACGGGATTTTCTTCAACCAGGGACATGTGTGCTGCGCCGGATCGCGCCTGTTGGTGCAGGAATCCGTCGAGGACGAGGTGATATCCAAGCTGCGCGACCGGATCTCGACACTGCGGCTGGGGGATCCGATGGACAAGAACACCGATATCGGGGCGATCAACTCGGCGGAGCAACTCTCCAAGATCACCGAGCTGTCCGCGGCGGGTGATGCGGAAGGCGCGCACCGTTGGACGTCGCCGTGCCCGGTGCCGGACAAAGGTTTCTTCTTCCCGCCGACCGTGTTCACGGATGTGTCGCAGTCGATGCGGATCGCCCGGGAGGAGATCTTCGGGCCGGTGCTCTCGGTGCTCACGTTCCGCACCCCGGACGAGGCGGTCGCCAAGGCGAACAACACCCCGTACGGCCTGTCCGCCGGGGTGTGGACGGAGAAGGGCTCCCGCATCCTGGGCATGGCCGGGGCGTTGCGTGCCGGGGTGGTGTGGGCGAACACGTTCAACCGGTTCGACCCGACCGCCGCGTTCGGCGGCTACAAGGAATCCGGGTTCGGCCGGGAGGGCGGGCGTAGTGGCCTCGCCGCGTATCTCGACACCGATAGCGACACCGCCGATGAAGGGGCTGCCTGATGGCGCAGCGACGCACCAGCACCGCCGCGAAAGACGCGGCCACGGCAGCGCCGACGAAGGCGGCACCCGCAACGGCAACGTCGGCGAACAGGGGCGACAAGGCGGGCGCTACTGCTCGGACGGCGTCGCGGCGCACGGCCTCCCGGCGGGTGTCTGCCGACGCCGGAGGCGGCGCGAACGGCGTCATCTCCGCTGTTCCGGTGCTCAAGACCTACAAGCTGTACATCGGGGGGAAGTTTCCGCGGTCGGAGTCCGGGCGCACCTACCCCGTGCGCGGCTCGTCCGGCGAGTTTTTGGCGAACGCGGCGCAGGCTTCCCGCAAGGACGCGCGCGATGCGGTGGTCGCCGCGCGGAAGGCGTTCGGCGGCTGGTCGGGTGCCACCGCATACAACCGGGGGCAGGTGATCTACCGGATCGCCGAGATGCTGCAGGGCCGGCGGGCGCAGTTCGTCGAGCTGCTGATGACGGCCGAGGGTTACGGCGCGAAGGCAGCGGCGGCCGCGGTGGACGCCTCCATCGACCGGCTCGTGCACTACGCCGGCTGGACCGACAAGCTCGCGCAGGTGTTCGGCTCGTCGAATCCCGTTGCCGGACCGTTCTTCTCGTTCTCCACGCCGGAGCCGACCGGCGTGGTCGCCGCGTTCGCCCCGCAGGATGATTCGCTGCTCGGCCTGGTGTCGGTGATCGCCCCGATCATCACCTCCGGCAACGCCGCAGTCGTCGTCACCTCCGAGGCCCGGCCGCTGCCCGCCGTCACCCTGGCCGAGGTGCTGGCCACCTCCGACCTGCCCGGCGGGGTCGTAAACATCCTCACCGGCAGCGCCGCCGAACTCGGCACCCACCTGGCCACCCACGCCGACATCAACGCCCTCGACCTCACCGGAGTCGACGGCCAGCTGCGCATCGCGCTCGCCCGCGACGCCGCCGGCACCGTCAAGCGCGTCTACACCCCACACGGCACACCCGACTTCACCAAGACCTCCGGCACCGCACGCCTGCGCGCGTTCCTGGAAACCAAAACCGTCTGGCACCCCACCGGCGCGATCTCCCTCGCCGGCGGCAGCAGCTACTAGGCGGCGGCCCGCAACACGCTCCCCCGACCCGAGTCAGCGGTGGCTGCTCAACGAATTCGCCGCAAACTGTTCACTTCCTGATCCGCAATCTGTTCAGAGTCGACGCCCTTGAGCGGTTGCAGTTGCTCGACAACTCCGAGGCGTGGCAGCCGCATATGCGATCCCGCTCCCGGCTGCGCACTACCGCGACCCGCTACTTCGTCGACCCGTCGATCGGTATCGCCGCACTCGGGGTGTCCAGCGAGGATCTCCTGAACGACCTCGAAGCCGCTGGTTATCACTTCGAGGCACTCGTCGTTCGTGACCTCCGGATCTATGCCCAGGCGCTCGGCGGCCATGTCGACACCTGGCGTGACGAGAACGGCAATGAGGTCGACGCCGTCATCACACTCCCCGGCGGACGCTGGGCAGTGGTCGAGATCAAGATGAGCCAGCGAGATGTCGACCAAGCGGCGATCGGGCTCAAGAGCTTCGCGCAGCGCGTCAACACCGGGAAGCAGGGCCAGCCGGAGGCTCTGATCATCGTCACCGCCACCGGCGGCGCCGGCCGACGGCCCGACGGTGTGAACGTGGTCCCGATCACCGCGCTCGCGCCCTGACCTTCGTTCACCGTGAGCTGCGCACCGCGCCGGCTCGGGACGCCGCCGGAATTGTGAAGCGCGTCCACACCCCGGCAGGGCGACCGGACTTTCCAGAAGAAACGGCCGGGTCCCGGTCCTGCGACAGCGGGACCGGGACCCGTTACGAGCGACAGCAGGTGTCGCGAGGTCGCGCTATCCCAGACTGGCCTGGTCGGCAGTGACCCACCCGGATTGAGCACTGGAGTAAATCCAGCACTTGATCGTTTGCCCAGCCGTCGCGGTGAACGTCAGCTGATACTGCCGGTAGCCTCCGTCACCCGTGACCGTCTGCGACGTCGCCTGCGTACCTGCCACGTCCGCGCCCAGACTGACGCCCGAGCCGATGTTCGATGCCACGAACGCCCTGAACGTGTAAGTGCCGGTGCTCGGAGCGGTGATGGTCTGATAGAGCCCCACGTCCGAGGTGGAAGTGGGGTGCAGATACGCGTCGTACTGCCCGCCGAGTGGGTTGTTGTTCTCAACGCCCGCGAGCGTGGGGTGCCATTCCGCGGCCCATGGCCCCAAGGCTCCGGTCTCGAAGCCCGGGTTGCTCAGGTAGTTTGCTCTCACCGACAGGCTGCTGTCATCAACGGTGAGCGTCCCGCCGCCAGCCGGCGCGTAGCCCCAGACCTTGATTGCCTGTCCCGCTGTGGCGTCCACAGTCATCACGTACCGGTTGTAGCCGACTCCGCCGAACACCGGCACCTTCGCCGCCTGGACTCCGGCAACGTTGACGCCGAGCTGGGCGCCATTCGCGATGGTCGAGGTCGCGTGTGCGATGAACGTGTACCGCCCCGTGGTCGGGGCCGTAATTGTCTGACTGAGCCCCGACCACGCGCCGGAGGTCGGCGTAATGAGCGCGGCCTGGGCACCGGAGAACGTGTTCGAGGTGGTGGTTGCGACGGTACTGCTGCTTGGGTCTGCGGTCCACGGCGAGAGGGTCGAGTTCTCAAAGCCTGCGTTCGACAGCAGGTTCGTCGGTGCGGTCGTGGCAGTCCCGTCGATCACATAAGTGGTGATGGACTCGGCGGGCAGCGTGACGGACAACGCCTTGTTGCTGACAGGAGCGTCGCTGAGCTGCACGAAGTTCGCCGTCGATGTCGTCTGGTACACCGATGCGCTGCTCGGCAGAGTCGAGAATCCGCTCAGATCCAGTGAAGTACTCCGCGCCGACGACCCCGGGTTGCTCATCACGACGACGACACGCCCAGTGTCCGGGTTCCACGCCGCAGTTGTGTTCGAGTCGGAAGCATCGATGATCGTAAAGCCGGGTCGGATGAACTTCGAATACTGTTCCATGCCGTAGTACTGCTTCATGATCGTGTATGTCTGCGACGACGACGAGAACGGCGTCTGGATCAGCCCATAACTGTTGGTCGTGTCCGAGTTCTCGATGGCCTGCCAGTACACCCAGCCGTTCGACTTCAGCGCCGTGAGGTCGGCGTGGATGCCGGCCGCCAGGTTCAACGATCCGTTCATGCTGATCGTCGGGTCCGGCACCGGAGACGTGTTGTCCCCCACCGCCAGTTCCGACGTCCACATCCGATAACCCATGGTGGATGCGAACCCGTACAGGGAGGCGTCACCGCTGTTGTTGTAGGTGTGCGTGTTGATCTGGCTCAGCGACCCCAGCGCCGCGGGGCTGTATCCCGACAGCACCGACTTGGAGGCACTCGAGGAGTACTCGTCCGGCGACGAGATCCCGGTGTCCGTGATGCCGGCTGCCGAGAACGAGGACTTCAGATCCGCGATGAGTGTCTCCTGATTCGCAGCAGAGACGTGGTTCCCCTCCTGGTTGTTGCTGCACGTCCACCACCCTTGGGTCGGCTCGTTGAACATCGAGAGCGTCCGGAAGTTCACGCCCCAGCTGTCCCGGAAGTGCTTGGTGATCTGGGCCAGGTAGTCGGTGAAATTGGTGTAGTACGTACTCGAGAGGTTGTCACTTCCGTTGGTGTTGCCGCCGGTGCAGTTGCTGACGGTCATCCACGCCGGCGGACTATTGACGAAGCCCTCGACGGTGTTCACACCATTCGCCACTGCATCTGAGAGCACAGCACGCTGATTGGCGTCCGCGGTCCAGTCATATGTCCCGTTTGACGGTTCGAACGTCGGGATCGTCGCTCCGACCCGTCAGCCGCTCGGCTGGTTCGGATTGGTGCCCGCCCCGATGTTGTATCGGGCGATGTTCATCCCGAGTCCGTTGGTCTGGCTGAACAGCAAGCTGGTCACAGCCTGACGGTTGGCAGTAGACCAGCCGCCCACGATGTTCGCCCACCAGGACAACGATGTGCCCCAGCCTTCGAACGTCTGGTATTGGGTCGACGGGTCGATGAGGATCGAGGTGCTGGGAGCGGACGCTTGTGCCACCGTGACCGGGGTGGCTATGACAGCGGCTAGGAGACTGCTGAATTAAGGGCGCGCCTCCCGCGGTTGTCGGGCTGACCTGAAATTCTGAGGGGATGCAGGGTGAGTCCGATCGGCAGCGTGAGTTGTTGGACGTGGACTCGGTTG
>JAFIHI010000004.1 GCA_017848755.1 Nakamurella sp. | reverse complement strand
GCGTCGTTGAGCAGGCTCTCGCTCTCCAGCAGCGCGATGATCCGGCGCGGCATGCCGACGCGGCGGCCGACCGCGGTGGCGGCCACAGCGTCCGGCGGAGCGACCACGGCGCCCAGGGCCATCGCCGCCGCGAGGCCCGCAGCCGGCAGCATCCACCAGGTCACCAGACCGACCGTCGCCGTGGTGAACGCGACCGCGCCGACGGCCAGCAGGATGATCCCGCGCCGGTTCGCCCGGAACTGCACCAGCGGCGTACGGATCGCCGCCGCGTAGAGCAGCGGGGGCAGCAGCCCGGTGAGCACCAGATCCGGCGTGATGCGAATGGTAAAGGCATGCGGAATGAACGACAGCCCCACACCGACCACCATCAGCACCAGCGGCTCGGCATAGCGCCACCGCCTGGCCCCCGCGGATACTGCGACGATCACGGCGACCAGCGCGAGGATTTGCAGGGTCGCGTGCATGCGCGTCATTCTTCCGTGCCGTGTCGGGACGCGGGTCAGCGCCTATGACGCCGATGACGACGCTCGCGCCTGCGGCGCCGGGCGTTGTCGCGGAAACGGTGGCCGGGGCTTCGATCTCACGTGTTTGCCCGGTGCGGCCGGCGGTGCCGCAACTCCCATCGGCGTCGGGGTGAGCAATGACGGCGGTGGTGCGCCGGAGCCTGGCGGTAGCCAACGAGGTTCTCGGGGCCGTTTCCGATCGGCTACGGGGCGAGGTACTACGGGGTGAGATTCGGGTCGCGAAAGTCGTAGGCCACCACCCGCAGCCCGTGCGGGCCGAGCGTGGTCCAGTGCTTGTCTCCGGTGAGCACCGGAGCGTTCCCCGCGCACATCGCGAACGCCAGGCACGTGATGTCGGCTAGTGACAGCGATTTGAATACGGTGACACCCGTTGCCTGCTGGGCAGCCTTACTTGCCGCATCGATCGTCTTGAGGTCTGGGAAGCAGCGGGCGTGGTTCAATTCGACCGGCTTGACGGCAACCTTCAATACGTGGGCAAAAACGTGCGTGGTCCGCTCGGCGCTCATCCCACTCTTCTGGTGGAGCTTGTCACAGACTTCGCCGAAGTTGACGGCGGTCACCTCGCAGCGGTCGAGAACGGGCACGAAGCGGGCAGCGTCCGGGTCGCGCTCGGCTACGGCTATCAGAAAAGACGCATCCGCAACAATCAGTCCGGCAGGGAGGGTCGTCACGCGCTTGCGGACCGGTCTCCCGCGCGGTCCGCAAGTAGGTCCGAAACCAATGAGGTGTCGTTCCCCATCGCGGTCTTGCCGGCGAGCACATCATCTTGGAACGCCGCGAGCACCGCTAGCGGGTCTTCAAGGACGATGCGCCCGAGCCCGTCAGCGTGCGCCACCAGTTCGTGGGTGGCGTCGATCTGGGCCTCGTCGAGGAGCGCGGCCGGCAGCGTCGGCCGACGTTTGGCGTCGATCCGGACCCGATACCCGGGCGACATACTCACCGCGCTCATATGGCTACTGTACCGAGTTGAGTGGGGAGCATCAACATGCGTCCCACGGAAGAGTATCTGTCCCACGACGAGCTCGGCTGTGGCAGCCCTGATCGACGCTCGTGCCGCCGTCGACCGAATGCACCTACCGCGGATACGGCATCACGGTCCGGCGGGGCGGTTTCCGTGTTCGGGGTGTGCCGGGGCGCTGGGGACGGGCGTGCCGACACCGGGTCCGGGTCGAAGTCGCAAGCCGCGCGGAGTGCTTCGGAAACCTGCTCCGCGCAGTGCGGCGACCGCCGGTGAGGTCGATCCGTGTACCGAGGCTCCGTCGACCCTGGTGATGGTCAGCGGTTCGAGCCGGCCGGAGAGAACGACGTCGGCGAGCGCGGCTGCGGCCCGTGCCAGTGGGCCGGGTTCGGTGATGAAGGTCAGCAGTGTGCGGCCGCCGCGCTCGGTGTACATGACGGGTACGCCGTCGACAAGGCACACCATGGCCCCGGCGCGGCGCGACGGGTGATGGCCGGTGGGAGGTGATGCAGCCGGCGACGCGATCTCCGGTTGCGCCGATGAAACCGCCTGTGCCGCAGCGGGCTCGGCGGTGATCGGTTCCGGCCAGGGCAGCGCCGCGCCGTACGGGTTTGCCGGGTCGGCGCTCGCGAGCACCAGCGCGCCGGTGGTGGGCTCTTCCGCGTGTCCGTCGAGAAGTGTTGTTTTCCAGCGTTTTTCGCTCGGCGCTCCGTCATCCCCGGGCAAGGGAGCCATGGCGCGGAGCCGATCGACCGCGCCAGGGTCGGCGAATTGGGCGGCGCCGAGTCCCTCCACGAAGTATCCGCGCCGGATGCGGCCGCTTTCTTCCATCGCGGCGAGCACGCGGTAGATCCCGGCGAATCCGCCGGGCGTCTCTTCGGCGGCGACGCTGCCGCGGGTCACGACTCCGTAGCGGTCGAGCAGTAGTTCGGCGGCGGCATGGAGCCGCACCGTGGGATCGGTCTCTGGTCGGGGGAGCAGCGACCACCGGCCGGTTGCGTGGCCGGGTGTGTGCGTCGCGCGGGCCGCTAATTCGTAAGATGCGCCGACGCCACGCCGACCGCCGAGCGCCGTGAGGCGGGACGGGGAGCGCATCCGGGAGGGTGGCGAAGGCCGCCGCACGCGGTGCGCCACGTGACCACCGGAGAGCCGGGCGCGCAGCGGCCTGAGCGTGTCACCGGTGACCAGGCCGACAAAGACCAAGTCCCACAATGCTTCCAGCACGGCGTCGGCGGACGGCGCGCCCATGCCGGCTGCGTTCTGGCCGATCCAGTGGTCGTCGCCGAGTTCGGCGCGTGGCACCGTGGCGCGGACGGCATCAACCAGCTCGGCGAAGAAGAAGGCCCCGCCGCGCTGGAGCACGTCGAGGATGGCGGTGTGGAGGGGACCCGGCGGCGGCTCGGACAGATCAGGTGGTATCGGCAGGGTGAGCGGCGCGGTCTCGGCGAGGTGCAGGGCGATCCATGCGTCACCGCCGCCGATCTCACCGTGGGCCGACCACAGGACGTCACCGGCCGTCATCGCGTCATCCAGCATGGCGGGGGAGTATTCCAAGATGCGGGCGGGAAGGATCAGGGTCTCCAGCGCGGAGGCCGGCAACTGGACCCCGGCGAGCTGCTCGACCGCGCGGAACAGGCGATCCATCTGGCTGGCTGTGCTTCCCGTTCCTCTCCGACCTGCTGTGTGAGCAGGTTCGATGCCGTTCCACGCCGGCAGGAATCGGCCCAACGTCTTGGGCGCGACGGGCTCCACCTCGGCGCGCAGCGCGGCCAACGAGCGTCGCCGCAGCAGGCGCAGGACGGCAGGGTCGACATACTCGATCTCGCCCTCCGCCGCGCCGGTCCCGAGAACGCCGCCGAGATCACTTCCAAGGCCACCGCCAAGATCTCGGCCGAGAACGCTGCCGAGCGGCCGGAACTCGCCGGTCACCAACCGGCCGGCCTGTGCCAGGCGCGTCAGTTCGTCTCGAACCACGGCAATACCGAGGCCGAACCGGGCCGCAGGCTCGGTGGCGGTGAACGGTCCGTGGGTCCGGGCATATCGGCTGAGCAGTCGGGCGAGGGGATCGGGGACCGGTTCGAGGAACGCCTCGGCGACCTCCTCCGGCAGCGCGACGCCGAGCGCATCGCGTAGCAGCGCCGCATCTGCCGGATCGGCCCACTGGGCCTGCCCGGCGATGCAGACGGGCATGAGCCGCCGCGCTGCCGCCAGACGCTCCAGTGAACCGGCAGCGTCGGTGTTTTCTTCAGTGCCATTCTCGGTGCGGGCGGTGATCTCGATTGCTGTGAGCGGCCCGAGAATCCTTACCAGGTCGGCGATCTCGTCCTCGGATCGAGCATTCCGGTCGGGAGCGAGCCGCTGGAGGGACCGCTCCACCTCGGCCAGTACGCTCGCATCGAGCAGATCCCGCAGCGATGGCGCCTCGGCGGTGCCTAGGAGTTCGGCGAGCAGGGCTGGGTCGACGGTGAGCGCGGCCGCGCGGCGCTCCGCGAGCGGGCTGTCGCCCTCGTAGATGAACTGTGCGACGTACCCGAACAACAGTGACCGTGCGAAGGGCGACGGTACCGGTGTCGTCACCTCGACCAACGACACCTCACGCGCGGCGATGCGCCGCATCAGGAGGGCCAACGAGGCCACATCGAACACGTCGGCCAGGCATTCGCGCACCGCCTCGGCCACCACCGGGAACTCGGGGTAGCCCGCGGCCACCTCCAGCAGTTGCGCGGCGCGCTGCCGCTGCTGCCACAGTGGCTGCCGCCGATCGACCTGCTGACGCGGGAGCAACAGGGACCGCGCGGCGCACTCCCGGAACCGCGCCGCGAAGACCGCCGAACCACCCAGCTGCGCGGTGACGTCCGCGCGGACCGTGTCCGGGTCCAACACCACCAGGTCGGCGAGATCCGGCAACCCCCAGTCAGATCCGTCATATTCGACATCCGGCAGGCGCACGACGATGCCGTCGTCAGAATGCTGAGCTTGTACGTCGATGCCGTAACGTTCACGCATCCGCGCGGCGATCACGAGCGCCCAGGGAGCATGCACGGCCGCGCCGTAGGGCGAGTGGAGGACGACGCGCCAATCGCCGAGCTCGTCGCGGAACCGTTCAACCACCAAGGTCCGGTCGTCGGGCAGCACTCCGGTGGCGCGTTGTTGCTCGGCGAGGTAGGCGAGCAGGTTGTCGGCGGCGAACGGATCGAGCCCGATGGCAGTGAGCCGGTTGCGAGCGACAGTTCCTGCGGTGCTCGCGATCTCGCGCACGAAGGCGCCGTGCGCGGCGCCGAGCTCGGCGGGGCGGCCGGCCGAGTCGGCCTTCCAGAACGGCAGTCGGCCGGGGATGCCGGGGGCCGGCGTCACCTCGACGCGATCGCGGCCGATATCGACGATCCGCCACGAGCTCGATCCGAGCACGAAGACATCGCCCACACGCGACTCGTAGACCATCTCCTCGTCGAGTTCCCCGACCCGCCGGCCTCCGGTCCGGGCCGATCCGCGGGCCCCTCCGCGGGACGCGGCGGACGGCGTCATCTCCGTCGCTGAAGGTGACAAGGCTTCTGGCTCAACGGAATCCGTGCCATTCGGGGGCGGCGCGATCTCGGGCGACGCTGCGAGGAACACGCCGTACAGCCCGCGATCGGGGATGGTGCCGCCGGAGGTCACGGCGAGGCGCTGCGCGCCGGGGCGGGCGATGAGCCGGTCGGTGGAGCGGTCCCAGTTCAGGCGCGGCCGCAGTTCGGCGAACTGTTCGCTCGGGTACCGGCCGGAGAGCATGTCGAGCACCGATTCCAGCGCGCCGCGGCCGAGCGTGGCGAACGGGGCGGAGCGGCGCAGCAGGGCGAGGAGCTCGTCGACGGTGACGGTGTCCATCGCGCAGATCGAGACGATTTGCTGCGCCGCCACATCCAACGGATTCGTGACGACGTGGGTCTTTTCGATCAACCCGGCCCGCATCCGCTCGGTGGCGACCGCGGCGGAAACCAGGTCGCCGCGGAACTTCGGGAACAGCACGCCCTTGCTGGGGGCACCCACCTGGTGCCCCGCGCGGCCGATGCGCTGCAACCCAGAGGCCACGCTGGGCGGCGATTCGACCTGGATCACCAGATCGACTGCGCCCATGTCGATCCCGAGTTCCAGCGACGAGGTGGCAACGACGGCGGGCAGCACGCCGCGTTTGAGCGCGTCTTCTATCTCGGCGCGCTGCTCGCGGGAGACCGAGCCGTGGTGCGCCCGGGCGAGGCCGGGTGGCGCACCCATGCCGGCTCCGGATTGCGCCATGATCTGCGCCGGCATGCCGAGACTGTGCGTGGCAATGGTCGATGCGCTCGATGCGGTTGCCGGCCGGGGCGGTGAGGTGTCGCGGGCGATGAGCGTGGCGTCGAGCGGCGCCGCGTCGCCGGAATGCTGGGCGTCGAGTCGCGCGGCGTGAATCTCATTGAGACGGGCCGTGAGTCGCTCCGCCAGCCGGCGCGAGTTCGCGAAGACAATGGTCGACCGGTGGGCCTCGATCAGATCCACGATACGTTCCTCGACATGCGGCCAGATCGAGGGTTTCGCCGGGCTTACTGCGGCAGCATCGTCGAGATCGCTGGTGGCGGAGCCGATCTCGGACAGATCCGGCACCGGGATCACCACCTCGATGTCGACCTGCTTGTCGGCCACCGGTGCGACGGCCGTCACCGGCCGCCCGCCCGCCAGGTACCGGGCGACCTCCTCGACCGGCCGCACCGTCGCCGAGAGCCCGATCCGCTGCGCTGGGCGGCCGGTGAGCGCATCGAGCCGGTCCATCGAGACCGCAAGGTGCGCACCGCGTTTGGTCCCCGCGACGGCATGCACCTCGTCCACGATCACCGTCTCGATGCCGGTGAGCGCCCGCCGAGCCTGGCTGGTCAGCAGCAGGAACAGCGACTCCGGGGTGGTGATCAGGATGTCTGCCCCGCGGCGGGCGAACGCGGCCCGCTGCGCCGCCGGGGTGTCGCCGGAACGCACCGCCACGTCTATGTGGGGGATCGTTTCTCCGTGCGCTGCGGCGAGGGCCGCGATGCCGGTGAGCGGCGAGCGCAGATTCCGTTCGACATCGACGGCCAGGGCCTTGAGCGGCGAGATATAGAGGACCCGGCAGCGTCCGCGCCGCGTCGTCTCGCCGCCTGGTGCGGGCTCGCCGGCGGGACGGGCATCGACACGAACTACGTCATCGGCGGTTCCGGTGCCCGGCGACGAGACGAGCTCATCGATCGCGGAGAGGAACGCAGCCAGAGTCTTGCCGGAGCCCGTCGGCGCGACGACGAGCGTGTGCTCGCCGCGGGCGATCGATCGCCATGCGCCGGCCTGCGCCGCGGTCGGGGCGACGAACGAGTCGGCGAACCATTCCCGCACCAGCGGCGAAAAGCCTGCGAGCGCCTCCCGCGGGTCGGGCGCGGGGTCGATCGCCGCGTGGTCGGGTCCGGGGCTCACCCGTCCATTGTTCCTGCGGGAACGCTCCGCGGGTCGTCCGGCGACGGCGATTCCGCGCCCGGCGCCGTGGCCGTGATGGTTGACTGGTGCGCATGTCTGATTCGTTTCGCCAGATCGCGGAGCAGCTTGTCGCAGGTATGACGGCCGAAGAGCGTCGGGGTCTGTTGCATGTCGTGATGGACGATGATGCTTTCGCGTCCGGGGTCTCGCCGTTCGGTGGGATGTTTGCCGACATGTTCCGCCAGCCCGATCCGGTCGTCGGTCCGGTCCCAGCGGTAACGCGCGGGTTCCGGATACGGCTGGATCTCTCAGGTACCAAACCGCCGGTGTGGCGGCGGTTGGAGCTGCCTGGTGATCTCACGCTCGACCGCATGCACAGGGTGATCCAGGCGGCCATGGGCTGGACCGACAGCCACCTGCACCGTTTCCGCACCGGCGCCGATATGCGTTCCGGGTATTTCCTTACCCGCTACGACATCGAGCAGGAGGGCGAAGAGGGAATTGACGAGGCCGACGTGCGGCTGGATCAGGTCGTCGCCACAAAGGGCGACAGGCTTTGGTACGAATACGATTTCGGCGACGGCTGGCAGCATGTTCTCGCCGTCGAGGCGGTGCTGGACCCGCCTCCCGAGCGGCCGACGGTGGTCACCGGCAAGCGGGCGTGCCCGCCGGAGGACTGCGGCGGCGTGTGGGGATACAGCGAGCTCGCGGACTGGGTGCGCGGCGGGTATGACACGTCGGCCGTGCCGCAGCCGTTCGACACGGCTGATCAGGCCCGCGATTGGTTGCCGCTTGACTGGCACCCCGACCGATTCGATGTCACCGAGGCGCAGGAGCTGCTGGATCGCGCTCTGGCGCCGGAGGTCCCGCTGCCAGACGAACTGATGCTCATCAAGCTCGGGCTCGACGTGCGCGGATGCTTCACGCTGAGCGAGCTGGTGGCCAGGGCGGTGGAGCTCGACGGCGCGGTCGGCACAGCGGTCGGCACAGACGATCCGGCCGTGGCCGATGCGGGCGCGGCGAGCCGGGCGGTGGGTGCACCGGAGCCCACCGAGTCACAGGCGGCCGCGGCCGTCGCGCCGTTCCGGACCCTGCTGGAGGTGCTCGGTTCAGGGGTTCGACTCACGGCCGCGGGGTATCTGCCGCCGGCAGTCGTCACCGAGCTTGCCGCACGCACCGGAGTTGGCGCCTGGTGGCACGGGAAGTTGAATCGCGAGGACCAGACCTACCCGATCCTCGAATTGCGGGCGGCTGCTCGAGAGCTAGGCCTGATCAGCGTGCGCAAAGGCGTGCTGGCGCCGACCGCGGCAGCCCGGCGATGCAGCGGCGAGCCCCTCGCGCTCTGGCGTCATATCGCGGATCGACTTCCGCTGGGCCGGAAGGACTTCGATCGCCAGGCTGGTTGGGTGAGTCTCGCTGTCTTCGCGGCTGGTACCGAGTTCGGCGGCTGGACTGACGCGATCCGGATGATCCTGACCGACATCGGCTGGCGCACCACCGTTGATGGCCTTCAGGCCTTTCTGCATATCGGCAACCCGACGCTGGGTGCATTGGAGATTCTCGCCGGTCGGGCACTCGGCCGGGCGCCCGACGAAGACGCCCTCGCCGCGGCAGCCATGGCTGCCCGGACGGCCATTTTCCACCGCGTCGACGCGGATTGAGTGGTGGTTTGCCTCGCCGTCGGCTGCGTCGCCTATGACGTGTATGACGAGGTTCCGGGGCCGGGCCCGCCTCGCTTCTCACGCGGCGCCCCCGGCCGGATTCGAACCGCCGACGATCCTGCCGGGTTCCGGGTTCCAGCTATGGCCCTCTTATCTCGGTCCGTCGTGCGCCGGCTCGGGGTGTTACGCGACGTGGTCCAGGGGTCGGACGGCGGGGGTTCCCCCGGCGCGCTCTCGGGCCAGATCGTAAGCGGCCTGCATAGTCAGCCACATACGTGCGGTACCTGCGTTTGCGGTCTCAAGACGGAGCGCGAGCGCGGGACTGATGGCAGCATGCCCGTTGAGGACCCGGCTGAGCGCGACACGGGAGACGCCGAGCCGATCAGCGGCGTCGGTGACGGACAGGCCCAGTTCGCCAAGTACGTCCGCCCGGAGGACCTCGCCGGGGTGGACCGGGTGCTTCATGCTCATGGTGACCTCCTTCTAGTGGTAGTCCTGGTAGTCGACGAGTTCGACGTCGGATGCGATGAACCGGAATGTGACCCGCCAGTTCCCGTTCACCCAGATCGACCATTGGCCCGCCATGTCGCCCTTGGGTTCATGTGTCCGAAAAGCTGGCAGTGCAAGATCGGCTGGGCTGACTGCCACGTCGAGAACCGACAGGATACGGAGTAGCTTCGGCACGTGTGCTGGCTGCACTCCGCGCTTCGATCCATTCCGGCAGAGCTGTTCGAGGCCCTTGTGACGGAAGCTGACGATCACGCATTGAGTGTAGCGTGTAGCGTTACGCGCTACACGTATTCAGTGCCTCGCAGGGATGCCGGCACTGACTGAGCGGCTGTTGGCATCGCCGTCGGCGGTGTCTCCCATGACGTGTATGACGAAGTTCCGGGGCAGGGCGCGTTCACGGCGGCGCCGCCGCCCACGCCGAAGTCCCTGCGCCCCCGGGCGGATTCGAACCGCCGACACCCGCTTTAGGAGAGCGGTGCTCTATCCCCTGAGCTACGAGGGCGAGGGCAACAAGAGTAGGGCCAAGAGAACTGGTGGAATCTCGTTCTGGTGGCTGGTTCTGGTTGCCTGGGATAGCGGATTCGATGCTACCGGACCCGCGTGGACTGGCCGATCGCCCTTCTGTGCGCTGAGGACACGCCTTGGCACCCCACCGCCGTGTTTCCTCACGAACCGTGGCCGGCCGGACGATACAGTGAGAAAGCCGTGCCCGGGAAGGCCTGACCGACGTGAAGATCATCGACAACGTGAGCGAGACCCTGGGGGACGACCTCAGACGCGAGATCGTGCCAGGGTCGAAGCTGCGCATCGCCGCGGCAACGTTTTCGATCTACGCGTTCGAAGCCCTTCGGAAAGAGCTTGAACAGATCGACCAGCTTCAGTTCATCTTCACCTCGCCGACCTTCGTGCCGACTATGGCGACCGACAAGCCCGCCCGTGAGCGGCGGCAGTTCTTTATCCCGCAGCCAGGTCGCGGCGAATCCAGCCTGTACGGATCGGAATTCGAGATCCGGCTGCGAAACAAGCTCACCCAGCGCGCGATTGCCCGAGAATGTGCCGAGTGGGTTCGGCGCAAGGTGACGTTCAAATCCAATTCAACCGGCAACCCCATGCAGCAGTTCGCCGTGGTCGATGACCAGACGGCCTATATGCCGCTGCAAGGGTTCACCACCTCCGACCTGGGGCTTGAGCCGGGCAATGCCGTGTCCAATGCCGTGCCGAAGTTCGAGGGGCCATCGGAGACCGCCCAGTGGATGGCGATCTTCGACCAGATCTGGCACAACCCGGATCAGGTGCGAGACGTTACCGACGCCGTGGCCGATCACATTGCCACCGTCTATGCGGAGAACGCGCCCGCTCGCATCTATTTCCTCATGCTGTACAACATCTTCCACGAATTCCTTGATGAGGTCCGCGAAGATGACCTGCCCAATGAACGCACTGGCTATCAGGACAGCGGGATCTGGAAGGCGCTATATGAGTTTCAGCGCGACGCAGCGGTCGGGATCATCAACAAGCTGGAGACCTACAACGGCTGCATCCTCGCCGACAGCGTCGGCCTGGGGAAGACGTTCACCGCGCTCGCCGTGATCAAGTACTACGAGCTTCGCAACAAGTCGGTTCTGGTCCTCACTCCGAAAAAGCTGGCAGAGAACTGGACCAATTACACCAGCAACTATACGACCAACATCTTCGCCCAGGACCGCTTCAACTACGACGTTCTCGCCCACACCGACCTGTCCCGTACCAAGGGCGAGTCGCTCGGCCTGCGCCTCGACCGTGTCAACTGGGGAAACTACGACCTGCTCGTCATCGACGAATCGCACAATTTCCGCAATGCTGACTACGCAGAGGAGAAGGAGTCCCGGTATCAACGCCTCCTGCGACAGGTGATTCGCGAGGGCGTGAAGACCAAGGTTCTCATGCTTTCTGCCACGCCGGTGAACAACAGGTTCAACGATCTGAAGAACCAGCTACAACTCGCCTACGAGGGTGAATCGGAGAATCTCGCTAAGCACCTCAACCTCTCCACCACTATCGAGAAGGTCTTCGCCGAGGCGCAGCGGGTCTTCAACGACTGGTCCAAGCTCGATCCGGCCGACCGCACCACACAGCGGATCTTGGACATGCTCGACTTCGACTTTTTCGAACTTCTCGACGCCGTCACCATCGCCCGGTCCCGCAAGCACATCACCGCCTTCTACGACACCGCTGAGATCGGGGCATTCCCGGACCGATTGCCACCGGTCGCGATTCGGGAGCCGCTCACCGACCTCCCGTCGGTACCGACGTTCAACGAAATCTTTGGCCAATTGCAGGAACTCTCCCTCGCGGTCTACACGCCGATGTCCTACGTGTTCGCCAGCCGGCGTGCCGAATATGACGAAATGTTCGCCGTCACCTCCGACGACGACACCCAACTCGGCATCGGCCAGAGCGGCCGGGAGCAGGGATTGAAGAAGCTCATGACCGTCAACCTGCTCAAGCGCCTGGAGAGCTCCGTTGAGGCGTTCCGACTCACCCTCGGCCGTATCCGGGACGCCATCGCGCACACGATCAAGCGGCTCGACGACTACGAGGCCGGCCTGCTATCCGGGCACATCGCCAGCTCCGCAACCGAACCCGCCAAGCGCGCCACCGAGGCCAGCATCCAGATCGATACCGGCGGCTTCGAGGCTGACGACTTCGATGATGACGATGCCGACGGCGCCGAGGCCCTTCGCCTGAGCGCCAAGACGCCCATCAATCTCGCCGACATCGACATCACCTCTTGGCGCTTCGCCCTGGCGAACGACCAGGAGACACTGCGTGAGCTGATCATCGCCATGGATTCGGTCACCCCCGAACACGACCGGAAGCTGCAGCGCATCAAGCAGCTGATCCGGGACAAGGCGGCGAATCCCATCAACCCGGACAACCGCAAGGTGCTCGTCTTCTCGGCCTTCGCCGACACCGCCGAGTACCTCTACAAGCATCTGGTACCCACGCTGCATCGCGATGGGTTGGAAGCAGCGCTCGTCACCGGCGGTGCGCACGCCGCGAAAACCACCCTCGGCAAGGGCTATGACGTCCAGCAGGCACTGACCCTGTTCTCGCCAGTGTCGAAGCAGCGACACCTGACGATGCCGAAGGCCGCCCGTGAGATCGACCTGCTGATCGGCACCGACGTCATCTCCGAGGGCCAGAACCTGCAGGACTGCGACTACGTCGTCAACTACGACATCCACTGGAACCCGGTGCGCATCATCCAACGGTTCGGACGGGTCGACCGGATCGGCTCGACGAACAGCAGGATCCAGCTTGTGAACTTCTGGCCGGATATCTCGCTGGACGAGTACCTCTCGCTCAAGGAACGCGTTGAGAACCGCATGGTGATCGCGGATCTTTCCGCCACAGCGGATGACAATCCGCTTACCGGACGCGCCTCTGACGCGGCATTCCGCACAGAGCAACTCCGCCGACTGCAGGACGAGGTCGTCGAACTCGAAGATGTGCGCACCGGCGTCGCCATCACCGACCTCGGACTCAACGACTTCCGCATGGACCTACTCGGATATATGAAGGAGGACGGCAGCATCGCTACCGCCCCCATGGGTCTGCACGCCGTCGCCCCTGCCGACCCTGCGAAGGGACTCCTGCCCGGCGTGATTTTCGCGCTTCGCGATATCACCACCGAGCGACACCAGTACCGAACCTCCGGCCCGCCCGGCAGCGCAGTCAACCGAGGTAATCGGGGCAACCGCCTGCATCCCTACTACCTCGTCTACGTGGCCGAGGACGGCTCCGTTATCGCCGATCACACGCAGGTCAAGCACCTACTCGATGTGATCCGCGGCGGGTGCCGCCCCTACACGGAACCCGTACCCGACGTCACCAGACTGTTCAATGCGGCAACTCGCGATGGCGCCGAGATGAGCCGCTATTCCGTGCTGCTC
>JAFIHI010000053.1 GCA_017848755.1 Nakamurella sp. | reverse complement strand
CCACGACGCCGACGGGACGTTCCGGCGGGAACACCAGGCGTCCGTCGCTGCGGTAGTCCTGGCCGTACCGCACGACCCCACCCGCCGCGTACTCGGTGTTGCCCCAGTTGAAGATGCGGACGCCGTAGGCACATTCGGCCATGCAGTAGCGGCAGCCGATGCCGCGTCCGTAGTCGACGAGGATCGTCCCGTCGTCACGCCGGAACGTCGCTCCCACCGGGCAGACCTTGACGCACGGCGCGTCGTTGCAGTGTTGGCAGGCCACCGGCAGATACGCCATCTCGACATCGGGGAAGACGCCCCGCGGCACGTCGATGTTGTCGCTGGCCGGGGCCGCAGACGCGGTCGACTGATTCGGCCCCGTGGTGAGGATCCGATTCCACCAGAACCCGATCGGCTCGTTGTTGATCTCCTTGCACGCGACCGCGCAGGTCCAGCAACCGACGCACCGATTGGGGTCGATCACCATCACGTGGTGGGGGGCGCCCGGGGCCGCCGACGTGGAACCCGATGCTGTGTCCATGATTCAGGTCCTCCTAGGCGCCGGTCGGTATTCGCTCGACTTGGACGAGGCAGTCGTAGTAGGCGGCGTTCGACGGGAAGTTCGGGATCACCGCCTGCGCCGGATTAGCGATCTGGTGCGTCAGATTATTGGGATGCCCGGCGAGATAGTGCTTCACATTGATGGTGTCCCAACCGCCCTGATAGCAGTTCGTGACGCCGGGCTTGATGGCCTCGGTGAGCCGCGCGTACACCTTCATCTCGCCTCGGTCGTTGAAGACGCGAACGGTGTCCCCGTCGGCGATGCCGCGGGCCTTCGCGTCCTTCGGATTGATCTCGAGGAAGCCTTGCCCGCCGTTGTTGATCTCTTTGAGCCACGGCAGGTTCACATATTGTGAGTGGGTCCGGAAACGCGTGTGCGTGGACAGGAACACGAGCGGATATTTCGCGAACAGCGGATTCGTCGGTGACGCTTCGATCGGCTCCTGGTGCTCGCACAACTCCTGGTGGAACGGAACCAGCATCTCGACGTAGAACTCGACCTTGCCGCTCTTCGTCGGGAACTTCTTATCGAAGAACGGGACGAAGGGAGTGGGGTCGGTGTTCAGGTGCACCGCGCCCTTGGTCAACCGCTCCCAGGTCAGGCCGCGGACGGTGGGGTCGGCCTCCGGGTCTCCGATGTGCAGGAGCTCCCGGAGATACTCGTCCGGCGTTTTGTCGAAGTACTGCCCGACGCCCATCTTCTGGGCCACCATGCGGATCGCATCCAGGTCGGACTTGGATTCGAACAGCGGATCGATGACCTTCGGCATGTATTGCAGGTAGAAGTTGTTCGACGAGAGCAGGTCGGTCTTCTCGAGATAGGTGCAGGCGGGCAGCACGACGTCCGCGAGATCCGCGGTAGCCGAGAGAACGTAATCGGAGACCACGCAGAAGTCCAGTGATTTCATGGCCTCGATCACGCGATTGCGGTCCGACATCTGCTGGGCAAAGTTGTCGATCATGAACCAGGCGGCGCGCACCGGGTAGGGATCGTTCTTCATGGCTGCGTTGTAGAAGTTCATCGGTTCGAGCACGGTGTACGGCTTGCCGGTGGGGTTCCACCAGTGGCCGAGATCGAATGCGGTCGTCGTCAGGCCGCCGGCGAAGGTGGTGACGCCCCCGCCGTGCACGCCGATGTTCCCGGTGATGGCCTGCAGCGTGAGGAGGGCTTGCATGTTGAGATCGCCGTGATACCAATGCGACAAGGCGAAGCCGACGCGCACGGCGACCGGTTTGACGGTGCCCCAGGTCTTGGCGAGATCCACGATCTTCGCCGCGGGAACATCCGTCAGCTTCTCCGTGTACTCCGGCGTGTATTTCGCCGCCATATCCGCCAGGGCCTGCATCGCCGTGTACGCCCGCAGGCCGGCCACTGGGTGGGTGCCGAACAGGGCCGGCCGCTGTAGGGTCGGGTCGCTGGCGGCCTTGATCGTGCCGGCGGCTTCGTCGAAGACCACGTAATCCTTCTTGGCGCCCGGAATCACCGCGTCGGCCCGCAGCCATTTCTTGGTCGCCGGATCGATCAGATACGGTCCGACCGTGTATTTCGATATGTAGTCGGCGTCATACAGTTTGTTGGCGATGACGTAATTGATGATGCCGTCGATGAGGGCAGTGTCCGCGCCCGGTCGGATCGGAAGCCACGTGTCGCAACCGGCGGAAGTCGGCGTGGACCGCGGGTCCACCGAGATGAGCTGTGTGCCGTTCCGGTCGCGGGCGTCGCACATGATCCGCCAGTCGGGGATCGAGGTCTCGGCGATGTTGTTGGCCCAGAAGACGACCGCCTTTGCGGACAGGAAGTCCGTCGCTTCGTGGCCCGCGAAGAATCCTCCGCCGTTGGCCGGGTCCTCCGGATCGACCAGGACGTAGTTCCATCCGGCCGGGGTCGCGGAATCGCCCTCGTTGTCCCCCTGGGAATCGCCGGCCGACGCGCCGGTCACGCTCGCGAACCGATATCCCGCGCCGACGACGCCCTCGATGAGGGAGAGCGAGCCCGTGTACGGGGCGATCCAGACGGACGGTTTCCCGTACTTTTTCTGGATCTCGGTGAACTTTTCCGCGATCAGGGTGGTGGCCTCGTCCCAACTGATGCGTTGCCATTTCCCGGAGCCGCGCTCGCCGACGCGCTTGTACGGGTACTTGATTCGATCCGGGCTGTAGGTGTTGGAGATCTGCGCGGTACCACGTGCACAGATGCGCGGATGAAACGTCGGGGTCGGGGCCCCCGAGATTGTGGTCGGGTCCCAGTTCGCCGGCCCGATCATGGTGACCCGGCCGTCGACGACGTGGATGAGGTGCCCGCACGCGCCGTCACAGTTGTTCGAATGGCCGGTGCGGAAGACCGCCTCGCCGGTGGCCGCCGCCGGGCGCCGGCCCACTTTCGGAACGTTCGGCGGGGACGTCAGCGGTTGCAGGTAGCGCATCCGGTCGGCGAGCACCAGGCCCCCGACCAGTGTGGCGCTGGCGCCGAGGAAGGAACGCCGCGAAACGTCCATGGTTGCCGCCTTGTCTCGAACCACCGGGCTACCGAGTGAATTGCACGCCCGCCTTTGCCGGCCATGACAGGGCCAGACGACCCCGCCTCCGGTGACTTTCGACCCGTATCCCGTGCCGGTGGGAAGGCGCACGCTGACGTCACGGCTGTCCGATTCGCCGCCCCCAGGTGCACGGGCGCCCGTCGAAGGCAGGGAGTACCCATGGACGCGACAGTTGACCAGATTCGCGACGCCCTCCGCACCGTCCGGGATCCCGAGATCGGCAGGCCGATCACGGATCTCGGAATGGTCCGGTCGGTGTCGGTGCGCGGCGGCATTGTTGACATCGTCGTGCTGCTGACGATCGCGGGATGCCCCCTCCGCGAACGGATCACGGACGACGTGCGCGACGCGGTTCGCACCGTGCCGGGGGTGACCGATGTGCGCCTCACCATGGACGTCATGACGGATGCCGAACGATCCTCGCTGCGGTCGCAGTTGCAGTCCGGCACGGCGCAGCGGTCCGCGGCATCGCAGATCGGGTTGACGACGCGGGTGTACGCGGTCGCCTCCGGAAAGGGCGGCGTCGGGAAGTCCACCATCACGGTCAATCTGGCGGCGGCACTGGCGGGCGGTGGCATGCGCGTCGGGATCATCGACGCGGACATCTACGGGTTCTCGATCCCGCGGATGATGGGTGTCGGCTCCCGGCCCACCCAGATCGACGGCATGCTGATACCGCCGATGGCGCACGGCGTGAAGGTGATCAGCGCGGGCATGTTCGTCGTGGGGAACGCGGCCATCGTGTGGCGCGGCCCGATGCTGCACCGCGCCTTGCAGCAGTTCGTCTCGGATGTGTATTGGGGCGACCTGGACGTCTTGCTGCTCGATCTGCCTCCGGGTACCGGCGACATGGCCTTGTCGACCGCTCAACTCATCCCCTCCGCCGAGCTGCTGGTCGTCACGACGCCCCAGCTCGCTGCCGCCGAGGTGGCGGAGCGCGCCGGATCGATGGCGAACCAAACGCACCAGCGGGTGGCGGGAGTAATCGAGAACATGACGGCGATGACGCTGCCCGACGGGAGCAGGATCGACGTGTTCGGTAGCGGGGGTGGCGTCGCCGTGGCTCACTCGCTGAGCCGCCTCACGGATAGTCCGGTCCCCTTCCTGGGCGATGTACCGCTGAGCCCGGACTTGTGCCGAGCCGGCGATGCGGGGGTGCCTATCGTGCTCTCGGCGCCCGAATCCCTTGCCGGGCAGGCATTCACGGCACTCGCGCGCAAGCTCGAGGCGAGGGCCCGGTCCCTGGTGGGACGATCGCTGACCGTCCTGCCGGTGGCCGGCTGAGGCCGCACCTGGGGCACCTGGCTGACGCGGGGAGGGTGCGATGTCCGGCGTGGGTACGGCGATGTCTTCGGAGCCCCGCCGCGGGCCTGTTCACGATCCGGTCGAGCCCGTGGACCAACTCGTGGCGGACGCCGAGAAGCCGACCCGCGAACCGCTCGACATGCTGCTGCGAAACCTGCGCACGTCGGCCGCGGGGTTGGAGTCGCGGGAGGCCGAGCGGCGACTGGCGATCTACGGCCCGAACGTCCTACCGCAGGCGCATCGGGCCACCTGGCCCCGGGCGTTGGCCCGGCAGATCACCCACCCCCTGGCACTGCTGTTGTTCGCTGCAGCGGTTCTGGCCCTGGTGGCCGGCACGCCCACCGTGTGCTGGGCGATCCTGGCCGTCATCGCGATCAACGCGGTGGTCGCGTTGGCCCAGGAGACTCAACCCGCGCGGGCCGTGCAGGCGCTGGCCAGGTACCTTCCGCCGCAGGCGCGCGTTATCCGTTCGGGCGCAGCGGTTCTCGTGGCGGCGGATCAGGTGGTGCCCGGCGACGTGCTGCTGATCGACGAAGGGGACCGCATCAGCGCGGACGCGCGGCTCATCGACGGGTCGCTGGAGGTGGACCTGTCCGCGTTGACCGGGGAGTCCATACCCGTCACCCGGTCCGCGCGCGAGCGCGACACCGCGGACCGGCTGATCGACGCGCCGGACGCCGTCTTCTCGGGAACGAGCTGCACGAGTGGCCGGGCACCCGCCGTCGTTTTCGCGACCGGCGCGCACACGGAGCTGGGCCGCATCGCTGCGCTCTCGCAACGGCGGCACGGCCGGGAGAGCCCGTTGGAACGCCAGGTGCGGCGCGGTGCGTGGGTGATTGCCGCCGTCGCGGTGGCCATGGGGGTGCTGTTTCTCCCGCTCGGCCTGCTCGCCGGGCTGACCCTCGCGAACGCCGTCATCTTCGCGATCGGACTGCTGGTGGCGAACGTTCCCGAGGGCCTGCTGCCCACCATCACCCTCGCGCTGGCCGTCGGTGTGCGGAAGCTCGCGCGGGCGGGCGCGCTGGTCAAACGGCTTTCGGCGGTCGAGACGCTCGGATCGACGACCGTGATCTGCACCGACAAGACCGGCACGTTGACGCAGAACCGAATGCAGGTGGTCGAGCTGTGGTCCGATGGACAGACGCGCGAGCCACGACGCCGTGATCCGGCCCTGCACGACCTGGCTGAGGTGATGGCCGATTGCGGCGACCCGCTCACGGCCGATCCCATGGAACGCGCCCTGCGCGACTGCGCCGAGGATCTCGGCGTCACCGCCGAAACCCCGCTCGTGGCGTTCCCGTTCGATCCGCGGCGCAGGCGGATGAGCGTGGTGACCGATCGCGGCGCTGGGCCGCGCGTCCAGGTGAAGGGCGCGCCGGAGGCCGTGCTGCCGCTGTGCACGAGCTGGCTCCGTGGCGGCGAACCGCGCCCGCTCACTCCGGCCGCGGAGCATGACATCACCTGTGCCGTCAACGATTTCGCGGCGCGCGGACTGCGGGTGCTCGCGTTGGCATCGCGCCCTGCTACCGGCATGCCGACGGACGCCGCCGCGGCCGAGCGCGAACTCTGCCTGCTGGGCGTGGTTGCCCTGCTCGATCCGCCGCGACCGGAGGTCCCGGCCGCGGTCGCCGACTGTCACCGGGCTGGTATCCGGATTCACGTGGTGACCGGAGACCATGCCCGCACGGCTACCGAGATCGCGCGCCAGGTCGGCATCGGCACCACTCGGGCGATCACCGGGCCCGAACTCGACGCCATGAGCGACGATGCCCTCGACCGCCTGCTCGCCGGGCCCGACGAGATCGTCTTCGCTCGCGCCACCCCGGAGAACAAGCTGCGGATCGCCGAGGCGTTGCAGCACGAGGGGCACGTGGTGGCGATGACGGGCGACGGGGTTAACGACGCGCCGGCCCTCCATCAGGCCGATATCGGTGTGGCCATGGGCTTGTCCGGCACCGACGTGGCGCGGGAGGCCGCGACGATGGTGCTCACCGACGACAACTTCGCGACCATCGTGACGGCCGTCCGAGAAGGGCGCCGCGCGTATGCCAACCTGCGCAAGTTCGTGCTGTACATCTTCACCCACGCCATTCCCGAGGCCGTCCCGTTCGCGGTGTTCGTGCTCACCGCCGGTGCGGTGCCGATCCCGATCGGCGTGCTGCAGATCCTCGCCATCGACCTCGGCACCGACACCCTGCCCGCGCAGGCCCTGGGGCGTGAGCACGCGGAGCCGGACCTCATGGATCGCAGCCCGCGTCCGCGCAAAGAGCGCCTGATCACGCCAGGTCTGCTCGGGCGGGCATGGCTGCTGATGGGCATGGTCTCCGCCGCGCTGACCATGACGATGTATCTGGCCGTGCTACTGCACGCCGGCTGGCATCCCGGGGCTCCGGTCGGCCCCGGAAGCGCGCTGCACGACGTGTACCGGCAGGCCACCACGATCACCTTCGCCACGATCGTCGCCTGCCAGATCGGCACGGCGTTCGCCGCTCGTACGGAGCGGGCGTCGCTTCGATCGATCGGCCCCCTGAGCAACCGGCTGCTGCTCGCCGCCATCGGCGGCGAGATCGCGTTCGCCGCTATCCTGATCTATTTACCGGTCCTGCAGCCGATTTTCGGCACCGCGCCGCCGCCGGGATGGGCGATCACGCTGCTGCCGGTGTGCTCAGCGGTCGTGTGGGGCGCGGACGAACTGCACCGATTCCTGCGGCGCGCCAGGACACGCACCAAGACACGCGGCATGACACGCGCCGAGACCGAGCCCCGCGCGGAGCGGAAACCCGCCGCCCGGACGCCATGACGAAAGGCCTGAAGAAATGAACGATCGCGAACTGGATCTCATCGACGCCTACTGGCGGGCCGCAAACTACCTCTCCGTCGGCCAGATCTATCTGAAGGACAATCCGCTGCTCAGCAAGCCGCTGGACGTGCACGACGTCAAGCCGCGGCTGCTCGGGCATTGGGGCACGACCCCCGGGCTCAACTTCATCTACGCGCACCTGAACCGGGCGATCCGGGCGCGCGATCTGGACATGATCTACGTGTTCGGCCCCGGACACGGCGGACCGGCGGCGGTGGCGAACGCCTACCTGGAGGGCACGTACAGCGAGGTCTACCCGCACATCGGCCGCAACACCGACGGCCTGCGGCGGCTGTTTCGGCAGTTTTCCTTCCCCGGCGGCATTCCGAGCCATGTGGCGCCGGAAACGCCCGGTTCGATCCACGAGGGCGGTGAACTCGGGTACGCGCTCGCCCACGCCTACGGCGCGGCGCTGGACAACCCCGATCTCGTCGTCGCCTGTGTGGTCGGCGACGGCGAAGCGGAGACCGGTCCGCTCGCGACGAGCTGGCATTCCAACAAGTTCTTGAGTCCCGTCACCGACGGAGCCGTGCTGCCGATCCTGCACCTCAACGGCTGGAAGATCGCGAACCCCACGGTGCTGGCCCGCATTCCTCGCGACCAACTCCTCGACCTGATCCGCGGGTACGGCCACCGCCCGATCGTCGTCGAGGGCGATGATCCGGCGGTGATGCACCGCGCCATGGCCGCCGCGCTCGACGGGGCGCTCGACGATATCGCGGAGATCCAGCGGCTCGCCCGGAGCGGTTCTGGCGATCAGCGCCCGGCCTGGCCGGCGATCGTGCTCGTCACCCCGAAGGGGTGGACCGGGCCGCGCACCGTGGACGGGCTTCCGGTCGAGGGCACATGGCGCTCCCATCAGGTTCCGCTCGCCGGGGTCCGGGAGAACCCGGTGCACCTGCGGTTGCTCGAGGACTGGATGCGCAGCTATCGACCGGACGAGCTCTTCGGGCCGGACGGGAGCCTGCGGGCTGATCTTGCCGCGCTCCCGCCGACCGCCGAGCGGCGGATGAGCGCGAACCCGCACGCGAACGGCGGCCTGCTGCTGCGCGCCCTGGATCTGCCCGACTTCCGTTCCTACGCGGTGGATGTCACGCTTCCGGCGACCTCGCTCAGCGAGGCGACCCGGGTGCTCGGCTCCTGGCTGCGCGACGTCGTCGCCGGTAACCCCACGTCCTTCCGGATCGTCGGCCCGGACGAGGTCGCCTCGAACCGGATCGACGCAGTGCTCGACGCCTCCGACCGCGTGTGGCAGGCCGAGATCCGTGACGGTGACGACCATCTCGCGCCGCAGGGGCGCGTGATGGAGGTGCTCTCCGAGCACGTCTGCCAGGGCTGGCTCGAGGGATACCTGCTCACCGGCCGTCATGGGCTGTTCACCTGCTACGAGGCGTTCATCCACATCGTCGACTCGATGCTCAACCAGCACGCAAAGTGGCTCAAGACCACCCGCGAGATCCCGTGGCGACGCCCGATCGCGTCGATGAACTATCTGCTCAGCTCGCTGGTGTGGCGGCAGGACCACAACGGCTTCTCGCACCAGGATCCCGGCTTCATCGACCACGTGGTGAACAAGAAGGCCGAGATCGTCCGGGTATACCTTCCGCCGGATGCGAACACCCTGCTCTGGGTCGCGGACCAATGCCTGCGCAGCACGGACTGCGTGAACGTCATCGTCGCCGGCAAGCAACCGGCCCTCACCTACCTCGGGATCGACGAGGCGATCGCACACTGCACCCGCGGCCTCGGCATCTGGGAATGGGCCAGTAACCACCCCGAGCGCCATCCGGACGTCGTGCTGGCGTGCGCCGGCGACATCCCGACCCTGGAAGCGCTCGCCGCGGCCGATCTGCTGCGACGGGAGTTCCCCGACCTCGCCGTCCGCGTCATCAACGTCGTCGACCTGATGCGCCTGCAGCCGGATACCGAGCATCCGCACGGCATGTCCGATCGCGAGTTCGACGCCCTGTTCACGACCGACCGCCCGGTGATCTTCGCCTACCACGGCTATCCGACCTTGATTCACCGGCTGACCTACCGCCGCGCCGGGCACAGCAACATCCACGTGCGCGGCTACAAGGAGGAGGGCACCACTACGACTCCGTTCGACATGGTCATGCTCAACGACCTCGACAGGTTCCACCTCGTCATGGACGTCATCGACCGCGTGCCGTCGCTCGGTTCCGACGCGGCGGTCGTCCGCCAGAAGATGGCCGACGCGCGGCTGGCCGCTCGCGCCTACACGCGCGAACACGGCATCGACGATCCGGCGATCAGCGAATGGACCTGGCCGCACTGATCCGGCCGCGCCGATACGGCCCCGTTGATCACGACGGCGTGTATCACGACATCCAGGAGGGACGGCGATGAAGGCCCGAGACATTATGAGCGGCAACGTGGTGACGGTGTCGTCCGCGGCGTCGATACCCGACGTCGCTCGCATCCTGGTGGAGCGGGGTTTCACCTCGATCCCTGTCGTCGACGACGATGACGGCCGCCTCATCGGCATCGTGTCCGAGGCGGACCTGCTGCGCGGATGGGGTGTGGCTTCGCCGGCGCCGGGCCGCCGGAGGGAGCGCACCGTGGCGGATGTGATGACGACGCCTGTGGAATCGCTCGCCCCCGGCGCCGACGCGTCCGCCCTGGTGACGATGATGATCGATGAGAAGATACGCTGCATCCCCATCACCGAGGGGACCGGCGTGGTCGGCGTCATCACCCTTCGTGACGTGCTGCGCACGCTCATTCGCGACGTTCCCGGCGGGGAGCTTCGCCTCTGACCGACGCCCCTCCAGCCGACAAGCATGTGGGTAACTCGATGGGCGGCCAGGTATGACAGTCGCAACGCTCGCGCTGATCTCGCTGATCGCGCTGGCGGGGCCGGCACTCGCGACGCCGAGCCGCTGGCGCGTGCCCGTCGTGGTGGGTGAACTGGGCGCGGGGGTGCTGTTCGGGCCGGACGTGGCGGGCCTGCTCGACCCGGGGAACTCGACGTTCGCGTTCCTGGCCGAGGTGGGCTTCGCCCTGGTGATGTTCGTCGCCGGATCCCATGTTCCCGTCCGGGACAGCCGGCTGGTCGCCGCGATCCGGGCTGGCACCGTCCGGGCGCTCGCGGTCGGCGCGCAGGCCCAGGTACTGCGGGCGGGGGAGGGCGCCGCGCTGATCTTCGGCGCGTTGATCACGATCGCGGCGTCCGCGCTGGTCACGTCCCGGCTGTCACGACCTACCTTGGAACGGCGAGACCCGAAGCCGTGACGGATGTTTCGGCGTCCGCGGTTCGAGCGGCGTCGGCTATGCGGTGCGTCTCGGCAGCGTCGCCGAGGCGACGCCTAGGGCGAGCAGGACGCAACCCGCAACGATTCCCGCGTCGCGCCAGAGGATGGCGCTCGGTTCGGCGTGCGCGCCGATCTGCTGCAACGCCTCGACCACGTAGGTCAGCGGCATCACGTCGGAGATCACGTGCAGCCAGGTCGCCATGTCGCCGCGCGGCACGAACAGGCCGCACAGCAAGGACTGTGGGATCACGACGATCGGAAACATCTGCACCGCTTGGAATTCGGTGCGCGCGAAGGCCGAACTCACCAGGCCCATCGACATGCCCAGCAGCCCACCCAAGATCGCCACCAGCACCGTGAGCCACGCCGCCCCCGCCGTCGACACCGAGAAGAACCAGTACGCGCAGCCGGCCGCCACCAGACCCTGGACCGCGGCGGCGGTGCCGAACGAGATCCCGTATCCGAACAGCAGATCCAGCTTTCCGGACGGGGTGGTCATCAGCCGTTCCAGGGTGCCCGAGGTGCGCTCCCGCAGCATCGCAACGCTGGTGATCAGGAACATGACGATGAACGGAAACATCCCCAGCATGATCAGCAGCAGGTTCGAGACCAGCGGCTGCGCACCGTCGAACATGAAGTACAGCAGCGTCATCAACACCGCGGGCAGAGCGACCATCATCGCGATGGAACGCGGGTCGTGCGCCAACTGCCGCAGGATGCGCGCGGTGGTGGCCGCCAGGATGCGCGGCGTGATCACCGGTGTCATCGCGGTTCCCGTCTGGCGTGGCGGCCGCCGGTATCGTTTGTGTCGCTACGGGTATGACGCTGTTCGGCGGCTGTCGCCGCGAGAGCCGTGACGGCATCTTTATGGCTGTCGGCACCGCCGCCGGCACCGCGCTCTGGGCCGCCTGGCGGCTCCTGTCCTGCTTGCCGGATCAGGGTCAGGAATGCGGCATCCATGTCGTCCGTGCCGGCGGCCGCCTGCACGCCGGCCGGGGTATCGTCCGCCAATAGGGCCCCGTCGCGGATCAGCAGCAACCGGTCGCAGCGGACCGCCTCGTCCATCACGTGGCTCGAGACCACCACCGTCGCCCCGGCTCTCGCGCGGGAGTGGAACATGTCCCACAGCTCCTCGCGGAGCAGCGGGTCCTGGCCGACGGTGGGCTCGTCCAGCACCAACAGCTCCGGATCGCCCACCAGGGCGCACGCCAGCGACGCGCGCGACCGCTGCCCCCCGGACAGGGTGTGCACGAGCTGACGCGCCGCGTCGGCCAGGCCCACCTCGCCGATGGTGCGCGCGACCGCTGCGCGGCCGGCCCCGGCCACCGCGGCGAAGTAGCGGACGTTCTCGGTCACCGTCAGATCCTCGTAGATGCTGACGGATTGCGTCATATACCCGGTGCGCGCCCGCAGCTCCGGGGAGCCGGCCGGCAATCCGAAGACGCGCACGGTGCCCGCGGCGATCCGTTGCACACCGACGATCGACCGCATCAGCGTCGTCTTGCCCGACCCGGACGGCCCCAGCAGCCCGGTCACCGATCCCGGCGCGATCCGGCAGGACAGCGCATCCAGCACCACGCGCCCGCCGCGCCGCACGGTCAACGCCTCGACGTCGATCGCGCTACCCACGTCCACGGTGACACGCACGGATGGAAACTAGCGCACGCTCCGGGGGAAGTCGATGCGAGACGGATGGGCGCGGCCGATGAGATCGGGGTTCCCGGTTCGGCTCAGCGGGTCTTTCGCCGGTAGGTGACCATGGCGCCCGCGTAGGCGGCGACGGTGATGCCGACACACCAGGCCAGCGCTATCCAGATTCCGGACCCGACAGGCTGTCCGGCGTACAGGTCTCGGATGGTGTCGACGATCGACGTCACCGGCTGGTGCTCGGCGAAGGCGCGCACCGGGCCGGGCATGGTGTCGGTGGGCACGAACGCCGAACTGATGAACGGCAGCAGGATCAGTGGATACGCGAACGCGCTGGCGCCGTCCGGCGAGTTGGCCGCGAGCCCGGGGATGACGGCGATCCAGGTCAGCGCCAGCGTGAACAGCATCAGCATGCCGGCGATCGCCAGCCAGGCGAGAACGCTTGCGCCCGAACGGAACCCCATGGCGAGCGCGACGAGAACGACGATCACCAGGGACAGCGCGTTGCCGACGAGCGACGTCACGACGTGCGCCCACAGCACCGACGGACGCGCGATCGGAAGCGAACGGAGCCGCTCGGTCATGCCGCTCCGCATGTCCATGAACAGCCGGAACCCGGTGTAGGAGATGCCGGAGGCGATGGTGATGAGCAAGATGCCGGGCAGCAGGTAGTCGACGTACGACCCGCCGGGCATGGACGGGCTGTGGATGGCCCCGCCGAACACGTACACGAACAGCAACATGAGCGCTATCGGGGTGAGCGCCGTGGTGATGATCGTGTCCAGGCTGCGCGTGATGTGGCGTAGCGATCGGCCGGTCAGGATGGCGGTGTCGCCGATGAGATGCGTGGTCATGCCCGTGCCTCCTTATGTTTCGGGCGACGGTCCACCGAGGTGGACGGCGTCATGGTCGTTGTCGGGTAAGGCGTCTCGCCGACCGATGACGGCGAGGAACACCTCTTCGAGGGTCGGCTGGCGCTCGACGTATTCGACGGTCGCGGCGGGGAGCAGCTGCTTCAGTTCGGCCAGCGTTCCCTCGACCAGGATGCGGCCCTCGTGCAGGATCGCGATGTGATCCGCGAGCTGCTCGGCCTCGTCGAGGTACTGCGTGGTGAGCAGCACGCTCGTGCCGCGTCCGGCGAGATCCTTGATGGCCCGCCAGACCTCGCGCCGCGCCTCGGGGTCGAGTCCGGTCGTCGGCTCGTCCAGGTACAGGACGGGCGGATCGCCGATCAGGCTCATCGCGATGTCGAGGCGGCGGCGCATTCCGCCGGAGTACGTCGACACCCGGCGCGCCGCGGCGTCCGTGAGGCCGAATCGGTCGAGCAGCCGGTCCGCGATTGCGCCCGGGTCTTTCAGGTGCCGCAACCGCGCCACGAGCACGAGATTCTCTCGGCCGGACAGGATCTCGTCGACCGCCGTGAACTGCCCGGTGAGGGCGATCGAGCGGCGCACCTCCTCGGCGTGGGTCCGGACATCGAAACCGGCGACGGTGGCTGTGCCGGCGTCGGCGGCGATCAGCGTGGCGAGGATCCGCACGATCGTGGTCTTCCCGGCGCCGTTCGAGCCGAGCAGGGCGACGATGCTGCCACCTGGGACGTCGAGATCCACGCCGCGCAACACGGCCAGATCGCCGAAGGACTTGGTCAAACCGCGCATCTCGATGGCGCTGATTGTGGTCATCACGGTGCGCCCGATCCGTCGCCGGCGCCCGTATCGTCCCCGGCACGCGCTTCGCCCCCGCGGCGGCGGGGATCGTCATCGGCAGCTCCGCTGCCGGCAGCGGCTCCGCCCCCGGCGTCCTGTTCCTCTGCCCGCGTGATGGCATCGGTCAGGCGAGCGCGTTCCTTGTCGATCCAGTGCTTGCCGGTGTACGCCTGGGCCAAGGCATCCGCGAACTCGACCGGGTCGTCACCGACGATCACGCGAATCGGTGTGCCGTCCGCCACCGCCCGTTCCCAGAGGTCGGCGACGTCGCCGAACATCTTCAGTGCCGTTTCGCCGTCCAGCACAATCCCTCCGGCGTACATGAGGTATCGCTGCAGCGCCTTCGCCGCGGTGCCGTACGGCTCCGGGAGTGCGTCGATGCGGGCCTTGTACTGCCGGTACTGCTTCTTCTGCTCGAGCGAGCCGGTGACCAGCTCGATCCATTTGGGCGTCATCGTTCCGTTCCTCCTTCGTGGAGCTGTTCGAGCCGCTCGACGAGGAAGCTCCACGTTCCCCAGAACTCGTCGAGATTCGTCCGACCGAGCGCATTGAGCGAATAGACCTTGCGCGGCGGCCCCTTCTCCGACGCCACCTTCTGCACGTCGACCAGGCCGCGCTGCTCGACCCTGATGAGCAGCGCGTAGATGGTGCCCTCGGCGATGTCCGTAAAGCCGAGATCCCGTAGCCAGCTGGTGATCTCGTACCCGTAGGCGGGCCGGCGGGAGAGCGCGGCCAGGACGATCCCTTCCAGCACGCCCTTGAGCATCTCCGTCATCTGCTTGCCCACGCGGCCCTCCATCGCTCCTATTCAGCAACACTGACTACCAGTAGATAGTAACGCTGAATAGCTAAAGCGCAAGTCCTCGTATGACGGCCGAACGTGTGCCGCGGCGGCTCCCGCATGCGGCGGGGAACGCGGGCTGGCCCGCGGCTTCGGGCGCGCCGCGACCGGCATCAAGGGAACGTCAAGATTTGTGCGCCCGGCGTCAGGATGCCGTCATAAAACCGCTCCGACTGCCCGGAGACGCCCTATCGTCGATCAGGCAAGCGATCGGGGAGAAGGCGAGATGAATTACGCTGCGGGGGTTCTCGCACTATTGCTGCTCATCTATCTGGTGCTGACGCTCATCCACCCGGAGCGGTTCGGATGAGTCCGGCATGGGCCGCTGCCCTACAGATCGCCGCGCTGATCGCCGCGCTGGCCTTGGTGTACGTCCCGCTGGGCGACGCGATGGCGCGGATGCTGATGCCCGGGCGCCACCTCGCGATGGAACGGCGCCTGTATCGGCTGCTTCGCGTCGACCCCGACGCCGACCAGGTATGGCGGACCTACCTGGTATCCGTGGTGGCGTTCTCGGTCGCCGGGATCGCGCTGCTGTGGCTGCTGTTGTCGGCGCAGTCCTGGCTGCCGCTCGGCCTCGGCCGGTCCGGAATGCCCGCCGCCCAAGGCTTCAACACCGCCGTCTCGTTCGTCACGGACACGAACTGGCAGTCATATTCCGGCGAGTCTGCATTGGGAATCGGGGTACAGGCATTCGGGCTCACGGTGCAGAACTTCTTGTCCGCGGCGGTCGGCATCGCGGTGGCGGCGGCGTTGATCCGCGGCCTGATTCGCCGCCACACCGACCGGCTCGGGAACTTCTGGGTGGACCTGACCAGGCTCACGCTCCGTCTGCTGGTGCCGCTGTCGATTCTGGGTGCCCTGGTGCTCGTGCTCACCGGGGTGATCCAGAATCTGCACGCACCGCTCACTGTCACCACACTCGCCGGTGGTAGCCAGACGTTGCCGGGCGGGCTGGTCGCCTCGCAGGAGGCGATCAAGGAGCTCGGCACCAACGGCGGCGGATATTTCAACGCCA
Source organism: Nakamurella sp. (assembly GCA_017848755.1). GTDB lineage: Bacteria > Actinomycetota > Actinomycetes > Mycobacteriales > Nakamurellaceae > Nakamurella. The sequence continues at coordinate 31,586 of JAFIHI010000053.1, read as the reverse complement.
ACTCCGCGCACCCGTTCGAGAACCCCAACGGCATCAGTAATCTGTTCGAGATCTTCCTCATGCTCGTGATCCCGGCGTCGCTGCCCAGAACCTTCGGGACGCTGGCTGGTAGCCGCAAACACGGCCTCGCCATCCTTGCCGCCATGGCGATGCTCTTCGCCGGATCGCTCGCTACCACGCTGGCCTTGGAGAACGCGCATCCCGGTGCCGCCCTGCAGGCCGCCGGCGGCGCCATGGAGGGCAAGGAAGTCCGCTTCGGCGTGACGGGCTCCGTGCTGTTCGCGGTGTCGTCGACGATCACTTCGACCGGAGCGACCGATGCCACACACTCGTCCTTCACCGGCCTCGGCGGCGGAGTGTTGCTGACCAACATGTTGCTGGGCGAGATCGCGCCCGGCGGAACCGGTTCCGGCCTCTACGGCATGCTCATCCTCGCCGTCGTCACGGTCTTCATCGGGGGGCTCATGGTCGGCCGGACCCCGACCTACCTCGGAAAGAAGATCGGCGCGGGCGAGATGCGGTGGGCCGCCGGGTATCTGCTGACGACGCCGGCGCTGTTGCTGCTCGGTACGGCCCTGGCGCTCGTCATCCCGTCTGCCGCGGCGGGCGCCCTCAACGCAGGCCCGCACGCGTTGACGGAGATCGCGTACGCCTTCGGCTCGGCCGCGAACAACAACGGCTCGGCCTTCGCCGGCCTGAACGCCAACACGAACTTCTACAACATCGCGCTCGGCCTCTGCATGCTGCTCGGTCGGTTCGTACCCATCGCCTTCGTGCTCGGCTTGGCGGGATCGCTTGCCCGGCAAGATGTCCGGCCGGACGATGCCGGCACCCTGCCCGCCTACAAGCCGCTGTTCGTGGTGATGCTGGTCGGCGTCGTCGCGTTGGTGGCCGGACTCACCTACGTGCCGGCTTTGGCTCTGGGCCCGATCGCGGAGGGGTTGTCGTGAGCGAGTTGGACCGGAAGCAGGCAGCAGATGAGACTGCTCTGACCGATACCGGCGAACAGCCTCACGTCGGCGAGCCGACCGAACTCGACGAGCAGACCGAACTCGGCGAGCAGACCGAACTCGACGAGGAGACCAAGTCCGACCACGGGCCGGGTTCCGGCGCAAAGGTGGCTGCCGGCGCCTTCCGGGTCGGCAGTCTTCTCGCGTCGTTGCCGGATGCCCTCCGCGGCATGGATCCGCGACGGCTCGTCCGCAATCCGGTGATGTTCGTCGTGGAGGTCGGCGCCGCGCTCACCACCGTGTCATGCTTCCTCACCCCCGGCGTCTTCGTCATCGCGACCACCGTGTGGCTGTGGCTCACAGTGCTCTTCGCCAGCCTGGCCGACGCGGTCGCGGAGCGCCGCGGACGGGCCCAGGCCGCCTCCCTACGCGCCGGCCGCGATCGGCTCACCGCGCGGCGCCTGGCCGATGACGAGTCCTTCGACACCGTCCCTGCGGCGGAGCTCGCCGTCGGCGACCGGGTGCTGTGTACGGCCGGCGAGGTGATCCCCTGCGACGGCGACATCATCGAAGGCGCAGCCAGTATCGATGAATCCGCCAGCACCGGCGAATCCGCCCCGGTGATCCGCGAGTCGGGTGGTGACCGATCGTCCGTCACCGGCGGGACCCCGGTGCTCTCCGACAGCATCGTCATCCGCATTACCGCGCCGCCGGGCCAATCCTTCGTCGACCGCATGATCGCGCTGGTCGAGGGATCGGTCCGCAGCAAGACCCCGAATGAGATCGCGCTGAACGTGTTGCTCTCCGCGCTCACCATCATCTTCCTGCTGGCGATCGTGGCGCTGCAGCCCATGGCCGTACACACTGGCTCTCACCAGCAGGTGGTGGTTCTGGTGAGCCTGCTCGTCTGCCTGATCCCGACCACGATCGGCGCGCTGGTCTCCGCGATCGGCGTGGCCGGCATGGACCGGCTCGCGCAGCGCAATGTGTTGGCGACGAGCGGCCGCGCCGTGGAGGCCGCCGGGGACGTGTCGACGTTGCTATTGGACAAGACCGGGACCATCACCTACGGCAATCGGCGGGCGGTGGCTATCTTCCCGGCGCGCGATGTGGCCGAAACCGACGCGGTACGAGCAAGTCTCGTCACGTCGCTGGCCGATCCCACTCCCGAAGGTCGCTCCATCGTCGACCTGTGCAGTGCGCGGTACGGGCTGTCCCTCGCCGACGGCCGGCGTGCCGCGGAAGGCGGTGTGCCGGTGCCGTTTTCGGCTTCCAGCCGGATGAGCGGCATCGACTTCGGCGTCATGGCGGGCACTCTCGTGACGGAAGGTGCATCTACCGCAGCGGTCGGCCACGTCATGGGCGAGGGGCCCGGGCAGGCGGCCGCGATCCGCAAGGGCGCGGTCTCGGCGGTCGACGACTGGCTGCGTTCCTCCGGCGCGACCGTCCCGCAGGACCTCCGGGACCGGGCCGACGCCATCTCTGCGGACGGGGGCACGCCGCTCGTGGTGGCCGAGACCGGTCGCGCGCTCGGCGTCCTCCACCTCAAGGACGTCGTGAAACCCGGAATCGCAAAGCGCTTCGCGCAGCTGCGCAGCATGGGGATCCGCACCGTCATGATCACCGGTGATTCCCCGCTGACCGCCCAGAGCATCGCCCGGGAGGCCGGTGTCGACGACTTCCTCGCCGAGGCGCGCCCGGAGGACAAGTTGGCGTTGATCCGCTCCGAGCAGGCAGCCGGGCGGGTGGTCGCGATGAGCGGCGACGGCACCAACGACGCCCCCGCGCTCGCGCAGGCCGACGTGGGCGTGGCGATGAACTCCGGCACGGCGGCGGCCAAGGAGGCCGGCAACATGGTCGATCTCGATTCCAGCCCCACCAAGCTGATCGACATCGTGCAGATCGGCAAGCAACTGCTGATCACCCGCGGCGCGCTCACCACCTTCTCCATCGCCAACGACGTCGCGAAGTACTTCGCGATCCTGCCGGCCATGTTCGCCGGGGTCTACCCGGGCCTGACCGCGTTGAACATCATGGGGCTCACGTCGCCGCATTCGGCGATCCTGTCCGCGGTGATCTTCAATGCGCTGATCATCGTCGCGCTGATCCCACTTGCCTTGCGGGGCGTACGGTATCGCCCGACGTCCGCCGCCCGCCTGCTGCGCCGCAACCTGTGGATCTACGGCCTCGGCGGGCTCGTCCTCCCATTTCTCGGAATCAAGCTGATCGACCTGCTGATCAGCACCGTGCCCGGAATGAGGTAACCGAGTATGACGATGTTCGTGAGCGATACGGATCGGCCGGGGGGAGCCCCGCGGACGTCCGTGGCGGGCATACTCACCGTCTCGATGCGGCAGTTCGCCATCGCTGCGCGTGTCCTGGTGGGCATGACGGTGATCCTTGGGGTGCTGTACCCGCTGCTGATCTGGGGCTTCGCGCAGGTAGCGGTGCCAGGGCGGGCGAACGGGTCTCTCGTGACGGGGCCGTCGGGCACGGTGGTCGGGTCAACGCTGATCGGCCAGCAGTTCACCGGTCCGCAGTGGTTCTGGCCGCGCCCGTCGGTCGCGGGGGCGGGTTACGACGCGATGGCGTCCGGGGGCTCCAACCTCGCGGCGGACTCGCCCGCCCTGCGCGAGACGATCGAGGCCCGGCGGGCGGCGTTGGCCGCGGCGAACCACGCCGTCCCGTCGGCCGTCCCGCCGGACGCGGTGACGGCCTCGGGGTCGGGGCTGGATCCGGACATCAGCCCGGCGTATGCCCTGGTGCAGGTGGATCGGATCGCTGCCGCCCGGGGGTTGCCGGTGGCGACGGTGCGGCAGCTCGTGGTGGACCATATACAGGGAAAGGCGCTGGGGTTCATCGGACAGAGCACGGTCGATGTTCTCCAGCTGAACCTGGCCTTGGAGAAACTGGCCCCGGCGAAACTGGCCCCGGAGAGCCTTGCCCCGGCGAAGGTGGGTGGGACGTGATGACGGATGCCTAGCGATGCGGCGGTGTCGGCGTCCCCGCGCGGTCGGCTCAGGGTGTACCTCGGCGCGGCGCCGGGGGTGGGCAAGACGGCCGCCATGCTTGCCGAGGGCCACCGTCGCGCGGAGCGCGGCACGGACGTCGTTGTCGCCGTGGCCGAGGATCACGGTCGCGCGTACACCGCTGCGCAGGTCGTGGGCCTGGAGGTCGTTCCGCGAAGAGTCGTCTGGCATCGCGGGATCAGCATCACCGACATGGATCTCGACGCGGTACTGGCGCGGCGGCCGCAGGTGGCGCTCGTCGACGAGCTGGCGCACACCAACGCTCCGGGCGGCCGGCACGCGAAGCGCTGGCAGGATGTGCAGGAGCTGCTCGACGCCGGCATCGATGTCGTCACCACCGTCAACGTCCAGCACCTGGAGTCGCTCAACGACGTGGTGAAGTCGGTGACGGGCATCGCGCAATCGGAGACGGTGCCGGATCGCGTGGTGCGGTCCGCGGCGCAGGTGGAACTGGTGGACATGACCCCGGAGGCGCTGCGCCGGCGCATGTCGCACGGGCACATCTACCCGCCGGCGATGATCGACACCGCGCTGGCCAACTATTTCCGGGAGGGCAATCTCGGCGCGCTCCGCGAACTCGCACTGCTGTGGGTCGCGGACCGGGTCGAGGAGGGCCTCGAGCGGTATCGGTCCGCGCACGGCATCAGCGAGACCTGGGCCGCCCGGGAGCGGATCGTTGTGGCGCTCGGCAGCGGTGCGGAGGGGTCGCTGCTGTTACGGCGCGGGGCGCGCATCGCCGGGCGGGTCGCCGGTCGTGATCTGGTCGCGGTGCACGTGGTGCGTTCGGACGGATCGCTCGGCGGTTCCACGACCACGCTCGCCGCTCACCGGCTGTTGACCGAAGACCTCGGCGGCACCATGCAGGTCGTGGTCGGTGACGACATCCCCGCAGCGATCCTGGATTTCGCCCGGTCCGTGAACGGAACACAGATCGTCGTCGGCGTCTCCGAGCGCGGCGGGCTGTCTCGGTTGTGGCGGCCGGGCATCGCCGCTGCCGTCGTTCGCGAGTCGGGCAGTATCGACGTGCACGTCGTCACCCATCCGGCGGTGCGCAGCAGGCGGACGCCGTGGCGGCGCTGGCAGCCGGCGGCCAGGCGCCTCTGGAGTTGGACGGCGGCGATCTGCGTGCCCATGGCACTGGCGGCCCTCCTGCTGCCGTGGCGCGACGCACTCGACCTCTCGACGGTGCTGCTGATCTTCCTGCTCGGGGTGTTGGCGACCGCCCTGGTCGGCGGTGTCGCGCCGGCCGTGGCCACGGCCGTGCTCGCCGGCGTGGCCGCGAACCTGCTCTACACCCCGCCGATCGGCTCGCTGACGATCGCCCAGCCCCGGAACGTCTTTGCGCTGGCCGTCTTCGTGATCGTCGGGGTCACCGTTGCCACGGTCGTCGATCGCGGTCGGGCGCGTGCCCGCACCGCCGCACGCGAGCGGGCAGCCGCCCAGGTGCTGAGCGCGTTGAGCACCGCGGTGGCAGCCGCCGCGGATCCCGTGCACGCCGTGCTGACCCAAGCGAAGGCGGCTTTCTCCATGACTGCTGCCGCCCTCTACGAGACGGGTGATCGCGACCGGCCTGGGCCGGTGGCCGTCGTCGGCCTGGACCCAGAGGACCCGGCGCTGGTGACGCCCGACGGGGCGGCGGTCGTGGCGCCGGCCGGCGATCACCGGGTGCTGGCGCTGTTCGGGCACCCGCTGCCCGCCACCGATCAGCGGCTGGTCGAGGTGTTCGCGGCCCAAGCCGTGGTCGCGGCCGACCGCGTGTCGTTCGTCCGGGAAGCCGCCGAGGCGGACCGGCTCAGACAGGTCGATGCGGTGCGAACCGCCATCCTGGCGGCGGTCTCGCACGATCTCCGCTCGCCGCTGGCCACCATCAAGGCGGCTGTCGGCAGCCTCGCCGACGACGAGGTTCGCTATTCGGCGACGGACCGGTCCGAGCTGTTGGCTACTGCGGCTGCGGCCAGCGACCAGCTCGACGCGATGCTCGCCAATCTGCTGGACCTCAGCCGGCTGCAGACCGGTGCGCTGGTGCCCACGCGCCGGCCGGCCACCGTCGACGAGGTGGTGCACCGGGCGCTGATCGGCATTCCGGCAGGCGCCGTGGTCAGCGACATTCGCGACGATCTTCCGCTCATCGACACCGATATCGGCTTGCTGGAGCGGGTTATCGCGAACCTGGTGTCGAACGCGGTGCGCCATTCACCGAGCGGCAGCCCGGTGCGGCTCGACGCCGAGGTGGTGCCCGACGAGCACGGCGCACACATGATCATCGTGGTGTCCGACCGCGGCCCGGGCGTCGCGGAGGCCGATCGGGAACGCATCTTCGCCCCCTTCCAGCGACTCGGCGACGTGCCGGGCGGAGCCGGGGTCGGCCTGGGCCTCGCCGTGGCGCGCGGGCTGGCGCAGGCGGTGGATGCGACCGTCACCGCCAGTTCGACACCCGGTGGCGGGCTGACCATGACGGTGGCCGTGCCGCTGGCGCCGGCGCTCCCCCCGGCGCCGGTGGCGTCTGTGCCGGTGACCCCGGCGGGGTCGGCCCGGCCGTCGCCGGCCGCGTCCCGGACGGGTTGAAACGATGCCCGCCGTCCTGGTCGTCGATGACGATGTCGCTCTCGCTAGGGCGCTCGGTATCAACCTCCGCGCGCACGGCTATGAGGTCACGATCGCCCATGACGGGCGCGCGGCGCTGGCCGACGTTGCCCGCTCGCGCCCCGCGGTGGTCGTCCTCGATCTCGGCCTGCCCGATATGGACGGTCTCGAGGTGCTGGCCGGTTTGCGCGGCTGGACATCCGTTCCGGTATTGGTCCTCTCGGCCCGGTCGACGTCCGCGGAGAAGGTGGCGGCGCTCGACGCCGGCGCCGACGACTACGTGACCAAACCGTTCGGAATGGACGAGCTGCTCGCACGGGTACGCGCCGCCGTGCGTCGCGGCGCGATCGATGAGACGGTGGACGCGGCGACCGCCGTGGTTCGGACCGCGGATTTCACCGTCGATCTCCCGGCGCACCGCGTCACCCGCGACGCGGCCCCCGTGCGGCTCACGCCCACCGAGTGGTCGCTGCTCGAACTGCTGGTGCGGCACCGCGGCAAGATGGTGCCCGCGCAGCAGCTCTTGATCGAGGTGTGGGGCCGCGGCTACGAGAACGAGAATCATTACCTGCGCGTCTATCTCGCGCAGCTGCGTCGCAAGCTCGAGCCCGATCCGGCGAATCCGCGCTACCTGATCACCGAACCGGGGCTCGGCTACCGCTTCGAGAGCGACTGACGGCGCTCTCGCCCGGGGCTGGCCACGCCGCGTCATGCCCGGCAACGCAATATCGCCGGCACCGCCCCGGAGACCCGCAGCGCGATGCGGGTCTCTTGAGAGCGGTGCCGGCGAAGTCAACGGGTCGCCGATAGGTCACCGCTTGATGATGACCTTCAACGCCTTGCTGTTCGCGGCGTCGGCGAACGTATCGTAGGCCTCGAGGAACTGGTCGAAGCCGAAGTGATGGGTGGCGAACTTCTCCGCGGCCAGCTTGTGCTGCGCCACCAGCTTGAGCAGCATCGGCGTGGTCGAGGTGCTCACCAGGCCCATGGTGATCGCCAGGTCCTTGATCCACAGATCCTGCAGGTTCAGCTGCACCGGCTTGCCGTGCACGCCGACGTTCGCGATCGACCCACCGGGCCGGACAATCCGGGTGCAGGCATCGAAGGTCGTCGGCACGCCGACCGCCTCGATCGCGACATCGACGCCGAGCCCGTCGGTCATCGCCAGAACCTGCTCGACCCAGTCCGGGGCGCCGGAATCCACGCTGTCCGTGGCGCCGAACTCGCGCGCGAGCTCGCGGCGATTGGCATCGAGGTCCAGCGCGATCACGCGCGATGCCCCGTAGAGGCCCGATGTCATCATGGCGGCCAGACCGACCGGGCCCGCGCCGACCACCGCAACGATGTCGCCCGGTTGCACATCGCCGTACCGCACGCCGATCTCGAATCCGGTGGGCAGGATGTCCGACAGCATCACCGCCGCCTCGTCGCTGACTCCGGCCGGGATCTTGTACAGCGAGTTGTCGCCGAACGGAACGCGCACGAACTCCGCCTGGGTGCCGTCGATCAGGTGCCCGAAGATCCAGCCGATGCCGCTGGCGCCCTCATCGGCCAGGCAGTGCGCGTACAGGCCCTGATGGCAGTACTCGCACGACCCGCAGGCGCTGATGCACGAGATGATCACCCGGTCACCCGGCGCGACAGTGCTCACCGCGGAACCCACCTCGGTCACGGTGCCGACGCCCTCGTGGCCCAGGGTCCGCCCCTCCGTCACGGCCGGCACATCGCCCTTGAGGATGTGCAGATCGGTGCCGCAGATCGTGGTGGTCTCCACCTTGACGATCACGTCTGTCGGATCTTTGATCGTCGGGTCCGGGACCTCCTCCCAGGACTTCTGATTGGGCCCGTGGTAGACGAGTGCCTTCATGACCGTTTTCTCCCGTCGTTCTCCGGCCGAGACGTTCACGACCTATCGCCACCCTGCCACCGCATCCGCAGGGGTACCAGTGTCGAAAGTCCTTACGCCGCAGGGCCTATCGTCGTACCAGAGCGGGCTACCCGGTGATCTTGTAGCCCAGACCGCGCACGGTCAGCAGGATCTTTGGCGCCGACGGATCCGGCTCGATCTTCGACCGGAGCCGTTTGATGTGCACGTCGAGGGTCTTCGTGTCGCCGACGTAGTCCGCGCCCCACACGTGCCGGATCAGCTGTTCGCGGGTGAGCACCCGGCCCGCGTTCCGCAGCAGGTATTCGAGTAGTTCGAACTCCCGGAGCGGCAGGGCCGTCGGCGTACCCGCGACGCTCACCTGATGGCGGTCCACGTCCATCCGGATCGGGCCGCAGACCAGCACGTCGTCATCTGCGTCGACGGTCTCGCTGCGGCGCAAGACGGCACGGATGCGGGCGATCAACTCGCGCGCCGAGTACGGCTTGGTGACGTAGTCGTCGGCGCCGAGTTCCAACCCGACGATGCGGTCGATCTCGGCGTCCCGGGCGGTGACCATGATAACCGGCACCGGCCCGCGGTTGCGCAACTCGCGCAGCACGTCGGTCCCGTTCATGCCGGGCAGCATGAGGTCGAGCAGCACGACATCTGCTCCGCCACGGTCGAACTCGGCGACGCCGTCCGGCCCTGTCGCCGCGATGGCCACGTCGAAACCCTCGCGCCGCAGCAGGAATGCCAGCGGTTCGGCCATGGCGTCTTCGTCTTCGACGATGAGCACGCGCGTCATCGATCCTCCGGGGGTCGGGGCGGTGTGGGGCGGGCGACCGGGCCGGCGAGCGGCAGCCGCAGGGTGAACGTGGAGCCGATCCCTTCGCGGCTGAAGACCTGGATGGACCCGCCGTGGTTGGTGGCTATGTGTTTCACAATGGCCAACCCCAGACCGGTGCCGCCCGTGGCGCGGGAGCGCGCGGGATCGGCCCGGAAGAACCGCTCGAAGATCCGCTGCTGGTCCTTCGGCGCGATCCCGATACCTCGGTCCGAGACGGCGATGTGCACGTGGCCGCGGCGCAGCGTACTCGAGACGTTCACCGTGGAACCGGGTTCCGAATAGTTGACGGCGTTCTCCACCAGGTTCCCCAGCGCCGTGGTGAGCAGGCTGCGATCGCCGAGAACGACGGCGCCGGTGGTGTTGTCGACGTGTATGACGATGTTCTTGGCCGAGGCCGCGATCGCCGGCCGATCGGCCCCGTCGGCGATCACGTCGTCGACGGCCACGAGGTCGGGCTCGTCCAGCGTGCCGTTCTGCAGCGCGGACAGCGCGATGAGCTCGGTGATGAGGGTGCCGAGCCGGGACGTCTCGCGCCGCATGCGCTCGGCGAAACCGCGGACCGTGTCGGCACTGTCGGCGGCCTCGGTCACGGCCTCGGCGAGCAGGCCGAGCGCGGTGACGGGGGACTTCAGTTCGTGCGAGACGTTCGCGATGAAGTCGCGACGGACGAGTTCCGTGTGGTGTGCGGCCGTTTCGTCGGTGGCGGTGATCAACGTGAGTCCGTCACCGAGCGCGTGGGCCCGCAACTGCAGCACCTCGGGACGTCCCGGCTCGCCGACCGATTGCCACACCTGCTCGGGCGCCGCGTGTGTCGCTGCCTGCGCCGTCATCTGCGCGGCCGTCTGCGCGGCCGCCTGCCCGTCCCGCATCGCTCCGGGTGCGATCGTGCCTGTCTGCGCAGGCAAAAGGGCCCGCTCGACGATGCGCGGATCCACGATGTCTCCCGCGACGATGCCGAGCCGCCGCGCGCTCTCGTTGCACAGCAGCAGTTCGCCGCGCGGGCCTAGTACCACGTGGCCCGCGGGGGCGGCTGCGAGCGCCTGTTCGGCGATCGCCTGGGTAGTCGCGCGGGCGGCGCGCCGCCGGAGCCAGTGCCGCCCGGCGGCAGGGCCAGTCACGAGGCCGATCGCCGGTGTCACGGCCCCGGCCGCGTGGGTGTCCCGCACGGTGCCATCGTAGGGAACATCGTCATAAACGGTCGGCCCGGCGACGGGGGGAGGGGGGGAGCGACGGTGCGTCGCGATGCGGCGCGTTCGCCGGGCGGTGCCGCGGCGGCGCGCGAGGACGTCGTCATGATCTACCCGAACCGTCCCCCGACATAGTCGCGCGTCGCCTGGTGCGTTGCCGCCGTAAAGATCTCGGCCGTCGGCCCGTACTCCACGAGCCGACCGGGCATGCCCTGATCGGCCACGGTGAAAAATGCCGTGCGGTCGGATACCCGTGCCGCCTGCTGCATGTTGTGCGTCACGATGACGATGGTGTAGTCCGACTTCAGTTGCGTGATCAGCGATTCCACGGCCAGCGTGGAGATGGGGTCGAGCGCCGAGCACGGTTCGTCCATGAGCAGTACGGCCGGTTGCACGGCGATGGCGCGGGCAATGCACAGCCGCTGCTGCTGTCCGCCGGAGAGCGACGCCCCGGTCTTGTGCAGCCGATGGGCCACCTCCTGCCAGAGGTTCGCGGCGCGCAGCGACGATTCGACGATGTCGTCGAAGACGGCCTTACGCCGCTTGATCCCGGCGATCTTGTCGCCGGCGATCACGTTGTCGTAGATGGACATGGTGGGAAAGGGGTTCGGGCGTTGGAAGACCATGCCCACGGTGCGGCGGACCGCGGTGGGGTCGATGTCCCGGCCGTAGAGGTCCTGGCCGTCCAGACGGACCGAACCCTGGACGCGGCCGCCCGGCGTCACCTCGTGCATGCGGTTGATGGTGCGCAGGAACGTCGACTTGCCGCAGCCGGACGGGCCGATGAGGGCGGTGACCTCGCCGGGTTCGACGGATATGGTCACCCCCTCCACGGCGCGGAAATCGCCGTAGTACGCGTCGAGGTTGTGGACGTCTATGCGAGGGGGCATGGTGGCCCTTTCTGTTTGTCGCTATTGCTTTCGTGGGTTGGCGCTGTTTTCGGGCTCATGCCGTGGCCGGCGACGGCTACCACGAGCGAGGGCCCGTGAGCCTGGCCAGCAGGCGGGCCGCGAGGTTCACCGCCAGCACCAGCAGGATGAGCACCAGCGCGGCCCCCCAGGCGCGGGTCTCGCCGAACGCGCCGGCATCGCCGGAGCGTTTGCCGAGTTGGTCCCAGATCATGACGGGCAGCGACGCCTGGTCGCCGGACAACGGATCGGAGTTGATCCGGGCGCTGTAGCCGACCAGCAGGATCAGCGGGGCGGTTTCCCCGGCGACGCGTGAGATCGCCAGTAGGGAGCCCGTCACGAGTCCTGACAGCGCCGTCGGCAGAACAACTTTCACGATGGTCCGCCACCGCGGCACGCCGAGCGCATCGCTGGCCTCGCGGAGCTCGTGGGGGACGAGCCGGATCATCTCCTCCGCGGAGCGGATCACGATCGGCAGCATCAGGACGACGAGCGCCACGGAGCCGGCTGCACCGAACGGCCGAAGGCCCAGTCCCAGCAGCAGGAACGTGAACACGAACAAGCCCGCCACGATCGACGGGACGCCGTTCATCACGTCGACGAAGAACGCGACGCCCCGGGCGAAGGCGCCGCGGCCGAACTCGACGAGGTAGATCGCGGTCAGGATCCCGATCGGCAGCGCCACCGCCGCGGCGATCCCCACCTGCTCCAGCGTGCCGATGAGCGCGTGATACACACCGCCGCCGGCCTGTGCGCCGGTGATGCCGTTCATCGAGTGGGTGAGGAACGTCGGCGACAGGGCGGGTGCGCCCTTGACCGCGATGTAGCCGAGGATCATGACGAGCGGGATGGATGCGGCGATCAGGCAGGCGCCGACGACGATGCCGACGATTCGGTCGGTGGCGCGTCGGCGGCCCTCGACGGCGACCGACCACACACCGAGCAGCAGCACGTACAGCAGTGCCGCGGTGAAACCCGCAGTGAAGTAGCCGGTCCAGTGCAGGATTCCGCGCGCGGTGAGGGCCGCGGCAACCGCCGTAAGACCGGCGATGCCGGGGGCGGACCGGGGCAAGCGCTTCGCGTTGAGCGTGGGCCGTTCGGTTCGGGGGATCGAGATGGCGGTGGTCATGGCGTGGCCACCTTCCGCGCCACGATGAGCCGGGCGGTCGCGTTGACCACGAGCGTCACGGCGAACAGGCACAGCCCGGCGAGCATGAGCGCGGCGATGGCGACCGGACTGCTCCCGGCCTCGCCGAACTTCAGCACAATCGTCGACGCGACGGTGTCGCCGCCGAGTTCCGTCAGATGCCAGTTGATGGTGAAGCCCGAGCTGAGAACCAGTGCCACCGCGATGGTCTCGCCCAGGGCGCGGCCCAGGCCGAGCATCGCAGCGGACGCGATGCCGGACCGGCCGAACGGCAGCACGGCGGACCGGATCACCTCCCACCGGGTCGCGCCGAGGGCCAGCGCCGCGTCGATGGTCGGCCCTGGCGTGCGCGCGAAGACCTCGCGGCAGATAGAGGCGACGATGGGGATGATCATGATGGCGAGCACGATCCCGGCCATCAGCAGGCTCTGCCCGTACTGGCCGGTGAGTGTCGCGGTGCGGTTGCGGAAGATCGGGATCCATCCCAGGTAGGTCGACAGCCATTGCTGGAATCCGCGCGTGTGCGGGATGAGGTAGTACAGCCCCCACATGCCGAACACCAGGGACGGCACCGCGGCGAGCAGGTCGATGAGCCCGCCGAGCACACTGGCCCAGCGCCGCGGCAGGTACTGCGAGACGCCCAGCGCCACGCCCACCGCGACGGGCACCCCGATCACGACCGCGATGAGTGAGGACACGACCGTGCCGAAGGCGATGGCCGCGATGCCGAACACCGGCGGATCGGCCTGCGGCCGCCACACCTGTGTGGTGAACAGGTTGCCGGAGTTCGCGTGCAGCGCGGGCCAGGCGGCGACCACCAGGTAGCTGCCGATGGCGACCATGGTCACCAGCACGAGCGCTCCCGAGCCGGCCGTCAGCGTGCGGAACACACGGTCGCCGATGCGCCCCGCCCCGGGCAGTGCACGGATGCCGGGGAAGGCGCCCCCGACCGCGGGCCCGAGCGGTGCCTGCTTTCCGGAAGGCGCCTTCGCGACGATCTTCGTCATCTCTGTCACGGTCAGCTCAAGCCCTTGATCGCCTCGAGCACCCGGGACTGTATCGACGCGGGAAGCGGTGCCGCGCCGAGGGATTCGAAGCCGGCCTGCCCTTCGGTGGCCGCATAGCCGAGGAAGGACTTGAGCAGATCCGCGGTGGCGCCGTTGCCGCCGGTGCACACCAGTTCGTAGGTCACCAGGACGATCGGGTAGGCGCCCGGCGTCTTCGTCGCATAGTCGATCTTCAGCGTGAGATCCTTGCCGGTGCCGACGATCTGGGCGGCCTCGACAGCCGCGCCGGCGGACTTCGCGGTCAGTGCGACCGGGCCGCCGCCGTTGTCGATCTCGGCCATGGCCAGGTGGTACTGCTGGGCGAAGCCCCACTCGACATACCCGACCGATCCTTCCGTTGCCGCAACGGCTTTCGCGACACCATCGCTGCCCTGCGCGCCGGTTCCGCCGGGCGCGCTCCACGCCTTGCCGCCGGGGAACTTCCAGGTGCCGGCGGCGGCCAGGTAGCGGGTGAAGTTATCGGTAGTGCCGGAATCCTCGGATCGGTGCACCGTTGAGATCGCCAGTTTCGGCAGGTCCACGCCGGGGTTGGTATCGCGGATCGCCGGATCGTCCCAGGACGTGATCGTGCCGCCGAAAATGCCGGACAGCGCTGCCGGGGTGAGCGTAAGTGCGCGGACACCGGGCAGGTTGTACGCGATCGCGATCGGGCCGGTCACCATGGGCAGGTCGACGGCATCCGCGCTGTGGCAGCGATCCTTGCTGGCCGTGGCCTGCTCCGCCGGCTTCAGCGGCGAGTCAGATCCGCCGAAATCCGTTTGGCCGGAAAGGAAGTCGGCGACGCCCTTGCCCGAGCCGCCGCCCCCGTAGGAGTTGATCGAAGCACCGCATTTGGCGTTGTACGAATCGATGGGCTGCGCCATGACCTTTCCCTGCGCGGTCGAGCCGCTGGACCGCAGCGTGCCGGTGGCGCACGAGAAGCCGGCCGCGGTGAAGGCGTCGGTCGTGGCTTTCGTCGTGGTTGTGCCCGCTGGGTCGGGTGAGGTGGCGCCCGACGCGGCCACGCTTGACCCGGCCCGGCCGGTGGACAATGCGGAGCTGTTGGCATTGTTGTCGGTTCCGCAGGCAGCGGCGAGCATGACGGCCGCGACGGCCGTGATGAGTGCTACCTTGGTCAGTCCTGACACTCGCGTTCCTCTCTGGATGTCACCCGCGTCTCGCGGTTCGTCGATCGACGTCCGCCGCATCGGGTGAGGCCGCCGCGTTTTCGCGACCCACCGGAGACGCTAGGAAGTCGAGGTAGCCGGAGCACGGCGCCAAGGTGAATGCCAGGTGAACACTGCGCGGCTGCTCGGTGACTGTGACCCAGTGGCAAGGGCTCGGCGACCGGCGGCTGGATCATTGCGGCTGATCGCCGCAGCCCTGTTCGGCGTCACCCGCGCCACCTTCCGCCGCGAGGAGATCCTCACCCGCTAGAAATGAACCGCAGCGATCTTGGGCCGCCGATTATGACGATATTCACCTCCATACCTCTTCTGCAGCAACGGAACTCATAACCGAGCCGGTGCCGCCGGGTGCCTTCCGGTGTCTGCCAGTAGGGTCGGTGAATGGGATCGGAGCCGCCCGAGATCGTCATCCTCGGGGATGACGGCGTCCCGGACGAGCTCCGTCCGCCGCCGATACGAACACCATCGAGATCCTGCCGGACGCCGGCGGTTTCGGCACCGTCACGCACACCGTCGAGGTCCCCGCCACAGCCCACCTCCTTGGTCTGGTGGCAGGCGGCACCGGCACCTGGGTCAGCACGCTCGCTGATCGGTCGGTGGGCGCGGGACTGCCGCGTCGAGGATCGCCGAATGCCGGCGAGGTGTTGCCGCGCTGCGGAAGTCACTCGCCTCGCAGGGCGCAATGCCCGCCGGAGATCACCGCCCACGCGCCGTTGGGCAGCGTGATCACGCGCACGTAGACAGTGCCCGAGCGGAGCACGACCTCATGGGGTGCCTCGACGGTTTGTCCCATGGGATCGGGGATCTCGGACCAGTCGTCGGCCGGCGTGCCGACCAAGGACTCGTCATGCGCCGCGAAATCCCGGGCCGCACGCTCCGGCGTGACCTGCCCGGTCGCGTCGGACGCGAGGGTCACGTAGAAGGTCGGACTGGCATCGATGCACGGCGTCGGGGGCGCCGTCGTGGGCGCGTCGCCGACCGGAGCCGCGCCGCAGGCGCCGAGCGCGGCCGTCGCGCACACCAAGGCGCCGATGACGTTGTTCCGGGTCGGGCCCATGCATCACCTTCCCATACGCGGGGCATCATGGCCCGACGCCGGAGCGTTCGGGACGCGCCGGTGCCATACTCGGTCCATCGGGCGGGAGGTTCTGCGCCGGCGGCGCGGGCTCACCGGCAGGCGCCGCCCCCGCGGCCCCGCGACCGGAAGGCGGGTAGGGCGATGTTCGAGAGGTTCACCGACGCGGCACGCCAAACGATCGTCTTGGCGCAGGAATCGGCACGCGAGCGCGGCGACAACTACATCGGCTCCGAGCATCTGCTGCTCGGGGTGCTGCGCGCTCACGACGGGACGGTAACGAAAGTGCTGGAGTCGCTGGAGGTCTCGCCGGAGGCGATCCGGCAGGGAATCGACTCGGCGACGCAGACGGATCGGCCCTCCCGGCGTGGGTTCGGGCGTCGGGAACACGCGGTGAGCGGCCACATCCCGTTCACGCCGCGGGCGAAGAAGATCCTGGAACTGTCGCTGCGCGAATCGCTGACGCTCGGCCACGACTACATCGGCACCGGGCACATTCTGCTGGCGCTGATCCGTGAGGGGGAAGGTTCTGCGGCGCGCACGCTGGCTTCGCTGGGGGTCACCCTCGACGCCGCCCGTGACCGGGTCGTCGAGATCATGCCGGCCGAACCGGACCGGCCGAATCGCCCGCAGCGGGGTGAGCGGGCGGCATCCGCCGTGGTCCACGGGATCGAATCACGCCTGGGCGCTATCGAGGGCCGGCTCGCGGCTATCGATGCTCGGCTGGCCGCGATCGAGCGACGTCTCGATATCGAACCCGGCGCGACGGAGCCAGGAGAGTCAGTCAACGGCTGACCGTTCGACCTCGTGGCGTTTGCACCCTGCGGCGCGCACGTCCCTGCGGTGCACACCGTCGAGCCCGATGCGAGCCGCGGTCGCACCCTCCGGGTTGGGCACTCCACAGTGCGCTCCGACGCACCTTGAGACACCCAACCCGGAAAGGCCGGGCGGCACGTGGGCGAGGGGCGCCGCCGCACCGGGCCGCCCTACGATGAGACTTGTGCGATTGGCCGAGCGGGCTGCGGCGGGCGCCGGCCTGAACTCGATCGCGCAGGCCCGAGCGGCGCTCGTCGCCGCCGGCGTCGAGATCACCGACCTGTCCGACTCCAACCCGACGCGACACGGTCTCCTGCACCCCGGCATCCTCGACGTGATCGCCCGGCACGTTCCTGACGCCGCTCGCTACCAGCCGCACCCGCGCGGCCCGAGACCGGCCCGCGAGGCGCTCGCGGCGCGCTTCGGCGGCGACCCGACCGACTACTGGCTCACGTCGTCCACGTCGGAGGCGTATTCCTGGCTGTTCACCCTCCTCGCGGATCCAGGGCAGGCGATCGCCGTGCCCCGGCCCGGCTACCCGCTCACCGAGCCGCTCGCGCGGCTCACGAGCGTGCGCACGACGGACTATCGGCTGGACTACGTCCATCCGGACGGCTGGATCCTCGACCCGGAATCGCTCGAACGAGCCGTGACAGGCCCGCAGGTCCGCGCGGTGGTGGTCGTCAATCCTGGGAACCCGACAGGCTCCTATCTCGGCGCGGGCACTGGCGCGGGCACCGACGCCGTGGTCGACGCGTGCGCGCGCCATGGCATCGCGCTCATCGCGGACGAGGTCTTCGAGCCCTTCGCTCTCGACGGCGAACCGTGCACGATCTCCGGCGAGCGGCGTGTGCCGACGTTCACCCTGGGCGGTGCGTCGAAACTTCTCTGTGCGCCGCAACTCAAACTCGGGTGGATCCGGTTGTCCGGTCCCGCAACCGATCTCGCGGCGCTCCGGGACGCCCTCGACCGGATCGCGGACGCGTTCCTACCGGTGAGCGGGCCGATCGCCGCCGCGCTGCCCGACCTGCTCGCGCTCGCGGACGAGTCGGTGGCGACAACCCGGCGGCGCCTGCAGAGCAACCTCGCGCACCTCCGGGCGGCGCTTATTGCGGGGCCGTACCGGGTGCGGCGGTGCGACGGCGGATGGACGGTCCTGGTCGACGTGCCGCAGCACCTGCCGGTCGACGACCTCGCCGTGCACCTGCTACGTAGCGCGCACCTCGCCGTGCACCCGGGCTGGTTCTACGACTTGGCGAACGCGCACACGCTCGCGCTCTCGCTCCTGCCGGAGCCGGAGGAATTCGCCGCCGGAGTGAGCCGGCTGCGCGCAGCGATCGATGACCTCATTGATCGGTCGGCATAGCACGCCGCGGGGCTCGAAACCCCGCAGCAGTGGTGACGTCAGGCATGGGAATCGTCCGAATACCCGGTTGTGGCGCCGGGGATGTTTGCCGTCGCCTCGTTCGGCGGTTCCGTCGCCGCCGGTGCCGTCCACGATGGCCGTATGGCTATCAATATGTTGATGCCTGGGCACCGCGCCGGATTGGGGCTCGCGGCTGAAGCGAGGTCCCGGTAACGTCGTCCGGTGCAACCGCTGCACGTTGTTGCACGGATCGACCCCACGCGGCAATCGGCGTCCGCGTAACCCGACCCGGTCGGCAACTCTGTGTCAAAGGGCGACCCGTCCCAGGATACCGGTCGGGGTGGGGCAGACGGGACGTGCCGCTCGCCTTGCGAGTTGCGGGCGCGATTTGACCTTCTAATTCGTGTAGGTCGATTCTCTATCATGGACGATCGGACGCGCGCGGCAGCAGATTGACGATCGTGGCCCGTTCTCTGACGCCGCGCGAGCGCGCTATCTGACCTGACCGGAATATTGGTGACGTGCCTGCGCGTGGTGGTGTGGCCGGTCGGGGCGATCGGCTGGTGAGATCCGGTCTGTTGCATCGATGAGCACGAACTTGGTTCGCGCGACAGCGGTTGCACAGGTCTTAGTGCCGGCGCGGCACCAGGCACTTGGCGACGTCGGGCTGCGCACTTATGTCCGGCGTTCGTACCGGATACGCGCTCGCCGTTTTCCACCAGGGGTGTGTGCTCGCGCGAATCGCTGTGTACCAACTGTTGATGCGTGGCGAGGATCGACCCTGCACCGAGCGCGGGTTGGCCGGCTACCTTCGGTGGCCGTCGATCATCGTTGAGTAACGACTACGCAACGATTCTGGTTAGCGCGTTGCATGTGGCGCAGATCATCGGTCATGGTGCCTCGTATATCGATCACGGGGCAAGAAAGCGCTCCGACGACGAGAGCAACTGACTCATGCGTGTACGAGTGACTGCTGTGGCAGTGAGCCGTTCTGGTGCGACGCGCGTTGAAACCGAAGGAGACCGAGGCAGGTCGATACCCTCACAGGTGAAACGACGGGTAGCTCTCCTTTTTGCAACCGTCGGGTTGATGCTTTTCGGGAGTGTGTTCACCGCGACAAGCGCGAGCGCACACATCAAAACAAATGGAACTATTCGGTTGGGTTGTAGCAGTTATTGGAAACAAACCGATCTCGCAACCATCTTTACAATGCAAGTGACATGCACGCCTACCGGAACTATCTTTGCATGGGGATGGAAGGTGAATAACCCCGACTGGCGCGGAGTTGACAGCAAGGACATAGGGATGAAGTGGACATTCTCGCCAAGCGGACCGGACGGCGGGACACATCCGTACAACATGGGTTCTGGGGATCAGGCGCATGGAAGTTTTAGATGCCAAACAATGCTACCGTATCCATGCGAGATGCCGTAGCCCTCACGAATCTAGACTTTGGGCAGTTACTTTCAGCCGTTATCGTGGACTTTTCGTTTACTACCAACCCGTGCCTTGGCAAGCCTCAGTCACAATGCCCGACATTGGTGACTTCCATGCAGGAGTGATGCGGTGACGGGAGGCCACTGTAGGGGTTTCCTCAGGCTCCTGCACTCGATGCTTCCCACCACATTCCGCTTGCCGTCCGCCAGCATGTCGCGACATCTCTGTTGAGGAGGCTATCGGCCGCATCGGTCTCAACAGTCACGTAGACACAATCTGGTTCTGGACTCTGATCAACCGCGATGGCACGGGGATGGGCGGCTGGTGTCGAGCGCCATCCCGCCAACGCGGCATCTTCTGGGGTGTCAAATAGCTCCACTCCGGGAAGTGGGATGGGCGCGTCGTGTATCATACTGCGAAAGGCTAGCATTGTATAACGCACAGCTCAGGGCGGTGGGTGAGCGCGCCGCATTGAATGCGCGTAACGTGGCAGCGCGCGCTGGTCGCATACCGGTGACAAGGTGCCAGCCAACGGGCAGGCATTTCGTCACGACAATCCGTGGTCATGACCGTGTGCCAAGGCACTCACGGGCACGCCGGTTGGATCGGTGATGCCCCCGCGACCACGACACGAGCCTGATGCCCGGCCTCGATGATCGGTGTCTTCTCACTGCAAGTCGTGCCCACCGCCTGGGGCGCCGCCCGGCCAGTAATCTGAGTCGGTGTCTCCGGGCGTCGTGCAGTGGATGTGGCTGTGGGCGGCCATCGCCTGCGAGCTCGTCGGCACCACCGTGCTCAAGGCGGTAAGTAGCCACCCGAACGTGCTCAACGTCGGCATCGTCGCCGTCGGCTACATCGCCAGCATGGTCGGCCTGGCGCTTGCCCTGCGTGCCGGGATGCAGGTCGGCATCGCGTACGCGGTCTGGTCGGGCGTCGGCACGGCCGCGATCGCGATCATCGGCGCCGTGTTCCTCGGTGAGTCGGCGAACATCTGGAAGTTCGTCTTCATCGCCGTCATCGTCATCGGCGTCGTCGGCCTGAACCTGGCCGGCGAGTAGCGCCCGACAACGCGGCGACATCCAAGAACGGGGCTGCACCCGAGAACACCGTCATACTCGGCGGTTTCACACCGAAACGGTGCGGCGGTTCGCGACGGTCACCACCCGCCGGGCTGGCTCGGCAGGCTCGTGCGGACGGTCACGTTCATGCGATTCCACACGTTGATGGCGGCGATCGCCATGAGCAGCGTCACCGTCTGCTTCTCGTCGAAGACCTCGCGCACATCGCTCCACACGGCATCGCTCACGCCGTCGACGCTGATCAGCGTCACCTGCTCGGCGAACGCGAGCGCGGCGCGCTCCTGCGGCGAGAACATGTCGCCCGCCTCGCGCCATGCCGCCAGCACGTCGAGCTTGCGCTGTTCGATGCCCGCCTCGCGTGCTTCGGCCAGGTGCATGTCCAGGCACCACGCGCAGTGATTGATCTGCGAGGCGCGGGACTTGACCAGTGCCAGCAGGCCCTCGTCCAAACCGCCTGCGTGGACGTACTTCTCGAGACCGAGCACGGCCTTATAGGCATCCGGATCAATGTCGTTGATCGACAGACGCTGGTGCATGGCTTCCATGACGGGCATAACGCCGCCTCCTGAAGGAGAGCAAAATTGACAACACCATCGACGCTACGCCCGGGCCGATTGCGGTGATCGTGTGGCCCGCGTCACGTGGCGGCGGCGAAGTCCCGTCGAACGACGCAGCGGCTTCCTGGGCTGCGCGCCGGCGAATCACCGATGCTCGCGGAATTCCTTCCAATGCGGCACGAAGACCGCGGCCAACAATGCGGTGATCACCACTGCGCCCAGCAGCACCATGGCCCAGAGATAGGTGGCGTTCTCGCCTTCGACCTGCGAGCTGATGATGGCGGCGGCGGCGAATAGCGCGACGATGCATCCCACGAACGTGCCGATGGCGAGCTTGATGCCGCTCTTCTTCGTGATGGTGGCGGCCGCTGTCGGCGTTTCCATGGTTTCGCTCCTCACCGGATGGCGGCCGTAGGCAGCAAGGTTCCCCTACTGTACGGGCTCCGGAGCAACCCGCAAAGCAGACCGGCCGCGTAGGTGGTTGGGTCGGCGAATATGACGAGATGTCGTGACCAGGGCCTAGTCTCGACGGTATGGGCGGCGCGGGCGATACGAGCGGAGCAATCGATACAGGCGGCGCAGACGGGGCGGGCGCGGACGGCACCGACGAGGCGGGCGGTACCGGCGCGGGGCGGTTGTGGACGCTGGGGCATTCGACGCGGACGGCCGACGAGACCGTCGCGCTGCTGCGTGAGTTCGACATCGCCCGCCTGGTCGATGTGCGCACGATCCGGGGCTCGCGCCACAATCCGCAGTTCGGTGCCGGCGAGATGGCGGCGTGGCTGCCCGCAGCCGGCATCGACTACCGGTGGATCGAGCAACTCGGCGGCCGGCGCCGCAATCAGCAGGTGGATCCGGAGGTCAACGCTGGCTGGTCGCATCCGAGCTTTCACAGTTACGCCGACTATGCGCTGGGCGACGAATTCGCGGCCGGGCTCGCCGAACTCATGGCACTCGCGGACGTGCCGTGCGCCATCATGTGCGCCGAGGCGGTGCCGTGGCGCTGCCACCGCAGCCTGATCGCGACCGCGCTGGTGGCGCGTGGCTGGCAGGTGACGCATATCCTCGGGCCGGGCCAGCAGGCGATGCACAAGATCGGGCAATGGGGCGCGCAGCCGCTGATCGAGCCCGATGGGCGGATCAGTTACCCGGCCCAAATGCTCTGCTGAGCGGGGCGGCGGGGCGCTTGGTGCGGGGCTCGACATCCGTAGCCACCGGTGAGAGTTCGCCGGACACGTGAAGCGGTGCGCTCACCGGGCCATGACGGGGCGTGTGGTGTTGTGGCATACGCAGGGTACAGCGTGTGGCATTCTGCCTTTACCGGCGCGGGCCGGCGTGCGCACGGACGGGCCGGTTCATTGCCCGGCGCGTGCATCGTTCGTCGAAGGAGCTGCGGGCGTGGAGATCACCAGGATCGGCGTGGTCGGTGGCGGATTGATGGGCTCGGGCATCGCCGAGGTGTGCGCCCGCAGCGGCCTGGACGTGATCGTCGCGGAGGTGAGTCCCGAGGCCGCTGCCGCTGCCCGTGCCCGGGTCGAGAATTCGGTGCGGCGCGGGGTGGAGCGGGGCAAGCTCTCCGCGGAGGATGCGGACGGTGCGCTGGGACGGCTGCGGGTGGAATCCGAGCTCGATGCGCTGGCGGACCGGCAATGGGTGATCGAGGCGGCTACCGAGAACGAGCCGGTGAAGCTCGCACTGTTCACGCAGCTCGATCGCGTGGTAGCGGACCCGGACGCGATTCTGGCCTCGAACACGTCGTCGATCCCGATCGCCCGGCTCGCCGGTGCCACCGGGCGCCCGGCTCGGGTCGTCGGCATGCACTTCTTCAACCCGGCAACCGTCCAGAAACTGGTCGAGGTGATCCCGTCCCAGCGCACCGCCGAGTCGACCGTCGCGGCCGTGACGACGTTCGCGACCGAGACCCTGGGCAAGACGGTGATCCGCGCGAAGGACCGTGCGGGGTTCGTGGTCAACGCTCTGCTGATCCCGTACCTGCTCTCGGCGATCCGGATGTTCGAGGCCGGGCACGCATCGGCCGAGGACATCGACGCGGGCATGGTGCTCGGGTGCGCGCACCCGATGGGGCCGCTGACGCTCACCGACCTCGTCGGCCTGGACACGACCTTGGCGGTGGCCGAGTCGCTGTACGCGGAATACGCCGAGCCGTCGTACGCGCCCCCGCCGCTCCTGCGCCGGATGGTCGAATCCGGAATGTTGGGCCGCAAATCGGGCCGCGGCTTCTACACCTACTGACGCCGAGCGGTGCGAAATGCACCGATTCGTGTCCGAAATGCCCGCATTTTCGCACCGCTCGGCAACAGCTCAGTCTGTGTACAACGCGTCGAGCTCGGCCTGGTACTGCGCCTCCACGGTCCGGCGGCGCATCTTGAGCGACGGGGTGAGTTCCCCGTCCTCGACGGACAGGTCGCGGGGCAGGACGATGAAGTCCTTGATAGTCTCCCAGCGTTCGAGCTTGGAGTTGAGCTCGTCGACGTAGCCCTCCATCATCGTGCGGATTGCCGCGGAAGCGGCCAGCTCATCGATCGACACACCGTCCAGCCCATGGGCTTTCGCCCATTCCGTGATCGCATCGGGATCCAGCGTGATGAGCGCCGAGCAGAACTTCCGCCCGTCGCCGTGCACCAGGATCTGCGAGGCGTACGGGCAAATGGCCTTGAACACCGTCTCGATCTTCTGCGGCGCCACGTACTTGCCGCCGGACGTCTTGATCAGGTCCTTCTTGCGGTCGGTGACCTTCAGGTACCCGTCGACCATGCTGCCGACATCACCGGTGTGCAACCAGCCGTCCGCGGAGAGAACCTCCTCCGTTGCCGCGGGGTTGTTGTGGTACCCCCGCATCACGCCTCCGCCGCGCATCAGGATCTCGCCGTCTGCCGCGATCATGATCTCGGTTCCTGGCAGGGGTGGTCCGACGGTGCCGATCCGGTTGTCGTGCGGGAGGTTCACGCAGCTCGCGGCGCTGGTCTCGGTGAGGCCGTAGCCCTCCAGGATCTGCACGCCCGCCGCGTCGAACCACTCGGCGACCTCCGGAGAGAGTTTCGCCGACCCGGAGATGAAGAACCGGGCGCGGCCGCCGACCAGGTGCTGGATCTTCGTGAACACCAATTTGTTGGCGATCGCGTAGCGCATCTTCAGCCCGGCGGGCACCGTCGTGTGTGCCTGGCGCAAGCGTGATACCCGGAT
This sequence comes from Nakamurella sp., assembly GCA_017848755.1. Taxonomy (GTDB): domain Bacteria; phylum Actinomycetota; class Actinomycetes; order Mycobacteriales; family Nakamurellaceae; genus Nakamurella. The sequence continues at coordinate 7,301 of JAFIHI010000053.1, read as the reverse complement.
CCCCGTGGCGAACGCCCAGTCGAAGATCTTGGCCTTCAGACCGCCTCCGCCCTGCGCCGTGAGCGTCACCTTGGCGCGCACCTTTTCGAAGATGCGCGGCGCGCCCGCCATGAATGTCGGCCGCGAGCTCGCCAGGTTGGCCACGATCCGATCGAGGTCGCCGTCCACAGCGGTGGCGAAGCCGATGGTCAGCTGAATCGCGAGCAGGACCTTGCCGAACACGTGGGACAGCGGAAGCCACAGGTATTGCACGTCATCCGGGCTCAGGATCCCGATCGCATCAACCGCCGCTCCCTCGTAAGTCCAGTTGTCGTGGACCAACCGCGCGCCCTTGGGGACGCCGGTGGTGCCGGACGTATAGATGAGGGTCGCGAGATGTTCCGGCTCAAGCTTGGCGATGCGATCGGTGACCGCCGTGGGGCGCTCGGCGAGCAGGGCGCGGCCGCGCTCCGCGAGTTGATCCATGGACAGCACGCGCTGCCCGTCGGCGGTGCCGTCGAAGGTGACGATCACCCGCACGTCGGGCAGGTCCGTCCCGGTGAGTTTCGCGATCTGATCGTCGTTCTCCGCGAACACCACCACGGAACCCGAGTCGCGCAGGATGAACGTGACATCGTCCTGCTTTGTCGTCGGATAGATGGTGGTCGTCGCGCCGCCGGCGCACATCACCGCCAGATCGGCGAGGATCCACTCCAGCCGCGTGGAAGAGGCGATCGCCACCCGGTCCTCGATCTCGAGGCCGAGCGAGAGCAGCCCGGCGGCGAGATTCGTTGTGCGTTCACCGGTCTCGACCCAGGTGAGGCTGCGCCATCCGCTCGGCTCACCGGCATCCGGCGACAGGAACGCCGTGCGGTCGGGGGTGGCCGCGACGCGGTCAGTGAGCAACCGCCCGAACGAGGCAGGGCGGTCGGACAGGCTGGCCGTGGGCATGGCGTCCTCCTTGACGAGGGCTGGGTGCGCGTGAGCCGCGCTCACTGCAGACTCTACGGAGCCGCGGATCGGCCGTCGACCAGAGCCGCGGCGGTGCCCCGCCGCCCGTCATCCCCGCACAACTCCGCCGCGCGTCATTGCCCGGCCTTCTCGCCGAGCCAGCCCTTCTTCCGGAACATCCACAGCAGCGCGCCGGCGACCACCGCCTGGAGCGCCACCCCGGCGATCCAGAACACCGCCGGGCTGACCAGCCGGTCTGTCATCCAGCCGAAGTTCTGCCCGAAGAACCCCGTCAGGAACGACATGGGCAGGAAGATCGTGGCGATGATCGCGAGCTGTTTCATGACGACGTTCAACCGGTTCGACGTCGTCGACAGATGCGTGTCCAGCGCGGAGGACAGCAGGTCCCGGTAGCCGTCGGCCGTTTGCGACAGCCGCGCCAGGTGGTCGTAGACATCGCGGAAGTAGCGCTCGGTCTCGGCGTCGAACCCGGGAATGCTCCGGGTGCCGGTTAGCAGGTCCGCCATCGAGTCGCGCTGGTCGGAGGTGAGCCGGCGGATCCGGATCAGCCGGCGCTTGAGGTCGAACAGGGTTCCGAGCTGTTCATCGCTGGGCTTGCGCAGGATGTCGTCCTGCAGTGCGTCGATCGCGTCATCGAAACCGTCGAGTTGCGGGAAGAAGCCGTCGACCAATGCGTCGAGCACCCGGTAGAGCAGCATCGCCGGCGGTGCCAGCGTGCGGTCCTGCCGCAGGCGGACCTGCGCCGCGGTCACCCCCGGCACGGGGCCGTGCCGCACGGTCACCAGGTAGTTCTCCGCCAGGAAGCAGTGCACCTCCACCGGGGTGCCGTCGTGCCCCGGACCGTAGGCGACCAGCAGCACGAACCCCTCGTAGTTGTCGACCTTCGGGCGCTGGCCGAAGTGCTCGGCATCCTCGACGGCGAGCGGGTGGAAGCCGAACGTGCCCGGCAGCAGGGTCACGACGTCGGCGCCGACATCCGGAATGTCGAGCCAGAACCGTTGCCCCGCCTGCAATGCCGACTCGATCGCGGCAACGCTCGGGTCTCCGACCGTCCGGAATGTTGCGCCGGCGCCCGAGGCGCTCGCAGTGTCCGTGTGCGCGTTGTCGCTGATGACTAGGTTCCCCTGCATGGACCTCAGTCTGCCGGGCTAGGGCCATCATCTCCGATGGACGCGCGGAAGTAGGGGCGCTCCCGCGACACGAGGAAGCCCCCGGGCGGCAGGCACCCGGGGGCTTCACGCGACATTCGGATGGTCAGGGAACGATGAGCCCCGCGGTCTTGGTGCGTGCGGCATCGAACCGGGCCGTCGCGTCGGCCCAGTTCACCACGTTCCACCACGCGGAGACGTAGTCCGCCTTGACGTTCCGGTACTGCAGGTAGAAGGCGTGCTCCCACATATCCAGCAGGACGATCGGCACCTGCGCGGCCGGCAGGTTCCCCTGCTGGTCGAAGAGCTGCATGATGTTCAGCCGCTGGCCGAGCGTGTCCCACACGAGCATCGCCCAGCCGGACCCCTGCAAACCGCCTGCGGCAGCGGAGAACTGGCCGCGGAAACCGTCGAAGGAGCCGAAGTACTCGTCGATCGCGGCGCCGAGGTCACCGTCCGGCTTGTCCCCGCCGTCGGGCGACATGTTCGGCCAGAAGATCGAATGGTTGATGTGCCCGCCGAGATTGAACGCCAGGTTCTTCTCCAGCAGGTTGACGGTGCCGAACGACCCCTTCTCCCGGGACTCGGCCATCTGCTCGAGGGCGGTGTTCGCGCCCGCTACGTATGCGGCGTGGTGCTTGTCGTGGTGCAACTCCATAATCTGACCGGAGATGTGCGGCTCGAGCGCTCCATAGTCGTACGGAAGATCGGGAAGGGTGTACTGCGCCATCGAATTTCTCCTTCGCAGTCGGCGGTTTGGGGTTTTGCGGAAGTTTCCAGCCCTCTTCATCGACCATATACCCGTGCGTCGAGGGCGGTTCGAGTCCAGCGGATATGACGGATATGACGCTGTTCGCGACGAGTCGCATGCCGTGTCGGTCACCCCCAGGAGGGAAGCCAGGTTTCCCAGACGAGTCGCTGCGGGGTGATCGGATCGCCCATCAGGATGGGCCACATCCAGATGAAGTTCGCGGCGGTGAGCCCGATGTAGGCGCTGACGATGACGAGCCGGACGGTGCGGCCGTCCCAGGAGCGCATGGTGGTCCACGCGCGGCGCGGCCACGGAGCGCGCCGGGCCGGGGCGACGCTGGGCGCGGCTTTGTCGTCATCGTCGCCGTCGCCGTCACTGTCGGTTGGTAGGTGGTCACGAACTATGTGACTCTCGGTAGTGGCGTGGTCGCGGACATCGTCATCGGCGGTAGCCTGCGCGGGGACGGGTATCGGCGGCGAAACAGGCTCTGGTGCACGGGATCTCGCCTTGCCGAGAATGTCGCCGAGCACCAGCGCGATGCCCATCACGAGGAACGGTGCGACGGGCGTCATGTAGAAGAAGTACATCTGCCTATCGAAGATGGCGAACCACGGCAGGTACCCGGATCCGTAGCCGACAAGTATTGCGGCGTAACGCCAATCGAGACGGCCGAACGCCTTCCACAGGGCCCAGGCGAGCACCGCGATCGAGACCCACCACAGCATCGGGGTGCCGACCAAAAGGATGCGCTTGACGCAGTCGTCCTTGCCGGCGCCGCAGCCGGGGGTGCCCTGCCCGCCGGACAGGTAGTAGAGCACGGGCCGGCTGGACAGCGGCCACGCCCACGGCTTGGACTCCCACGGGTGGCGTTTGGCCGGATCGGTCGGGGTGTTGATGCTATCGGTGGTCTTCAGCATGAGGAGCGTCATCGTGACCAGCGACTTGAGCGCTCCGCCGACGCCGTTGCCGCTCGCCGTGACGTGCCGGTCCCAGCCCGTCTCGTTGGTGAACCAGGCCCAGTACGAGGCGAGGTACGTGAACACCGGAATCAGGCCGAGCGACCAGACGGAGGGGGCGAAGTCGCGGCGGAGCATCGCGGTGATCGGGTGCCGCATCCCGTACTGGCGGCGGGCGGAGATATCCCAGATCACGCTCATGATCGCGAAGCCGACGATCCAGTACGCGCCGTTCCACTTGACCGCGGTCGCGCAGCCCAGCAGGAAACCGCAGCCGAACCGCCACCACCGGGCGCCGAGCGGGGCACCGCCGGAGAAACGCGCCATCGACCCGTCGGCCACGGCGCGGGCCAGCCGCGTCCGCACCTGGTCGCGGTCGACCAGCAGACACGCGAAAGCGCCGAGCACGAAAGGAGTCAGGATCGTGTCCAGCAGGGCGGTGTGCGCCATCACCTGCGAGACACCGTCGCAGGTCAGCAGCACACCGGCGATGCCGCCGACCAGGGTGGAGCGGGTCAGCCGGCGGGTGGCGCGGACGATCAGCAGGATGCACAACGTGCCGCAGACCGCGGAGGCGACCCGCCAGCCGACCGGGTCGTACCCGAAGATCAGCTCGCCGATGGCGATGATCTGCTTGCCGAGCGGCGGGTGGACGATCACGCCGAACGCCTGGTTGTCCTCGACACCGCCGGTGCGGATCATCTCGGCGGCCTGTACGGCGTAGTACTTCTCGTCGAACAGCGGGGTGCCGCCGTCGGTACGCCAGCCGAGCTGCCAGAACCGGAGCACGCCGCCGAGCAGGGTCAGTATCGCCGTCACGATCCAGCCGCGAGCGACGTCGGTGGGCATAGGCGGGAGCAGATGGCCGCGGACCGGCACGGGATTCGGGACCTTCGGCGTTTCGCCGATGGCGACCAGGCCGTCCGCCGGGTCGTGCCGGTAGGCCGGATCGTCCGGGTCGACGGTCAGGCTCGGCCGGGCGAACTCGTACCGGTCGTCGTCATCGGTGTCGTAGCCGTCGTCCCCGCCCGGTTCATTGTCCGCCGATGCGCCGGGGTAGCCGGGCTCGCGTTCCATGGTCGCGCGGCCCGGGGTCATGCGTGCCATCGTAGGGTGAGCGCGTGGGATCCGACGCCGCGCCCGGCCGACTGGTGCTCGCGGGCACCCCGCTCGGCCGGGTCTCCGATGCGTCGCCGGGGTTGGTTGCCGCGCTCGCGAACGCCGACGTGATCGCCGCCGAGGACACCCGTCGGTTGCGCCGGCTCGCCGCCGACCTGGGCGTCGAGGTGCGTGCCCAGGTCGTCGCCTACTACGAGGCCGTCGAGCAGACGCGTATCCCGGGGCTGCTGGCGCGGATGGAATCCGGGGCCACCGTGGTCCTGGTGACCGACGCCGGCATGCCGAGCGTCTCGGACCCGGGGTACCGGCTGGTGGCGGCCGCGGCGTCGGCAGGCCTGGCGGTGACCAGCGTGCCCGGCCCGAGCGCCGCGATCACCGCCCTGGCGCTGTCCGGGCTGCCGTCCGACCGGTTCTGCTTCGAGGGCTTCGTGCCGCGCCGGGCGGGGGAGCGGGCGCGGACGCTCGCAGCTCTTGCCGCGGAGCGGCGGACGATGATCTTCTTCGAATCGGTGCACCGGCTATCCGAGACGCTGGCGGCGATGGTGACCGCGTTCGGCGCGGACCGCCCGGCGGCATTGTGTCGCGAGCTTACCAAGACCTACGAGGAGGTCCGGCGCGGTACGCTGGGCGAGATCGCTGCGGGCGCAGGGGATGTGCGGGGCGAGGTCACCTTGGTGGTCGGCGGCTGCGCCGATGACGATGTTCCGGCGCCGGGGCCGCTCGAACTGGCGGCGCAGGTCTCGGAGTTGGTCGATTCGGGTCTGTCTCGGCGCGATGCGGTCGACCGGGTCGCGGCGCGGCTGGGCCTTGCGCGGCGCGTGGTCTATGCGGCGGCGACCGCCCCGCACTGACGCCGTCCGGCGGGCTAGTTTGGGTGGTATGAGCGATACCTCGCAGCTTGCCGACAAGGCCCGCGCGTTCACCGCGTTGCACGTGCCGGGGAACCCGATCGTCCTGCCCAACGCCTGGGACGCGTCCTCCGCCTGGGTGATCCAGCAGGCCGGCGCGAAAGCCGTTGCGACGTCCTCGGCGGCGTGCGCCTGGTCGATCGGCCGGGCCGACGGTGGCGGCATGTCGCGCGACGAGGCCATCGGTGCGGTGCGCCGGGTCGTCTCCGCCGTCGACGTCCCCGTCACGGCCGATATCGAGACCGGATACGGGGATGATGCCGCTCTGGCCGAGACCATTCGCGCGGTGCTGGACGCCGGGGCGATCGGCGTCAACCTGGAGGATTCCGGCGGGGACCCGCTCTACCCGATAGACATTGCGGCGCAGCGTATCTCGATCGCGCGAGAAGCAGCAGAGGTCTACGGAGTGCCGCTGCACATCAACGCCCGGGTGGACGTCTTCTTCGAGTCGGTCGGCGAGCCCGACGAGCTTGTGGCGCTTACGCTCGAACGCGCCGCCGCCTATGTCGCGGCCGGCGCCAGCAGCATCTTCGTGCCCGGAGTGCGGGACCTCGCCGTGATCGAACGGTTGACGGGCGGAATCGCCGCGCCGGTCAACATCCTTGCGGGTGCGGCCTCGCCGAGCGTTGCGGAACTCGCCGGGGCCGGGGTCGGCCGCATCTCGGTCGGCTCGGCGCTGAACCTCGCGATGCTGAAGACGCTTGGCGGAGTTGTCGAGAACCTGCTCGCCACAGGCTCTCTCGACGCGCTCAGCGGCATCCCCTACCCCGAGATCAATCGGTACTTCGCCGGGCGGTGACGAGTTCGGGGCGGGAGATCCCCCGCCCTGCCGATACTGTGGTGGTCGGGACCGTGGGTCGGGTTGGAGCAGGCCCGCGGCGAACGCGATTCCGTGCCGAAGGAGTGGGGGCAGTGAGCGCACAGGCCGACGCAGGCGGGCTCAAGGCGCAGATCCGCGCGGATCTGACGGCGGCCATGAAGGCGCGCGACACGCTGACCACGGGCACGCTCCGGATGGCGCTGGCCGCGATCATCGATGCCGAGGTCGCCGGCGAGGTGGCGAAGGAGTTGACCGACCTCGAAGTCACGGCGGTCATCACGAAAGAAGTGAAGAAACGCCACGAGGCGATGGGAATCTACCGCTCCGCTGGTCGAGACGAGTTGGCGGACAAGGAGAGTGCCGAAGCCGAGGTGCTTCAGCGCTACTTGCCGCAGCAGCTCTCCGACGACGACTTGGCCGCGTTGGTGGCGGGCGTCGTTTCGAGTATGACGCAGTCCTCGGGCGAGGCCCCCGGCATGAAGCAGATGGGCGCCGTGATCAAGGCCGTCAAGGCGAAGGCCGGCGCGCAGGCCGACGGCGCCCGCGTCGCCGCCGCGGTGAAGGCTGCCCTCGCTTGAGCCCCACCGGATGATCATCAGTTGTGTGGGATTTGCGTCGCTCAGCGGTACAAATCCCACACAACTGATG
>JAFIHI010000052.1 GCA_017848755.1 Nakamurella sp. | reverse complement strand
GCCCTGACAGTGGGCTGACGGTGTCCTGACAGGATCCCGGCGGTGTCATGACGGACGGTGTCCTGGCCGCGCCGGAGTCGAGCGCCGTCGGCGAAGATGGGGGTGCGGGCAAGGCGTAGGCCGATGGGGCACGGGCACGGTGCTGCTCGCGGCGAAATGTCGAGCGGGAGGCGGCGATGGCGGGTGGGTATGACGATGTTTCGGGCAATGGCATTCCGGAGGCATCGGGACCGGTCGCACAGCCGGTCGACGAACCGGCCGAGCAAGCCGCCGAGCGGCAGCTCCCGGCGTGGGCGGACCTCCCCGAGACGGTGCGCAGCGCGGCGATCGGTGCCGCCGCGCGCGTGATCGGATCGCTGCCCGCCGATCGGGTGCCGCACGCCTTGGCACAGGTCGCGCGGTTCGTCGACGCCAAACGAGCCAAGAGCGGGGCGGCGCCGATCGCTCGTGCGTTGGAGCACGACGCCGGGTTCCGTGCCCTGGTCGCGGAGAGCCTCCCCGCAGACTTCGGCCGAGTGGACGCGGACCCGGCCGCCGCGGCAGCGCGGTCGTACCTGCTGCACCTCCCGGACACTCGGCCCCTGCTCGCGGCCGCCGCACGCGCCGACGAGGTGGCGAGCCTTCGCGCGCAGGTCGCACGGTTTGCCGCGACTATCGAGGGCCTAACGGCCCAACTCGCGAATGCCGCACGCGGCCGTTCGGAAGCCGCCTCTGCAGCCCCGGCGGTACCGGACGGGAAGTCCGGGAGGCAGACGAAGGCCGATCCCGCCGACCACGATGAGATCGTCAAATTGCGCGCGCGCCTGCGCCAGCAGGGCACCCGTGTTCGCGAGGCGCAAGTGGCGGCGGCCGACTCTGTGCGGCTCGCCGGTGCGGAGCGGGACGAGGCCGTGGCACAACTCGAGCGAGAACGCGCCAACGCTGAAGCGTGGCGGCTCAAAGCGGAGCAGGAGGCCCGCCAGGCACAGACGGCGCGACAGGCGCTCGATCGGGCGCGCGCCGAGCTCAGCCGCGACCGAGCGGACGGTGACCGGCGCATCGAACTGCTGCTGGACACCCTCGTCGACGCCGCTGCGGGGCTGAGGCGGGAGTGGCGCCTGGCGACCGGGGGAGCGGATCCGGCCGACGTCGTGGTCCGGGACCTGCCAGCCGCCGACCCGCGGCCGCGGCGGCAGGCCGATGCCGCGCTGCTCCGGCAATGGCTGGGTCTTCCCGGCGCGCATGTGATCGTCGACGGCTACAACGTGACGAAGACGGGATATCCCGATCTCACCCTCGCCGACCAGCGGGACCGGCTGATCCGGGCGCTCGGCGCTCTCGCCGCGCGCACCGGCGCCGACGTCACCGTCGTCTTCGACGGGGCCGCGGTGGTCGCGGCGCCGGCTTCGACCAGGGATGTACGGGTGGTCTTCTCGCCGCCGGGGGTGATCGCCGATGACGTTATCCGTCGGCTGGCCGCCGCGGAACCCGCCGGCAGGGTGGTGGTCGTCGTGACATCCGATCGCGAGGTGGTGGACAGCGTCCGCCGTTCGGGCGCGCGGACCGCGCCATCGCAGGTCCTGCTCGAGGTGGTCGCGTGACGCCCGTCCAGATACAGGTGATCGCGACGTGACTCCATACGAAGCGTTGCATCAATGTGACCTAAGTCATAGAAACACATTCCCATGCTCCGCTCATGCATTCCACAAGCGATGTCAAATGCTTAGTAAAGAATTGGTCAGGAATATTGCACAGGGCAAAGAATCGTCACAATCTGTGAAAGGCGTCACGGGATCGTGACCGTGCGACACGCGGCACGGCAGACCTACCACCGTGCCTTTGGCTCACCGTTTTCGCTGGTCAGCGGGTGCAGGGGCCGCAGCATCGGCGTGTACCCGGCCGGTTGAACCGCTGAAAATCTCTTTCGGCTAGACCAAATCCGTAGTCATCTCGTAACCTGATCGAGACCTTCGCAGGGTGGTCAGCAGGGCCATCCCGAAGGCACCGCCGAATCGATGCGGAGCGTCGAGCCGGGAATCGGAATGTTGGTTCACGCCGTGGCGGCGTGCCAGTGATGTCGGGGCGAGACCCCGGTCGGCGCGTTGCAGGTACGTTACGCGGCACCGGCAGGCGGTATGGGAGAAAGGGCGTCACCGTTGGCGACGCAGGCTCGCTCGGACCGAAGTGTGGTCTCGAAACAAGGGCGGATGCCCGAATCTCGTCATTCCATGGTCCACCGGGCCGCGGCCTGGACCGCACGTCGGCGCCTGCGCACCGCGGCCGCTGCGCTTGCCGCTGTCGCAACGATCTGCGCCGTAGTCGTCGCCGTCCCGGCGGCCGCGCAACCGGGCGGCACCGCCCCGCCCGGCTCCTCCACCTCCACTGCGCCAGCTCTGCCCACGACCTCGGCCGACGCCAAGCAGAGGTGGCTGGACGCGTCCGCGAAGGCGGAAGCGGCCAACGAAGACCTGCTCACGGCACAGCAGAATGAGAAGCGAGCTCAGGAGAAGGTTCGCGCGGCCAAGGTGGCGCTGGCGCAGGCCAATCTGAATGCGGACGCCGCACAGACGGCATCCGTCCAGGCCGCGGCGAAGTACGCCATGTACCGCGATGAACTGGCCCAGTTCGCCAGCGCGAGTTTCCGTGGAGCGCGGTTGGGGCAGCTCTCTGCGCTCTTGACAGCAGGATCGACCGCCGATTATCTCGACGAGGTCTCCTCGCTCGATCAGGTCGCCGGAAGCACCCGTGTCGTAATGATGCAGGCGCTTCAGGCTCGCGACGCGGCGAGCGCCGCAGCGACCACCGCGGCCGAGGCGCAGGATGCGGCGACGGCGGCCGCGGCCGCGGCCGACAAGGCGCTGAAAGATGCGCACGACGCGACGAAGGCCGTGGCGGATCGTAAGGCCGCACTCGACCAGCAGGTGGAGACCTACCACCGGCTCTTCTCCGCGCTGACCGGCCAGGAACGTCAAGCGGCGATGCAGGCCCAGCAGGCTGCGTGGGAGCAGCAAGCGCAGCAGGCCGCGCAGCAACAGGCAGCGGAGCAGCAGGTCGCCGGGCAGGCGGGCGGACAGGCCGCCGCTCCTGCGGGCGCCGCACCCGCCGCCGGTTCCACGGGCGCAGCTTCGGCCGCCGGAACCGTCACGGCACCGAACCCGAAAGCCCAGATCGCGGTCGAGGCCGCGCTGAGCAAGCTGGGCGCGCCGTACGTGTGGGGCGCGACAGGCCCGAACGCGTTCGACTGCTCCGGGTTCACGTCCTGGGCCTGGGCCCAGGCGGGGGTCACCATTCCGCGCACGTCGTCCGGCCAGGCGAGCCTGCCCGTCGTGCCTCTCGACCAACTCCAGCCCGGCGACCTGATCACCTACTATTCGCCGACGCACCATGTGGCCCTGTACATCGGTAACGGGCAGATCGTCCATGCCTCCACCGAAGGGGTACCGGTCTACATCACCAGCATGTATCGGGGCGGCCCGTACCCGGTGGGGCACCGGGTCACGTACTAGGGTCACCGACAAGGCCCACTCGCGGCCGACAACCCCGTGCAGCGAACCCTGCTCGTCACCAACGACTTTCCGCCCCGCATCGGGGGGATCCAGTCGTACGTGTACGAGCTGGCTTCCCGGCTGCCTGCCGACCGGCTCGTCGTACTGGCCTCGAATTATCCCGGAGCGGCGGAATTCGATTCCGTGCAACGTTTTCCGGTGATCCGCCAGCCCACATCGGTGCTGCTGCCGACCACGGCGGTCGCCCGCGCGGCCGCCGACCTCATACGGCAGCACTCGCTCACGTCGGTCTGGTACGGCGCGGCGGCGCCGCTGGCGCTGATGACGCCACGCCTGCGGGCGGCCGGTATCCGGCGCAGCGTCGCCTCGACCCACGGTCACGAGGTCGGCTGGTCGATGCTCCCGGGCGCCCGGCAGATGCTCCGCCGCATCGGCAACGTGAACGACGTCATCACCTTCGTCAGCCTGTACTCCCGGCGCCGGATCTCCGCGGCGCTCGGCCCGCGCGCCGCGCTCGAACGGCTCGCCCCGGGTGTCGACGCGGAACAGTTCCGGCCCGACCCGGCCGCGGGGGCCGAGATCCGGGCACGCTATCGCCTCGGCGCGGCACCGGTCGTCGCTTGCGTCTCCCGCCTCGTTCGGCGGAAGGGCCAGGACACGTTGATCGCCGCCTGGCCGGCGGTGCGGCGCGCCGATCCGCAGGCGCGGCTGCTGATCGTCGGCGGCGGCCCGGACGAGCAACGATTGCGCCGCATGGCGGCCGCATCGCCGGCCGCATCGTCCATCACGTTCACCGGTGATGTGCGGCACGACGAGCTGCCCGCCCACTACCAGGCGGCGGATATCTTCGCGATGCCGTGCCGGACGCGCGGCGGGGGCCTGGACGTGGAGGGCTTGGGGATCGTCTTCCTCGAGGCCTCGGCGACCGGGCTGCCCGTGATCGCCGGGGATTCCGGCGGCGCACCGGAGACCGTGCAGCAGGAGAGGACCGGACTCGTCGTCGACGGACGCGACGGCCGCGCCGTCAGCGGCGCGATCGTGCGACTGCTCGCCGATCCGGAGCTGCGGGCCCGGTGGGGTGCTGCGGGCCGGCGATGGACGCAGGACCGGTGGAGCTGGCGGGCGGCCGCGGATCGGCTCGCCGGGCTGTTGGACGGCCGGTAGCGCGGCGGCCGCGACCGTCCGGACGTTACGGTGGGCTGGTGCGGATCAGTGTCGTCGCAGACGTTCACGGGAATGTCGAGGCGTTGGCCCGCATCGCCGCCGAGTCGGAACGACTCATCATCCTCGGCGACCTGCTCGACTACGTCGACTACCACGAACCGGAACGCGGCATCCTGGGCGAGATCTTCGGCGCGGATGCGGTAATGCGATTCACGGCACTTCGCTCACGGGGCGCATTCGGCGAACTCCGCCGCTTCAACGCGGCGCTGTGGGACTCCCTCGACGACCCGGCGGGCACCCTGTCCGGCATGGTGCAGCAGCGGTACCGCGCGATACTCGACGTGGTTCCGAGCGACACGCTCGTCACCCTCGGCAATGTGGACGTGGTCGACGAATGGAACCGCGTCGCCGGGGATCTGCTCCCGTATCGCGATGCAGAGGCGGTCGACATCGACGGTGTTCGTTTCGGTTTCGTCGCGGGCGGGGTGCGGCGGGGAGCGGTCTCGGAGGCGATCGATCTGCACGGGCGGGCGCCGGATCTTTCGCGCCGGCCGTGGCGACCCTTCATCCGCGACGTGAGGGAGTACCGAGCCGCGGTGGAGTCCGTCGGCGCCGTCGACGTGCTATGCAGCCACATCCCACCCGACATCGCCATGCTGCGGTACGACGTCGTCCCCGCGCGGCCGGAGATGGCCGGTCCGGGTCTGCTCGACGCCATCGACCGCTTCGCTCCGCCGCTGGCGCTGTTCGGCCACGTGCACCAGCCGCTCGCCGCCAGGGCCCGGCGCGGACGCACCGAATGCATCAACATCGGCCATTTCCAGCGCGCCGCAACACCGTTCGTCGTGGAGACCGATCGGGTTCGCACCGCATCGGGCGCGGTTCTCGCCCAGCCCCTCGCCGGTCGGTAACCTTCGTTCATGGCTGACTCGTCCACCCAGTCGCTGACCATCGGCGCCGCACCGGCCGCGATTATGACGGTGATCGCGGACTTCGCCGCATACCCCGAATGGACCGGCGCGGTCAAGACGGTCGAGATCACCGACGCGGGTGCCGGAGACCGCGCGGCGCGCGTGCGGTTCACCATGGACGCCGGCCTGATCAAGGACACCTACGAGCTGGCATACACCTGGGCGGCCGACGGGCTCGCCGTGAGCTGGGAGCTCGTTTCCGGCCAGATCCAGAAGGCGCAGCACGGGTCCTATGTGCTGCGCCCGCTCGCGGGCGGGCCCCAGGCGCCGGCGACGGAGGTCACCTACACATTGGCCGTCGAGGTGACGATCCCGCTGATCGGCGCGCTTCGCCGGAAGGCCGAGCGGACCATCATGGACACCGCGCTGAAGGAGCTGCGCAAACGCGTCGAGGCCACGGCATCGTGAAAAGACAGCGTCATGACAACGGCATGATGACACCAGCGTGACTGCGCCATGACGGGGCCCTGCATCGGCGTCGATGTCGGCGGTACGTCCGTGCGCGCCGCCGTGGTCGGTGCCGACGGCACCGTAATAGACCAGCGCCAGTCGGGCACGCCCGTCGAGCGAACGGCGGCGGAGGCCGAGATCGCCGGCGTGATCACGGATCTCGCGGCGCATCACCCGGTCCGGGCGGTGGGTCTGGCCGTCGCCGGGTTCGTCTCCGCGGACATGTCCCGGGTGATGTTCGCGCCGCATCTGGCCTGGCGTGACGCGCCGGTCGCCGACCTCATCGCCGCGCGGGTCGGTCTGCCGGTCGTGATGGATCACGATGTCAACTGCGCGGCGTGGGCCGAGCACACGCTCGGCGCCGCCGCCGACGCACGGGTATCGCTGACGGTGGCGATCGGCACCGGGATCGGCGCCGGCCTCGTGGTCGACGGAACGTTGTACCGCGGCGCGCACGGGGTCGCCCCCGAACTCGGCCACCTCGCCGTCATACCCGCTGGTCGGGCCTGCGCGTGCGGCAAGCGCGGCTGTTTGGAACGCTACTGCTCGGGAACGGCGCTCGCGGCCACCGCGCTCGAACGCATGGCCACGACGGATTCCGCGCCGCTCGCCGCCGCGCTCGAGGCGGGGGGCGGGACGCTGACCGGCCTGGATGTCGCCCGGGCCGCGCGGGCCGGCGACGCCGTGGCCCTCGGCGCGTTCGCGGATCTCGGCCGGTGGCTCGGCCTCGGCGTGGCCATGGCCTGCGATGTGCTCGACCCCGAGATCGTCGTCATCGGCGGCGGAGTGTCGCGGTCCGCGGACCTGTTCCTCGATGCGGCGCGGGAGCGGCTCGAACGGGAGCTCACGGGCGCGCACTACCGCGTGGTGCCACCGCTGGTGCCGGCGCGGTTCGGCGATGCGGCGAGCATGGTCGGCGCGGCCCTCATCGCGGCCCGGCGGGTCGGCTGACGCCCGGCTCAGACCTCGGCGCCGTCCGATCCGTCGTGGTGGCGCCGCATCCCGGCCACGAGTATTGCGGCGCCGCCCAGCAGCAGCACCAGCCCGAGCACGGCGATCAGCTCGAAGGGTGCCGGCAGCAGCGCCGGGAAGACGAGGAGCAGCAGACCCAGGACCATCAGTAGCAGGGCGCCGACGGTGCGGCGCCGCAGCCGGGGTAACGGCGGGGGTGGGGGAGGCACGAAATGCTCTGTGTCGGCGGCGCGCGCGGCCTCGATCTCGGCCTGCGCCTGCTGAAAGGCGGCGAGCTCCGCCGCCCGCTCGGCTCGCCGCAGCTCGCGCCTGGCCCGGCGGTCGTCCGCAGTGTCCGGGATGGCGGCGGACCAGATGCTGTCCGGCGCGCGCGGGATGTCGCGGTCGGCGATCTGGCCTCCGGGGTCGGCGGTTGCGCGCTCGTCGAGGTCGCCGGTCGTCGCCTCCCAGCGCATCGCGCCGGTGAGACCCGAGACGATCGCAGTGAACTGCGCGTCCCAGTCCGTGGGCGGTTGCCCGGCCGGTGTGGCGCGTCCGTCGTCCTGCCGGCCCCGGTCGGCGCCGTCCATGGGGGACCCGGTGATGCTCACGATCCGGCCGCCAGTGCGCTCTCGGGGTGGGTGCTGCTGGCGGTGACCCGCTCGATGAAATCCACTGAGCGGGCGAAGATCTCGGGCGCGTCGTAGTCCAGCGTGGCGACGTGGTAGCTGCGCTGAAGGACCACCTCGGTGACGTCGTCCGACCCGAGGCTCGCGAGCAGCACCCGCGAGTTCTCCGGTTCCACGACGTGATCGACGGCGGAATGCATCAGCAGCACCGGGAGCCGGATCGATCCGAGATCGGCGCGGACCACGGCCCAGGCACGCCGTAGCGAATCGGTCGCCTTGAGCGGCGTGCGGTCGTAGCCGTCCTCGGCCACGTCGGGGTCGGCGATGTCGCTGGCAATGCCCTTCAGCGACGGGATGAAGTACTTGATCAGCGGAAGGATCTTCATGTTGCGGCGCAGCGAGAGGATCGACGGGTTCACCAGCACGATCCCGCTGATCGCGTCCGGGTGCAGTTGGGCGAGCCGAAGCGTGAGCGTGCCGCCCATCGACAGGCCGCAGACGACCACGGCGCGGCAGCGGGAGCGCAGCTCCGCGAGCGAGGCGCTCACCGTCGCGAGCCAGTCCGCGAACGTCGTCCGGTTCGCGTCCTGCCAGCGGGTCCCGTGCCCCGGCAGCAGCGGCAGCCGCACGGTGTAGCCGGCGGCGGCCAGATGGTCCGCCCACGGACGCAGGGACTGCGGGGTACCGGTGAGGCCGTGGCACAGCAGCACGCCGACCTGCCCGCGCGGGCCGTCCCCGTCGTGCGCGAACGGCTGCGCCGATGCTGTGCCGTTCCCTGGGGCCGATGCCGTGTCGTTTCCTCGGGCCGACCCGAACAGCGTCATATCCGATCTCCTCTTGCTGCGCCCGGCGTGTGGTCCGCCTCCATCGTGACATGAAGCGCCGAGATCGGGGGTACCGCGCCACGAATCGGGCCGGAGCGCGCGCCGGGGCGTACGGTAAGGCCTTGAGGCGAGTTCTTGAAGCGACGACTGCTGGAGGGGAACAGGTGCCGTGCTGTACGCGCTGATGAAGTACGTCCTGCTCGGCCCGCTGCTGCGGCTCTTCTTCCCGTGCACCGTGATCGGCGCGGAGTACATCCCCGAGTCCGGTGGCGCGATCCTCGCCGGCAACCACGTTTCGGTCGCCGACTCGTTCTTCGCGCCGCTGCACATGAAACGCCGTGTCACCTTCCTCGCGAAGAGCGAGTACTTCACGGGGAAGGGCCTCAAGGGCCGGCTC
>JAFIHI010000051.1 GCA_017848755.1 Nakamurella sp. | reverse complement strand
GCCCGCGCTCACCCCGGCGTCCGTCGCGTCGGCGGCGACGACGTTCGCATCGCCGGTCTTCGCTGCGCCCCTGCGCGTAGCAGTGTGGGTGTGTCTCGTTCTGTTCTTCTCTGCTCTGTTCGTCTCTGTCGTCGTACCCATCACCCCATTGTGATCAACCGGACGCTGCCTCGCAGGGCGACCACGTCCGAATCCGCGGTGCTGCCTAGTCTGAACCAGTGACCTCACGCACCGGTAACCCCGACGACGGCTCGCTTGGGGTGACGAGCTGGGGCCCCGGGCCACTCATCGCGGTCGTCGTCTCCGTTGTCCTGTGGGCGTCTGCGTTCGTCGGGATCCGTTACGCCGCAGCGTATCTCTCGCCGGGCCCGCTCACCGTGCTGCGCCTGGGCGTCGGCACGGTCGCGTTGGGCGCGCTGGCCCTGATTCGCCGCGATCCGCTGCCGCGCGGCCGCGACTGGTGGCCGATCCTCGCGATCGGCGTCCTGTGGTTCGGCGTCTACAACGTCGCGCTCAACGCCGGCGAGCGCGTGCTGGATGCCGGCACCGCCTCGATGGTGGTCAATGTGTCGCCGATCCTGATCGCCCTGCTCGCGGCCTGGGTGCTCAAGGAGGGCTTCCCGAAGAGCCTGCTGGTCGGCCTGGCCATCGCGTTCGCCGGCTCCGTCGTGGTGGGCATCGCCTCGTCCCGGGGCGGCAGCGCGCGTCCCGTGGTGGGCGTGCTGCTGTGTCTGCTCGCCGCGGTGGTCTACGCCGTCTCCGTCATCATGCAAAAGGGTGTGCTGCAGCGTGTTTCGGCGATACAGGTCACCTTCCTGAGCTGCTCGATCGGCCTCGTCTGTACGCTGCCGTTCGCTCCGCAACTGTTCCGCGAACTCGCTGCCGCGCCGCCGGGCGTGCCCGTCGCCGTCGCCTACCTCGGCGTCTTCCCGACCGCCGTCGCCTTCACCACGTGGGCGTACGCGCTGCGATTCCTGCCCGCCGGCCGCCTCGGAGCCACCACCTACGCCGTGCCCGCGCTCGTGATCCTAATGTCCTGGATGCTGCTCGCCGAGGTGCCGACGTGGGGTGCCGTGACCGGCGGAATCATGTGCCTGGCCGGGGTAGCGGTCGCCCGCCGCCGGTAGCCATCCGCCTGGGCATCGTCACCGGGTATGACGCTTCTCGGCGCGTCCCGCGCCCGTGCGTCTGCGTCCGGCCCGGCGTAAGGTTCCCCCGTGCCGACCGAACGTCACAGCGCCGCGCGGGCGCTCCCCTTCGCCACGGTGCTCGGGGTGCTCTTCCTGACTTTCCTCGACACCACCATCGTCACAGTGGTTCTCGGCGACATCCAATACACGCTCGGGGCCGGCGTGATCCCGCTGCAGTGGGTGGTCAACGCCTACGCGCTGCCGTTCGCCGCGCTGATGCTGTTCGCCGGGTCGCTCGGCGACCGGCTCGGCCGCAAGAAGCTCATGGTGGCCGGGATCGTCGTCTTCTGCGCCGGTTCGGTGGTGTGCGCACTCGCGCCGACGGTCGGCGCCCTGATCACCGGGCGCGCCGTTATGGGAATCGGCGCGGCGGCCTCCGAGCCGGGCACGCTGTCCGTGATCCGACACCTGTTCCCGGACCGGAAGAGTCGCGCGAGGGCCATCGGCGGCTGGGCCGCGGTCGCCGGGATGTCCCTGGCCCTGGGACCCGTCATAGGCGGCCTGCTCGCGGCGGCGGGTGACTGGCCCGCGGTGTTCTGGTTCAATCTGGCGTTCGGCGTCGTGTTGCTGGCGCTCGCGGTGGCGGCGATTCCGGAGAGCCGAGATCCGCAGCCGGGGCGTGTGGACTTCGCCGGCCTCGGGCTCGGCGCCCTGGCGCTGGGCGGACTGATCTTCGCCGGCATGGTGGGCGAGCACTATGGGTACGGGGCGCCGTGGGTAGTGGTGCTCTTCGCGGTCGGCGGAATCGCCGCGGTGGCTCTCGTCTTGGTCGAAACCCGCGTCGCCAGCCCGGTTGTCAACCTGCGCATGCTGAGCCAGCGGCCGGTGGTGGACGCTCTCTTCGGTGCGTTCGCGCTGTACTTCGGGGTGTTCTCGATCTTCTTCTTCACCGCCCTGTATCTGGATCTCGTCGAGGGGTACAGCGGACTGCGCATGGCCGGGCTGTTCAGTGCGATGGCGGCGCTGATCGTCGCAGGTTCTCTCGTGTCGGGCTGGTGGGTCGGTCGCGCCGGGCCGCGAGCGCCGCTCGTCGTAGGTGCGGTGATCGCCGCGGCGGGCATCATGTTCACGCGCGTATCCCTCACGGCCACACCGGGTTTCGCGCCACTGGCGATGTCCCTCGCCGTCGCGGGGCTCGGCTTCGGGCTCGCGGTGGTGCCCGTGACCGCCGCCGTGCTGACGCACGTCCCGGCGACCCATTCCGGCATGGCGGCCGGGGCCACCAACACGGCGCGCCAACTCGGCGCGGTGGTCGGGGTGACGGTGCTCGGCGCCCTGGTCAGCGCGACGATGACGAGTTCCCTGGGCGCGAGCTTGGGAAAGAGCCCGCTGCTCAGCGGGGTGAAGGACACCATCCTGTCCGCGTTCAAGACGGGCGGGGAGGCGGCGAAGGGCCTCGATTTCGCGCACCCGAACCCGCTGCTGGCGCCGTTCGTCGAGTCGACGGCCGCCGCCTTCCGCGACGGGATCCACCTGGCACTGGTGGTGTCGGCCGCCTTGATCGTCATTTCGGCGGGTATGACGCTGTTCTCGCCGCGCGAGAGCCGGCAAACCGCGCCCGAATTCGACTGACCTCGGCCGTCATATCCGTGGCCGCTTCCGGACGCCTGGGCGGTTTTTGGCTACGCAGACGGGCTGACAGGTCGTAATCTCGCCGCAGGAACTGCCGATAAGAGCGTGGTGCCGTGCCACGAACTCGTGCTGCAGATCGAAGGTTGGCTCATGGATGCATCGGCTCTGCCTGCTGATGCGCTGGCGGCTGCCGAGGACCTGGCCGCGATCGTGCGGGCCTCGCCGGATGCCATGTACACGACGCGCCTGGATCGCACCATCCTCACCTGGAATCGTGGCGCGGAACGGCTCTACGGCCGGCCTGCGGCCGAGGTCATCGGACGATCGTTCGACGTCATGATTCCGGGCGAACGGGCCGCCGAGATCGAGTGGATCATCGCCGAGGTGAGCCAGGGCCGCTGGGTGGAGGGCTTGGAGACACAGCGTCGCCGCGCCGACGGCTCGCTCATCGATCTGTCGGTGACGATCGCTCCGATCTTCGATGCGCAGGGGCGGGTCGACCGGGTGGCGTCGGTCGCCGGCGACATCACGGCGCTGAAGAATTCGCAGCGTGAGCTGGCCGAGTCGCTCCGCCAGCTGCGCGAGGTCGTCTATCGCGATCCGCTCACCCGGGCCGGCAGCCGGACCCTTCTCATCGAGAGCCTCGAATCGCTCGGTGGCGGGGCGCGCGACATCACCGTGCTCACCGCCGATGTCGACGATTTCCAGTACTTCAACAACACCTTCGGGCACCAGACCGGTGACAACGTCCTGATGTTCCTCGCGGACCTGTTCCGCGGCCTGCTCGCCGATGACGAGATCCTCGCCCGCATCGGCGGCGACGAGTTCGCCATCATGTCGCACGACCACGGACCCGATCGCGGCGTCGGACTCGCCCGCGCGATCCAGGCTGCCCTCGCCGAACCCGTCGTGCTCGGCGGCCATCGTCACACCCTCGGCGTCGGCATGGGGGTCGCGACAGCGTCCCGACCGCTGCCGAGCCTGGCCGACTTCCTGTTGCGCAGAGCGGATCTCGCGCAGTTCGAGGCGAAATCGGCAGGTCACTGCCTGTGGCGCGCCTACGACGCGGACATGGAAGCCGGCTTCGCGGCGCGCACCACGGTCGAGGAACGCCTGCGCGCCGCCGAGGGTACGGACCAGCTGAGCCTGGTGTACCAACCCATCTGTGATGCGCACACCGGCGAGATTCTGGAGGTCGAGGCGCTGCTGCGCGGGCGGCATCCCGAGGCCGGGCAGGTTTCGCCCGCGGAGTTCATCCCGGTCGCCGAGCAATGCGGGCTGATCCTGCCACTCGGCGCGTGGGCGCTCAAGACGGCGTGCCGCGATATCGCGGGTCTGGGCCGGTGCGGGCGACCGGTGCGGTTGAACGTGAACGTCTCACCGCGGCAGCTCGCCGATCCCGGGTTCTCGGCGGTCGTCGCCGGGGCGCTGATAGCAAGCGGTCTGCCCGCCGAACGGTTGACGCTGGAGATCACCGAGGGCGTGATCGCCGCGTCGAACCAGACCATCGCCGCCGAGCTCGAGGAGCTCAGGAGGCTCGGTGTGGGGCTGGCCGTCGACGATTTCGGGACGGGCCATTCGTCGCTGGCGCGGCTTCACTCGCTGCCGTTCACCACCGTCAAGGTCGACAAGTCATTGGTCGACGGCGTCGCGGGCGTGCGCGGGGGTGATGTCATCGTTCACGCGGTGGTCGGCATGGCGCATGGGCTCGGGCTCGTGGTGGTCGCCGAAGGCGTGGAGCATCAAGAACAGCTCGACCGGCTGCGCGAGATCGGTGGCGACCTGATCCAGGGATTCCTGCTGCACCGGCCCATGCCGCTCGCCGAACTCGCGGAGCGCCTGCCCGCCCGGGCCGGGGTCTAGCCCGCCTAGACCCGCATGTAGCTCGTCGAGCGGTGCGAAATATCAGGCAAATCAGGCGCAGACCGGCGCATTTCGCACCGCTCGGCGGGGAAGGAGACCGTTAGAAGCTGCCGCCGAACCCGCCGCCTCCACCCCCTCCGCCTCCGAAGCCGCCTCCAAAACCGCCGCCTCCGCCGCCGAAGCCGCCACCTCCGAATCCGCCGAAGCCACCGCCCCAACCGCCACCGCGGCGCCCCGAGTTCAGGATCGAATCGATGAGGATTCCGCCGAGGATGGCGCCGCCGATCCCGCGCATCGGGGAGCCGCCGCGCGGCCCGCCGGTCCAGTTGTTCATATCGTCCTGCGCCTCTTTGTAGGCTTGGCGTGCCAGGTCGGTCGCCTGGCGCGCCTCAGCGAGCGCGCCGTGCGCGTCGGTGGCGGCCAGTTGCTGCGCCTGATCGAGGTGCCGGCGGGCCTCGGCCAGCCGAGTGCGGGCCGTGGTGTTCATCGCGCCGCGCCGCGTCGAGATGTAGTCGCTCACGCCGGAGACGACCGAGGTCGCCGTGGACAGCTCCGTCTCCAGCGCCGCGCGGTCGCGTTGTTCCTGTTCCTGCGCCGACTTCGTCGCCGCCGCGATCCCGTCGAGTTGCCGGTCGGCGTCGCCGAGCTGTTTGAGCGCGTAGATCGGGTCGCGGGCCGCCTGGGCCGTCATCGACTCGACGATCGCGTTCTGCACCGCATCGATCCGGCTCTGCAGGGCTGCCGTCTCGCCGCCCGCGCTCCCGGAGGCGAGCGCGGCGCGTGCCGCCGCGAGCTCCGCCGTGACTCGGTCCCGGACCGTCCCGACCTGGGCGGCCGCCGCGGCCAGGTCGGTGTCGAGCCGATCGATCGCGTCGAGCAGGATAGTCGCCTGGGTGACGGCCTCCTGGGCGGCGCGCGTGGCGAGGATGGCCGGGCCTTTGTCGGCGGCGCCCGCACCTTGGGTCGCCTCGGCGAGCGAACTGCGCGCGAACTGCAGCCGCTCGTCGGCCTGATCGGTATTGCCCGCCACCGTCGCCAACGCCTGCTCGGAGTACGCGCCTGCCAGTCGTTGCATCGTCGCGGCTGCCTGCGGGAGCCGGGTCGCCTGCGCGTCGATGTCGCCGGGCAACGCCGCGAGCAGTTCGGGCAGCCGAGTGCCGAGATCCCTGAGCTCGCTGAACTTCTCGGTCTGCGCCTCCAGAGTGTCGCTCGCCTGCTGGCACAGGTCGAGGATCTGCTTCATCCAGCCGCGCCGGGTGTCCTCCGTCTCGGGGATCTCGTCGTCGATCTCCTGGCGGAGCTGGAAGGCCTTGGTGAGCTTCTCCTTGGCATCGTTATGCGCCGTGCGGAACTCGGCCGTCGCCTGCTCGCCGAATTCCGCCTCGGCCAGCGAGAGCTCGCTCTCCGATGCCTGTACCGCGTTGTCGGTCTGGATCAGCGCGTTCACGCTGCGCGCCGAAAGCTTCTCGTACGATTCCGGCGGCGGGCCGGAGTTCTTCTTCGCCGTTGCCGCGGCCGCCTTCTTGCGCTTCGACGCGTTCAGCACGAGTGCGACTATCACGACGATCGCGAGGATCAGCACCAGCCACAGCCAGGCGAGGCTGCCGTGGCTGCTGGACGCGGCTGGTGCGGGCGCAGCTGATCCGTTGCCGCTGCCGGCGGCCGATCCGGCACCGTTCACAACCGCGGACTGGATCCCTTGGGCCGCACTGACAATCGCACCGGACCAGTCGCCACTTCGCATGTCATTCGTGGCCTGCGAACTGATGATCGAGCTGACGGTCGACTTCCCCAGCGGGAACGCGTCCGTGACATAGCCGCCCCAACGCTGATCCTTGACGGCGATCGCCAGCAGCACGTCGTTGTCGCCTAGGTTCGACGCCGTGAACGACTGCTGCGCCCAGGTCTGCGAGTCGATGCCGTCGAAGCTGTTCACCAGCACCACATACAGATTGACGTGCCCGTTCGTGCGGAGCGAATTGAGCGCGTTCTGTGCGG
Organism: Nakamurella sp.; assembly: GCA_017848755.1. Taxonomy (GTDB): domain Bacteria; phylum Actinomycetota; class Actinomycetes; order Mycobacteriales; family Nakamurellaceae; genus Nakamurella. The sequence goes on along the minus strand of JAFIHI010000051.1, from coordinate 17,593 downwards.
CAGAGGTGTCCGCCCCCACGCCGGCCTGGTCGTCGATCTGCTTCGTCCCGACATTCACCGGCGCCGTCTGCGGCCGCACAGCGATGGGGGCGCCTCCCGCTTGCGGGGGGATGACGACGTTCGCAGCTCTCGCCGGTTGCGCCGCCGCGTAGGAGACTGCGGCCGCCAGCGCGGGCGGGGCCGCGCTCGCGGTGGTGGGCACGGTCACGAGCAATGCCGCGGCGAGCGCGGCAGAACCGGCAATCAGGCGTGCGGATGTGCGCATCAGTGCCCCTTCGTGGGAGTCGCGTGGTGTCGCGATGACACCAGTATGTCCCGATGACACCAGTATCCAGTGTGCACGGACGGCGCCCCTGGTGTTGTCCGCTCCGGAACCGGCGAGGACACGAACAACGTCATGCCCGTCATATGCGGTGGGAATACGCGGGCCGGGAGTCGACGTTACACGGAAAGTTGAGTCGCTGTGACGCAAGATGCAGTAGTTGAGTCGGATCGGCTCAGGTATGCTGGGAGGCACTGGACACAACGCGAATCCCTGGCGCCGTGACGCGGCGTCGCCCAACGTTGCAGGAGGACAAACATGTCGCGTGCCGTCGGAATCGACCTCGGGACCACCAACTCGGTCGTCTCGGTACTCGAGGGTGGCGAACCCACCGTCATCGCGAACGCGGAAGGCGCCCGCACCACGCCATCGATCGTCGCCTTCGCCAAGAACGGCGAGGTGCTCGTCGGCGAAGTGGCGAAACGGCAGGCCGTCACCAACGTGGACCGCACCATCCGGTCCGTCAAACGCCACATGGGCACCACCTGGTCCGTCGACATCGACGGCAAAAAGTACACGCCGCAAGAGATCTCGGCGCGGATTCTCGGAAAGCTCAAGCGCGACGCGGAGTCGTACCTGGGCGAGGACGTGACCGACGCCGTCGTCACGGTTCCCGCGTACTTCTCCGACGCGCAGCGGCAGGCCACCAAGGAGGCCGGCGAGATTGCGGGGCTCAACGTGCTTCGCATCGTCAACGAGCCGACCGCGGCCGCGCTCGCCTACGGGCTGGACAAGGGCGACAAGGAACAGACCATCCTGGTCTTCGACCTCGGCGGCGGCACCTTCGACGTCTCGCTGCTCGAGATCGGTGACGGCGTGGTCGAAGTCAAGGCCACCAACGGCGACAACCACCTCGGCGGGGACGACTGGGACGACCGGGTCGTGAACTTCTTGGTGGAGAAGTTCAAGGCTGCACATGGCATCGACCTGACGAAGGACAAGATGGCCATGCAGCGCATCCGCGAAGCCGCGGAGAAGGCCAAGATCGAGCTCTCGTCCTCGCAGCAGACCTCGATCAACCTCCCGTACATCACGGTGGACGCCGAGAAGAACCCGTTGTTCCTGGACGAGTCGCTGTCGCGCGCCGAGTTCCAGAAGATCACCTCGGATCTGCTCGACCGCTGCCGCAACCCGTTCCATCAGGTGATCAAGGACGCAGGCATCAGCGTGTCCGCGATCGACCATGTGGTGCTGGTCGGCGGCTCCACCCGTATGCCGGCCGTCACCGACCTGGTCAAGGAGCTCACCGGCGGCCGCGAACCGAACAAGGGCGTGAACCCGGACGAGGTCGTCGCGGTCGGCGCGGCACTGCAGGCCGGCGTGCTCAAGGGGGAGGTGAAAGACGTTCTGCTGCTGGACGTCACGCCATTGTCGCTCGGCATCGAGACCAAGGGCGGCGTGATGACCAAGCTCATCGAACGCAACACCACGATCCCCACCAAACGGTCCGAGATCTTCACCACCGCCGAAGATAACCAGCCGTCCGTGCAGATCCAGGTGTTCCAGGGCGAGCGTGAGATCGCCGCCTACAACAAGAAACTCGGCATGTTCGAGCTCACCGGGCTGCCCCCGGCGCCGCGCAATGTGCCGCAGATCGAGGTCACCTTCGACATCGACGCGAACGGGATCGTGCACGTCTCCGCCAAGGATCTGGGCACCGGCAAGGAACAATCGATGACGATCACCGGCGGCAGCGCGCTGCCGAAGGACGAGATCGATCGCATGATGAAGGACGCCGAGGCGCACGCCGCCGAGGACAAGGCCCGTCGCGAGGAGGCCGAGGTCCGTAACCAGGCCGAGGCGCTCGTCTTCCAGACCGAGAAGTTCCTGAAGGACAACGACGAGAAGCTGCCGGAGGAGCCGAAGGAGCGCGTCAAGGCCTGCATCACGAAGGTGAACGAGGCCCTGAAGGGCACCGATATCGCGGCGGTGAAGTCGGCGGTCGAGGAGCTGGCGAACGAGTCGCAGCAGCTCGGCTCGGCGCTGTACGCGAACGCGCAGTCCTCGACTGGCGCAGGCGGGGCTGCCGGTGACGGCTTCACGGCCGCCGGCGCCGCGGGCATGTCCGGTGACGGCGCGACAGGTGCTGCGGGCGCGGCTGGCGCGGGCGGTTCTGCGGGCAGCAGCGATGACGACATCGTCGACGCGGAGATCGTGGAGGACGAGCCGAAGTGACCACATTCGGATCCGGTGCGGGCCGGGGCTCGCGGGTTCCGGGCGGCCGGGAGGACGAACACCACGAGGGCCACATATCGGTGAAGGACAACCGGCGGATCGATCCCAAGACGGGGCAGGTCCGGACCGGATCGGCGTCCGGTTCGATTCCGCAACCGGGATCGGCTGAGGCGAATCCCGCCGATCCGGCGAACGCGAGCCAACAGGTGACCGCCACGGTCACCGCGAACTCTGAGGAGCTGGCGGCGGCTCGCGCGGAAGCGGCCGAGCGCACGGCCGACCTGCAACGTCTCTCGGCCGAGTACGCGAACTATCGCAAGCGGGTCGAGCGGGATCGGCTGGCGGCGGGTTCGGCCGGCAAGGCTGCCGTTCTTGCCGAACTGCTGGGGGTGTGCGACGACCTCGACCGCGCCGAGGAGCACGGCGACTTGGTCGGCGGCTTCAAGAATGTCGCCGACAAGTTCACCGGAGCGCTTGAGCGGATGGGGCTTTCGCGATACGGGGCCGAGGGCGACGAGTTCGATCCGAATGTGCACGAGGCGGTGCAGTTCGCAACGTCGCCGGACGTCGATCACCCGACGGTGACCGCGGTGCTTCGCGTCGGGTATCAGTTCGACGAGCGCGTGCTGCGGCCCGCGGTGGTCGTGGTCACCGGACCGGAACATGATGCCGAACCGGCCGGTGCCGCCGCCGCTGATGCGGAGGAGGGCGCGGCAGAGTTCGGGTCGCCGAACGACCCGGTGGTGGTGCGCGGCGCCGCGGAAACCGCGGAAGCCGCGTCGAAGGATGGAGCGGAGCCGGGCGAGGACGCTTAGCCTGCCGATGGACTGTCAGGATTCAGTGGGAGGGAGGTCGAGCGGATGAGCGAGCGGGATTACTTCGAGAAGGATTACTACGCCGCGTTGGGTGTGTCGAAAAACGCGACGACGGCGGAGATCAAGAAGGCCTACCGCAAGCTCGCGCGCGACCTCCACCCGGACAAGAACCCTGGCAACAAACAGGCCGAGGAGAAGTTCAAGTCCGTCTCCGAGGCGTACGACGTGCTGTCGGATGACAAGCGCCGCAAGGCATATGACGAAGCACGGAGCCTGGCGGCATCCGGCGCGTTCCGCGGATTCCCGGGCACCGCGGGTGGGCAGCACCGAGGCGGTGCCGGCGGATTCGATCTCTCGGACCTGCTCCGGAATGCGGGCGCCGGTGGTGACGGCGGGTTCGGCGACCTGTTCGGCGGGCTGTTCAGCCGGCGCGGGGGCGCCGGCCGTGCCTCCCGCGGGCGGCGCGGGGCCGATGTGGAGACGGAAGTGTCGCTGCCGTTCCGCGACGCGGTGCGCGGGACCACGGTCTCGTTGCGTCTCTCGGAGCGCGGAACCTGCCCGACCTGTCACGGCAGCGGATCGCAGCCGGGGACGTCGCCGCGGAACTGTCCGGTGTGCGGGGGATCGGGACTCACCAGCCGCAACGAGGGTTCGTTCGCGTTCTCCGAGCCGTGCGCGGCATGCCACGGAACGGGCAGCGTGATCGACACGCCGTGCCCGACCTGTCACGGGCAGCGCACCGTCGTCGCGCCGCGCACGGTGAATACGCGCATTCCCGCGGGAGTGGCAGACGGGCAACGAATCCGGCTGGCCGGCAAGGGCGAGCCGGGAGTCGGTGGCGGCGCCGCAGGGGATCTGTTCGTCGTGGTGCGGGTTGCTCCGGATCCGCTCTTCGGTCGTAGCGGCGACAATCTCACGCTCACCGTGCCGGCCACCTTCACCGAGATGGCGCTCGGCACCACGATCACGATCCCCACGCTGGAGGCGCCGGTGTCGCTGAAGGTCGCACCGGGAACGGCGTCGGGACGTAAGCTCCGGGTGCGGGGGAAGGGCATCCGGCGCGCGAACGGCCATGTCGGCGACCTGATCGTCACGATGGAAGTCGCGGTGCCGAGCAGGCTTTCGGCCGCGGCGAAGGATGCGCTCGACGCGTTCGCACAGACTCAGACGGCGGACCCGCGGCCGCACATCACCGCGGCCACTGGTGCGGCGGCCACCAGAACAGCAGGCGCCACGGCCGGTGCGTCCGCCGGCGCCACAGGAGGTGCGTGATGGCAACCGAGTATCCGCGCCGTGACACAGCCGCCGGCCGGCCGATCCACCAGGTGCGGTCCGACGGACGGATCGTCGGCGAGATCCGTTTCGATACACCGATATTCGTGATCTCGGTCGCCGCGGAGTTGGCAGGCATGCACGCGCAGACGCTGCGCTCCTACGACCGTGAGGGCCTGGTGTCGCCGCGCCGCACGTCCGGCGGCGGGCGGCGTTATTCGCCGCGCGATATCGAGCTGCTGCAACAGGTGCAGCGGCTGTCCCAGGACGAGGGCGTGAATCGGGCCGGGATCCGCCGGATCATGGAGTTGGAGAACCAGGTCGACGCGTTGCGGGAGCGCCTCGAGGAGCTCAGCGCTGATCTCGACGCCGCCCGAGCGGCCGTGGCCGCCGAACACCGTCATACCCGGTCGACCCGCGGCGACATGGTGGCGGTGCGCGGCAACGCCGGTGAGGCCATCGTGCCCTGGCGCTCCCACACCACCGCGATCGTTACCTGGCGACCCGGGCGCTGACGCCCGCTCGCACCGGAGAGCGCTACTCCATCAGGTTGTCGCTGAGCGCGTCGAGCGCCAAAGCCTTTGCCGTGACGGCGGACTCGCCGAGGCGCAAGGTGAGCGCCGCGACGATCGCCTCGATCAATATGGCCTGCGGTAGACGTGAGGTCAGTGTGATCTCCTCGCGGAACGTGAGGTCCGGCATGGTCGCGATCAGGCTGACCGTCGCCAACTCGGTCAGCGGCGTGCGATCGAATGCGGTGATGGCCAGGACGGCAGCTCCGGCCGCTCGCGCGGCGGCTGCGGCGCGCACGCTGGATGTGTTGGCGCCGCTTCCGCTGATCACCAGGATGACATCGGTCTCGCTCAACAGGCGCGCCGTGATCTGCTGGTTCATCACGTCCGTCGGTGCCTCGGCGGGGCGCCCGATGCTCGTCATCCGCGCGGCGATGTCCGACGCGAGCGGCGCGGACAGGCCGTTCCCCACCACGAGCAATCGGCGCGCGGTGGCCAGCGTCTCGACGGCCCGGCCGACGGCATCCGCGCTCAGTAGGGCGGGCATCTGAGCGGCGGTGGCCGCCACGTGCAGGAAGGTGGCGTGGACCACGCTCGCCGGATCCGACGGGTTCACCGCACTCGGCGCTCCGCCCGCGGCGGCGGCGCGGTAGCCGGCATCACGCGCCAACAGCACCCGAAGTTGTTGGTAGCCGGCGAATCCCAGGCTCTGGCAGGTACGCACGACGGTCGCCCGGGACGCTCCGGCCGCGTCCGCGACCTGTTGCGAATTCAGCTCGACGATCTCCGTGGATCGTTCGAGCAGGACGGCCGCGACCGCCTGCTCGGTCGGTTGCAGGGTGGGCATGCGCGACCGGATGGTCGCGATCACCCCTCCGAGTTGCGACTGGGCCTGGTCGGGAATCACTGGGGCGCACCGGGTTTCCCGGGTTTTCCAGCTTTCGCGGCGCGCGCCTCGACCGCTGCCGGATTGAAGTCGTACACCTCGTCGCCGTCGTGCGCCGACGGTGCCGTGAAGAAGCGCGCCGTCGGCGGCGGGACATCTCCGATCGGATATGACGATGTTCTCGGGTCGTGCGTTGTCCCATCGGTGAGCGGCAGGGTGACGACAACCGCCCCGGAGCCGACCACGGCACGTTCGTGCCCGGGTGTCGCCAGCACATCGGTGGTGTTGGTGATTCCGGGCGCCACGATGAGCGGAATGCCGCGCACCGTGGTCGTGAGCGAGTGGTGGAAATGCCCGGCGAGGACGAGGCGCACATCGGTGCCCGCCAGCACATCCAAGAGTTCGTCGCGGTTCTCGAGCTCGAGCGCCTGCAGCAGCGGCGTGGTCGCGCCGACCGGCGGATGGTGCATGACGACCACCGACCCCTGCTCGGCGGGCGTCGCCAGTTCGCTCCGGAGCCAAGCGAGTTGCGCCGCGTCGATCGACCCGTAGCCGTAGCCGGGTACGGACGAATCGAGTCGGATGAAGCGCGCACCGCGGACCGTTGACACGCCCGTGCGCGGGCCGATCACGGCCTCGAACCCGTCCCGGCCGTCGTGGTTGCCCATGACGTAGACGACCTGTGCGCCGCGATCCTGCGCCCACGGTTCGACGGTCGAGCGGAGCAGCCGGTAGGACTCCGCACTCCCGTCGTCGGTCAGGTCGCCGGACATCACCACCGCGTCGATGTGCCGAAGGGCGTCGGCGCGCCTCAGCACCCGGTTCAGTGCGGCCACGGTGTCGGTCACCCCGACGTGCAGCGACCCGTCGCCCAGCAGATGCGTGTCGGACAGGTGCAGCACCTGCAACTCCGCGGTCATTCTTCCGCCTTTCGCCGGTCTTCCGAATCCGCAGTACCGGCCGCGGCTCGCGCCGCACTGCCGTCCAGGTCGCTCGCCGCGGCTCGCGCCACGGTGCCGTCGAGCGCGCTCGCTATCGCTCGCGCGGTGCGCCGCCGGCGCAGCCTGGCCGCGAACGGGAGGTCCCAACGCCCCGTAATGATCCTGATGCGCACCATCCCGGACAGTTGGTCGATGATCATGGTGATCGCCACCACCGTGATCATCAACATGCCGACGACATCCCAGACTCGGAACTGGATGTTGTCCATCAGCATCTTGCCGATGCCTCCGGCACCGATCAAGCCCAGGATCGCCGAGGCGCGCACGCTGATCTCGAATCGGTACAGCCAGAACGCGAGCACGTCCGGCTGGGCATTCGGCCACACACCCCAGCGCATCACCTGGACGCGGCTCGCGCCGGCCGCGTTCGCGGCCTCGATGGCCCCGCGATCGACGGCCTCGAAGCTCTCATATCCCCACTTGCCCAGCGTGCCAATGGATCCCAGCGCGATCGCGAGCGCCCCCGTGTAGGCGGTCAGACCGGTGACCGACAACATGAGGACCGCGATCACCACCTCCGGCACGGCGCGCAGCACGGCGAAGAACCCGCGGATCGGCCATCGAACCCACACCGGCGTCAGCCCGCGCGTCGCGAGGAGGCTGAGCGGGAACGAGATCACGATGCCGAGCATCGTGCCGAACCAGGCCATCGCGACCGACAGCATGGTCGCCGACACCGCGGCAGGCAGCTGGCCCCACGCCGGCGGGCCGAACATCAGGCCGATGTAGTGCACCAACCGCGCGGGTGCGTGCCCGAGCGAGTCCCAGCTGATGTCCACGCTCCAGAACGCGGCCACGACGACGGCCGACACCAGCGCCCACACGACCTGGCGCAGCCGGTGGTGCGGGCGCTTCGGGCGGGCGGCCGGAGGCAGGCCCGGGGTGAGGCCGGTGGTCGGGCCGCCGGTGCCATGCGCGGGCGGTGGTGCGTCCGCGACGCGTGGCGGATCGGACGCGGGCGTGGTACCGATCGGCGTCATAGGAGAAGACGCTTCCGGCTGGCCGAGCTCAGCAGTTCGAGCGCGAGAATGATGACCAGGACTTCGAGGATGATCGTCGAAAGATAGTGGTACTGATAGAAAGTCCGCACCTTGTCGATCAACATGCCGAGGCCCCCGGCGCCGACCAGGCCGATCACGGTGGACGCGCGGATGTTCAGTTCGAAGACATAGATGGTCTGCGAGATGTAGCTCGACGCGACCTCGGGCAGCATGGCGATCCGGTCGGCCTTCAGCCATGTCGCGCCGGACGCGAGGGCCGCCTCCTGCCCGCCGCGGTCGAGCCCGTCGAGGGCCTCGGAGATCAGCTTGACCATGATGCCGAGATCGAACAGCACCAGGGCGAAAACCCCTGAGATGGCGCCGGTTCCGATGACGGTGACGAATACGGCTGCATAGAGCAGATCCGGGATGCTGCGGACCACGTTCATGATGAACCGGGCGATGCCGAGCACCACCGTGCTCGGGTTCGTGACCCGCGAGGCGACAAACGAGATCGGCAGCGCGAGCGCCACACTCACGGCCGTCCCGATGACGGCCATCTGAACGGTCTCCAGCAGGGCGTCAGCGGTGTCCGGGATGAACGTGTAGTCCGGCTGGAACAGCTGCACCAGCGTATTCGAGGCGTTGTGCGCGTTGCGGATGAGCGTCGCCGGGTCGACCTGGATCGCGATCGCGGACCACGCGGTGAGGGCGCAGATCACCGCGACGATCACCACCGTGCGCGGCCAGGTCCGCGGCTTACGCGGCCAGTGCCCGTGCTCGCCGAAAGCCCGCCCTGCCGTTCCCGGCGCATCGCCGGCAGGAGGTACCGCGATCGGGAGCGTCGTCATACGGCTGCCTGCTGATGGCCCGGGAGCATGTCCTCGGCGGTCAGCGACCGGCCGTAGATCGACTCGAAAACGCCCGCGTCCGCATCGGCGCCCGGCCCGTCGAAGACGAGCCGACCCCCGCGCAATCCGATCACGCGTTGTCCGTAACGCCGTGCCAGATCGAGGAAGTGGAGGTTCACCACCACGGTGATGCCGAGTTCCGCGTTGATGCGCTGCAGGTCCCGCATCACGACATGCGAGGTGGGCGGATCCAGCGAGGCGGTCGGCTCGTCCGCCAGGATCACCCGCGGACGCTGGGCCAGCGACCGTGCGATCGCCACGCGCTGCTGCTGCCCGCCGGACAGCTCCGAGGCGTTGGCGTATGCCTTGTGCACGATCTCGACCCGCTCGAGGGCCTGCATCGCGAGTTCCACGTCGTCGCGTTTCCACGCCGCGAGAAGGGTTCGCCAGGCAGGGGTGTGGTAGAGCCGCCCCATCAGGACGTTGTTGATCACGGTGGTGCGCTTGGCCAGGTTGAAACTCTGGAAGATCATGCCGACTTCGCTGCGCACGGTGCGTAAGCCCTTGCCGCGCAGGTCTTTTAGGCCCACGCCGCCGACGGTGATCTGCCCGGAGCTGATCGGTACCAGGCCGTTGATCGTACGGACCAGGGTCGACTTGCCGGCACCTGACAGACCGACGACGGCGACCATCTCACCGCTGTCGATCCGCAGGGTGATGTCGTCCAGCCCCACGAATCCGTTCGCATACGTGACGCCGACGTGGTCGAACCGGATGCCGGCCGCCTGCTGCGCCTGGCTCATGGCACTGTCCCTTCCGAGCTGTTCCTTGCGAGAAAGTCCTGCCGGAACATCCCTTCCGATTCGGCGGGTTCGCGCGTGCACTGCGTGGTCCGCCGGGTCCGCGACCGGATCGGCCGCGGACCTAGCCCGGGCCTCAGCCCAAGCCGATCGACTTGGCGGCGTCCAACGTACGCTGCAGGCTCGCCGGGTTCGCGTCGACCAGCCCGGTGATCTGGTAGATGGCCGTGAGGGCCTTCACGCCGTCCGGCGTGGCCGCGTAATCCTTCATCGCAGTGGCGATCTTCGTCTGCCATGCCTTGGACAGGTTGGCGGACAACGACACTCCGTCGTTCGGGATCTCGTCGGTGAGGGCGAAGACGACGACCTTCTGCCCCACGTCCGGGGTGTCCTTCGCGACCACCTCGCGCGCGTCCCAGTAGCTGGTGCCGACCTCGGCGTCCCCGTTGTAGACGGCCAGCACACTCGCGTCGTTCGCCGTCACCTGCGTCACCTTGATGTCCTTGAGCTCGACGCCCTCCTTGTGCATCGCGGCGACGGGGAAGATGTATCCGGCCGGCGACGCGGCCTGCAGCAGCGAGACCGTCGCGCCCTTGATCTTCTTGATGCTGTCCAGCCCGGCCGGGCCGGTGCCGGACTGCGTGCCGTTGCAGTAGAGCATCCCATTGGCGCCCTTGACCGGCGTGTCCGTGCAGTACTTGTCCGGCTTGTTCGTCATGAACTGCGCGGCGTAGCTGGACTTGCCCTTGCGCTGGGTCTGCAGAGCCGGGACCGCACCGTACTTCTCGCACGCCTGGCTCATCTGCAGGCTCGGGAGCATGCCGATCTGGGCCTGGTCGCTGCCGATCGCCTCGACCGCCGCCTGGTAGTCCTGGGTGATGACGCCCTTCACCGGAATGCCGAGTCGCTGTGTCAAGGCTTCTTCGAGCGGTTTCACCGTCTCCACAAGCTTTTTCGCGTCGCCGGACGGCACCAGCGCGAGCGTGAGCTGCGTCGGGTCCGTGGCGCTGTCGTTCGACTTGCCGGTGCACGGCGCGGCGGCGGAACTGGTCGCCCCGGAAGTGGTTGATCCAGAACCGGTCTCGGACGAGGAATCCTGTTTGACGCCGCAGCCGGCGAGCACCAGGGACGAGGCGAGCGCGATGCCGATGACGGCGAAGGTGGTGTGCCTGCGGATGCTCATGGAGTTCCTGCTTTCTTGAGAGTGGGTGGCGGTCAGCGTGTTTCGATGACGGATGCGGGGTCGTCGATCGGGCGCGGCGGATGGGCCGCGACGAACGCATCCGGGTGAGCCGCCCAGAGGCGGATCGCGTCGTACATGTCGGGCAGGGTGTTGCTGATCAGGTGTGCGGGGCCGGCGTTCTGGCGGAATCGATCGACGAGCGCCGTGCAGCACCCGGCGTCGAGCAGCGGTTCGATGTCGTTGGCCCAGACATCCCCGACGGCCAGGAGATCGGCCGGCGCGCGACCATTGAGCAGTCGGGGCAACAGGTTCCGCCAGCCGTCCGGTTTGTGGGCATCGGTGATGACCTCGTCGATCACATCGCCGAGGCCGAGGGTGGCGAGCGTGTCGCGGACGCCGGCGGCCGGGGCATTCGTCACCACCACGCGATGGACCGTGCTGGCGAGTTCGGCAAGCAGCTCACCGAGCCCGGCCGGTGCGTGCGTGTCCAGGCCGCCGGTCGCGAGCGCTTCGCGGCTCGCCCGGTATGCCGTGGCGCGCTGCCGGTCCGTGGCCAGACCGTCGGTGATCGCGGCCACGGCGGCATAGCCGTCCAGATAGCGCGGTGCGCGTTCGGTCCCGCGCAGGAACGCGGCGAGCGCGCCCCGGATGGCGGACGCAGAGTCTGCCAGATGCGATGCCCCGGAGCCGATCTCGTGGATCACGGCCTCGGCGTAGGCCCAGACCGGCGCGTCGCCCAGGCAGACCGTGCCGTCGAAATCAAGGACCAGGACGCGGGGCGGGGCCGCTCGGCCGGCGGCCTGGCGGGCGTCGGTTCGAGCGTGCGATCTGGGCAGGTGCGGGTCCGTGAGCTGCGTCACCAGTGCACCATAACCGCCGACGAACGCAATGTCCATAGAAAATGTGAACTATGAACGGTATGTTCATGGAAGTTCGTAGCTCACTGCGGCGCGACCCTGCTGAGGCGTGACGGACCAGCAGCGCATCCGGCCGGCGAAGCCGGCCGCGAACAGCGTCATAGGCGAAACCACCGGCCATGACGCCGCCGTGCGTCAACCCTGTCGATGGCGACCGGCGGTGCGGTGGGTGCCCTCGCCTGCGGTGGGGGTACCGCTCGCGGTATCTGGTTGGCTCGCGATGCTCGCGGGCGCATCCGAACGGGTGATCACCGTATCGGCTGTGGTGTCGCCGATGGTATGCCGCAGCCGGATCTCCGGGAGCAGCCAGGTCAGCAGGAATGCCACGGCCGCAACGGGTGTCGCCCATAGGAAGACCGTGCCGATGGTCGAGGAGTAGGCGTCGACGATGGCCTCGCGGATCGGCGCGGGCAGCGTGGCGATCGCCGCCGGGTTCACGGAGCCCTCGAGCCCTGCGGGGACCGCGGCGCCGTGCAGGGCGGTGGCGAGCCTGCTGCCCAGCACATTCGCGAAGATCGCGCCGAACACCGCCGTCCCGAACGAGCCGCCGATCGACCGGAAGAAGGTGGCGCCGGCCGTCGCCACGCCGAGATCCGAGTATTTCACGGCATTCTGGACCGCGATGACGAGTACCTGCATGACGCCGCCGAGGCCCACGCCGAAGATCACCATGTAGAGGTACATGCGGCCGTTCGGTGTGTGCGCGCCGACGGTGGAGAGCAGGTACAGGCCGACCGTCATCACCGCGGTGCCGAGCACGGGGAAGATCTTGTACCGACCCCAGCGGGTGATCAGAAAGCCGGTGCCGACGGAGGTCACCAGCATGCCGGCCATCACCGGCAGCAGTTGCATGCCCGAACCGGTGGGGCTGGCACCCTTGGCGACCTGCAGGAACACCGGCAGATACGTGATCGCGCCGAACATCGCGAAGCCGACCACGAAACCGATGGCGCTGGTGGCGGCGAACACGCGGTTGGTGAACAGTCGCAGCGGCAGGATCGGTTCCGCGGCACGACGTTCGACCAAGGCCCACGCGAGCAGGAAAACGGCGGCACACGCGCCGAAAACGTATGTCTGCCAAGAGTTCCACGGATAGCTGGTGCCGCCGAGGCTGGTCAGTAGCACCAGCGCGGTCACGCCGAGCGCCAGCAACACGGTGCCCCAGTAGTCGATGGCGTGCCGGATGCGGGTGAGGTTGCCCGGCAGCACGATGGCAGCGGCGACCAGCGCGACGATCCCGATCGGCAGGTTCACGTAGAACACCCAGCGCCAGCTGACGTGTTCGGTCAGGAAGCCGCCGATCAGCGGGCCGATCACCGTGGTCACGGCGAAGACGGCTCCGAAGAGCCCCTGGTATTTCCCGCGATCGCGCGGCGAGACGACGTCGCCGACGATGGCCTGCGCTCCGACGATCAGGCCGCCGCCGCCCAGTCCCTGGATAGCGCGCGAGATGATTAACCACAGCATGGATGTCGAGAGGCCGGACATGGCCGAGCCGATCAGGAAGATCGTGATCGCGGCCTGGAAGAACCTCTTGCGGCCGTAGAGGTCACCGAGTTTGCCCCAGAGCGGGGTGGAGACCGTTGACGCAAGGATGTACGCCGTGATGATCCATGAGATGTGCTGCGCCCCACCGAGTGTCCCGACAATCGTCGGGAGCGCGGTGGCGACCACGGTCTGGTCGAGTGCGGCGAGCATCATGCCGAGGATCAGCGCGATGAGGATCACCAGGACCCGGCGGGGCGGGAGCTTCATCGGTCCGGTGTGAGTGCGTGGCTCCCCGCCGGTGCGTTCGAGGGTTTCGGTCATAGGTCAGAGTCCTTGTCACTGGGTTCACAGGCCCACGTCGCGGGCGATGCGCGTGGGCGGTGGGGATGGTCACGTGGGTGGGTGCAGCGACGGGTCCGCTGCGCAGCGACGCAGCGTCAGGCTGATCGCGGCGGCGGCAGGCCCTGCGCGAGTAGATCGAAGGCCTCACCGACGAGATTGCTGAGCTCGGGCGGGTTCTCGATCGTGCACCACAGCGTCAGTGCGGCTCGGAACGCCGACACTGCGACGCGAGCGGTGAGCAGCGGGTAGAGGTCGCGGGCCGGGTCGGTTCCCGATCTTCGCGCCACCTCTGCGACGAGTTCCCTTTCGTACTGCGCGAACTCGGACATCTCGCGCGCGCGCAACGCCGGGTTTGCCTGGACCACGCGCATCTCGGCGATGAGGTCTTCGCGGTAATCGCTCAGCTTCGCGGCGAGTTCGATGATCACCGCCCGCAGCGCCGCGATCGGCCCACGGTCGGACGGTTGCTCCGTGAGCGCAGCGCGGAGCTTCTGCAGACGGTGCAGGTCTGCGCCGACCAGTGCATCCTCTTTACAAGGAAAGTGGTTGAAGAAGGTGCGCACCGACACATCTGCCGCATCCGCGATATCGGCCACGGTGACGCGGTCCAAACCGTTCTCGGCCACCAGCCGCAGGGCGGCGCGGCGCAGCGCGAACCGCGTCTCGAGCTTCTTACGCTCCCGACGGCCGACGGTTTCGATCACGTTCTTCACGATAATGGATCACTGCAGAGAGTGCAAAAATGCAGCGTGTGAAGTTGATAGGAATTCCGCGTGCGCGCGAGCCGACCGCCTATGACGATGTGTCGGGCGGTACGTGTTCGTCCCGGAATAGGTCGGCGTAGACGGTGCGAACGGGTTGAATCTCACCTTGTCCAGCCCTTCTGACGGATGCGAACCGAAGTTGAGTGGAATAGACTCAACTCTGATGGGTTGTTCCTCGTGGGCCATCTGAACCAACGATCGAGGGGATACCGAACACCAGCATGAATACTGAGATCCTGACCACGAAGAGCCGTGAGGTGCTCGCCGGTGCCATCAGCGCGGCGACCAGGGCGGGTAACGCGACCGTGGAGCCTGCACACCTGCTCGTCGCGCTGCTCGGCACCGACGGATCGACTGCGCCCGGGCTGTTGCGGGCGGTCGGCGCGGACCCGTCCTCTATCGGCACCCAGGTCGCGGGCCTGTTGAAGGGCCTGCCGAGCGCCGCCGGTGCCACGGTCGCCCAGCCGCAACTCTCCCGCGCGGTCGCGAACATCGTCACGAACGCGGAGGAGATCGCGTCGGCGGGCGGCGACGAATACGTCTCGACCGAGCACCTGCTCGCGGCGGTGGCGAAGTCCGGCACCGATGCCGGACGGCTGCTGACGTCCGCCGGGGCGTCGCCGGATGCGCTCGTCGCGGCCTTCCCGAAGGTCCGCGGCGGCAACCGCAAGGTCACCAGCCAGGATCCCGAGGAGACGTATCAGGCGCTCGCCAAGTACGGCAACGACCTGACCGAGGCCGCACGCGACGGGAAGATCGATCCCGTGATCGGACGCGACGCCGAGATTCGCCGCGTGGTACAGGTTCTCAGCCGTCGCACGAAGAACAACCCGGTGCTGATCGGTGAACCCGGCGTCGGCAAGACCGCCGTCGTCGAGGGCCTCGCCCAGCGCATCGTCGCCGGCGACGTGCCGGAGTCCTTGCGCGGCAAGCGTTTGGTGGCGCTCGACCTGGCGTCGATGATCGCGGGCGCCAAGTACCGCGGCGAGTTCGAGGAGCGCCTCAAGGCCGTGCTCGAAGAGATCAAGGGTGCCGAGGGGCAGATCATCACCTTCATCGATGAACTGCACACCGTGGTCGGGGCGGGCGCCACAGGCGAAGGTGCGATGGACGCCGGAAACATGCTCAAGCCGATGCTCGCGCGCGGCGAGCTGCGCATGGTCGGCGCGACCACGCTCGACGAGTTCCGCGAGCACATCGAGAAGGATCCCGCGCTGGAGCGGCGTTTCCAGCAGGTGTTCGTCGGCGAGCCCTCCGTGGAGGACACCATCGCGATCCTGCGCGGCATCAAGGAACGGTACGAGGCGCATCACGGCGTGCGCATCGCGGATTCGGCACTCGTTGCCGCGGCGACTTTATCGGATCGGTACATCACCAGCCGGTTCCTGCCGGACAAGGCGATCGACCTGATCGATGAGGCCGCGTCGAGGCTCCGCATGGAGATCGACTCCAGGCCGATCGAGATCGACGAGCTGCAGCGCACTGTCGACCGGATGAAGATGGAAGAGCTTGCGCTACAGAAGGAGTCGGACGAGGCGAGTGCCGATCGTCTCGTCAGGTTGCGGCGCGATCTCGCGGATCGGTCCGAGCAGCTCGCGGCGCTCACCGCCCGGTGGGAGCGTGAGAAGCAGGGCCTCAACCGTGTCGGCGAATTGAAGAAGCAGCTCGACGAGCTGCGTGTCCAGGCCGATCGCGCCCAGCGTGACGGCGACCTTGCGCGCGCCTCGGAGCTCCTCTACGGCGAGATCCCCACCCTGGAGCGGGAACTGGCCGACGCCTCCGCCGCCGAGAAGCGCGACGAGGCCGCCGATCCGATGGTGTCCGAAGAGGTTACGCCGGACGATATCGCCACCGTGATCTCTGCCTGGACGGGTATTCCGGCGGGGCGCCTGATGGAGGGCGAGACCGCCAAGCTACTGCGCATGGAGAGCGAACTTGAAAAGCGTGTGGTCGGCCAGCATCAGGCCGTCACGCTGGTCGCGGATGCGGTGCGCCGCGCACGCGCCGGAATCTCCGATCCGGACCGGCCGACCGGTTCGTTCCTCTTCGTCGGGCCGACCGGCGTGGGGAAGACCGAACTTGCCAAGGCGCTGGCCGATTTCCTGTTCGACGACGTCCATGCCATGGTGCGCATCGACATGAGCGAGTACTCGGAGAAGCACTCCGTGGCAAGGCTTGTCGGCGCACCTCCGGGGTATGTGGGGCATGAGGAGGGCGGGCAGCTCACCGAGGCGGTCCGGCGCCGGCCGTACAGCGTCATCCTCCTCGACGAGGTCGAAAAGGCGCACCCGGACGTGTTCGACATCCTGCTGCAGGTACTCGACGACGGACGGCTGACCGACGGCCAGGGGCGGACGGTCGATTTCCGCAACACGCTGCTGATCCTCACCTCCAACCTCGGCTCGGTGGCGCTCATGGACCAGACGCTGTCGGAGACGGATCGGCGCGAGGCGGTCATGACGGCAGTGCGAACCGCGTTCAAGCCGGAGTTCCTGAACCGGCTGGACGACGTCGTCTTCTTCGAACCGCTAGGGCCGGAACAGCTCGCGAGCATCGTGGGCATCCAGATCGACGCGCTCTCGCGCCGTCTCGCTGCCCGTCGGCTCACCCTCGATGTGACGGACGAGGCGCGAGACTGGTTGGCGCTGGCCGGATATGACCCGCTGTTCGGCGCCAGGCCGTTGCGTCGGCTGGTGCAATCCTCGATCGGCGACCAGCTCGCCAGAGCGCTCCTCGCCGGCACCATCACCGACGGGGAGACGGTGCGCGTCGATGTCTCCGATGACGATCCGTCGTCGCTGAGCATCAGCGCATCGACCGTGCTCACCCCGGCAGGCGCGGGGCCGGACTCGGCGTCGCCGAACTGATTGGCGCCGACGTGCTCGGCGCCAACGTGCTTGGCGCGGACCTGCTGGGATCCGGCCGCATGTCGGCCGGGTGCCAGGATGGAGAAATGACCACGCACGCCGATCGACTTCGTCGCGGTTTCGGCCCTTCGCTACGCGGGCAGGTGGAGCCGTTCTACGTGATGAAGGTCTGGGCCGCGGCCGCGGCGCGGGCCGAACGCGGGGAGCCCGTTTATAACCTCGCGGCCGGCCAGCCGTCCACCCCCGCGCCGAAGCCCGTGCTGGCTGCCGCGCATGCGGCGCTCGACGAGCACATCCTCGGATACACCGAGGCGCTCGGCATCATGCCGCTGCGCCGCGCGATCGCCGGGCACTATCGCGATCGCTACGGCTTGGCGGTGGATGCTGCGAATGTCGTCATCACCACCGGGTCCTCGGG